>JBCBQS010000010.1:0-26235 GCA_039820085.1 Pseudomonadota bacterium
ATGGCCTTCACGAATTATATTGGCGGGACAGTGCTTGCGGTGCTTATTTTTTACGGCACTGGATTCGGCCTTTACGCAACGCTGAGCCGGATCGAAGTCTATGGCGTCGTCTTGGTGATGGCTGCCCTGCAAATAGCAGTGAGCGCGCTCTGGCTATCGCGATATCGATATGGACCGCTTGAATGGGCCTGGCGCAGTCTAACCCAGCTAAAACGCATGCCACTGCAGCATCAGACGGCAGGGTCCTAAGTGTGATCGCGGTCGACAAAGAGCGTCGTTACTCTGTGAGGCGATGCAACCGCCACGCTCATCAAACCTCGCCCATCGCTTCCGCGATCAAGTCAGCCTCGGCATCGCGCAAAATGGCTTCTTCAACGCTGGCCCCGTGAACCGGTTCTTTGCCAACTTCGAGCATCACTGGCACGGCGAAAGGGCTGATCTTCTTGAGGTCTTTGTGGACGTGTTTCCCGCGCACACGCATCAGCATGTCTGAGAGGCGGCGAATGTCTAAAAACCCTGTTGCTGCATCATGCCGGGCCGCCTGCAAAAGAATATGATCCGGTTCGTGACTGCGTAAGACGTCATAGATCAAGTCGGTGGAGAACGTGACTTGTTTGCCGGTTTTCTCAGAGCCAGGCATACGCCGCGCGATCAATCCAGAAATCTGTGCACAATGGGCGAAGTGTCGTTTCATCAATACGGCTTCTTCAAGCCACTCTTCCAAGTCATCACCGAGCAGATCCGGGGCAAAAAGAGCCGTATTGATGTCGCCCATGGGCTCCATCGCCCAGACCGCCATGGCGTACTCTGAGGCAACAAAGCCAAGGGGTTTCGCACCCATGCGTTCCAACCGACGGGTCAGCAACATGCCAAGCGTCTGATGTGCCAATCGGCCTTCAAACGGGTAGCAGGTCAGAAAAAACCGCTGGCCGCGCGGGAAGGTTTCAATCAAGAGTTCATCCGCGCCGGGAATGGTGGACCGCTGATCTTGGATCTCAAACCACTCACGAACCTGATCCGGCAAGCCAGACCATTGATCACGGTCATGGATCATCTTTCGAACCCGGCCCGCTAAAAACTGGGTCAGGGGAAACTTCCCGCCATTATAGCTTGGAATGGCTGGATTGGTGTCTGTCGGTCCTCGCATGACCAGACAATCGGTTTCTTGGGCGCCGATGAAGCGGAGGATCTCGCCGGCGAACAGGAATGTGTCTCCGGGGGTGAGTGTTCCGATGAAATATTCTTCGATTTCTCCCAGTTTGCGACCCGCACGAAGTGCCGGACGGCCGGTGGCCTGACCTGCTTTTTCGCGACCGACACGAGAGCATAATCTGACATTAAGGCTCCGGGCCTCAACGATCGCGCCGACATTCATTCGATGTTGCTGCCGATCCCGCGCCGTTCGCGCGTGCCAGTTGCCGTCACGCGTTTTCGTTATGCGCTTGAACCGGTCATAGGTTTTCAGCGCATATCCGCCCGTCGCAACAAGATCGACGACGCGTTCATACGTTTCCCAATCCAGGGTGTGATATGGCGCAGAGAGACGAATTTCATCGAACAGATTCTGTAGGTCGAACCCTTCGCCGCAGGCGCGGCCCATAATATGCTGGGCCAAGACATCGAGCGCCCCTTTCCGGAGCGGCTCTCCATCGATTTCACCGGCTTCTACGGCGGCTTCCGCGGCGCGGCACTCTAAGATTTCAAATCGATTTGTTGGCACCAACATGGCGCGGCTCGCTTCATCCATGCGATGATTGGCGCGCCCGATCCGCTGGACAAGGCGGGCAGCTCCTTTTGGCGCCCCCATTTGAATGACGAGATCGACTTCTCCCCAATCAATGCCGAGGTCGAGTGTCGATGTACAGACAACCGCTTTTAGCTGTCCCGCGGCCATCGCGGCTTCGACTTTGCGCCGCTGCTCTTTTGCGAGCGAGCCATGATGAAGTGCGATCGGAAGTCCGTCTTCATTCGCGGTCCATAGTTCTTGAAACAAGACTTCCGCCTGCGACCGGGTATTGACGAAGACCAGAGACATTTGCGCCGCTTTGATTTGGTCATAAACTTCGCTCACCGCAAAGCGACCGGAATGCCCTGACCAAGGGATACGCTCATCCGAGATCAAAATGTCGACGTCCGCATGAACCCCACCTTCCGCAATGATGAGATTTGGAGAATCGCCACGCACAGCGAGCCAAGTTTGCAAAACGCTTGGATCATGAACCGTCGCTGATAAGCCGAGAAAGCGACAGGCAGGGGCCCATTTCGCGAGTGTCGCTAACCCCAGGTTCAGCAAGTCGCCGCGCTTGCTGGGTGCGATCGCATGGATCTCATCGATGATGACGCACTTCAAGTCTGCAAAGAATTCTGCCGCATGGTCCGATGCGATAAATAAAGCAAGCTGTTCTGGCGTTGTTAGAAGAATGTCCGGCGGTGTTTTGCGCTGACGTTGCCGTTTGTGAGTGGGGGTGTCGCCGGTCCGTGTTTCGATTTTAATATCGAGGCCCATTTCCTCGACGGGCGTCATTAGGTTTCGCGCCACATCGACCGCTAAGGCCTTGAGCGGTGAAATGTACAATGTGTGAAGGGCAGGGCGGTTTGAGTTGCGTTTGGCTTTATCTGAAAGCTCGATCAAGCTTGCGAGAAACCCAGCGAGCGTCTTTCCCCCGCCGGTGGGCGCGATGAGTAAGGCACTTTGTCCCTCCAGCGCGCGCTCAGTCAGGGTCAATTGGTGAGGCCTAGGTGCCCAATTACGACCGGCGAACCAGTTTTCGAACGCGGGCGGGAGGGCAAAGGAAGGTGGCAAAGTATCAGCCATAGGTTTGATTTAGAGCAAATCTCACATGCGTTGCAGATATTTCATCTGACATTCAGATAGAACCGGGTGTTAAAAGCAAGTCTATCAAAGGAAGCTCTATGTCTCGATCTCTCGTGCTTTTCGCAATCGCTTTTGGTTCAACCGCACAGGCATCCGCCGACCCGCTGCTTGAGATGATGCGGGCAGCATCCGAGGAAGGCCCCCTCTACGCGTATGAGACGCGCTTTGCATGGGAAGATATCGATGTGACTGCGCGGATCGATCCGAGCGCTGAGATTGGGCAACGCATAGACGTGTTGTCTCCGAGTGAAGCTGATTGGTCTGACAAATTCCGTGAAGACCTTGAGAAAATGGATGCCGGGACCGAAGGTGACATTTGGTGTAATGAGTTTGCTGAAATGGTGCCCACGGATGCAAGTCTTCTGGACCAAGGCGCGAGCACATCGACATACGCATTCACGCCGATCCCGGAGCCGGATGCCGATAAGACCGAACAAAAAATGATGAAACAGCTCGAAGGGGTGGTCACCCTCGATAAGACCGATGGCGCTATTTTGTCCTTCCAAATGACTCTACCCAAGCCTTACAAGCCGGCCATGGTGGCGAAGATCAATACGTTCATTATGGATGTGGATTGTGAGCGCGCTCCGGATGGCCGCACGTTCATTGAAAGCTTCAATATGGATGTATCGGGCTCGGCGATGATGCAGAGTTTCGACCAATCCGTTTCGCGCCAAATCACGAAACTCTTAGATCCGGTCAGTTAGTCAGCGCTTTCCACTTCCAGCGCTGCCTGCTCAGCCGCGATGCGAGCGCGCTCAGCAGCGTCAAACGCCGCAACAATATCGCCAACCAATCGTGCAATCTCAAAGCGTGGTTCACCCGCAACATCAAATCCTCTGCGCACAATGACGAGGTCGCGTGAGGGAATAATGACCATATGCTGCCCTCGATTGCCGAGACCTGCAAAGGCATCTGCGGGCGCGCCATCAACGCCGCCAATGAGCCAGAATGATCCAGCATATCCGAAATCGCCATTCGGTTGAGGTGATGCGGGCTGAGAGACAAAATCTAGCCACCAATCGGGCAAAATGCGTTCGCCGCCCCAGAGACCATCTTGCAAGTAAAGTTGACCGAGCCGCGCCATGTCTCGCGCCGTCATCCAGACTTGCGAAGAGGACATGTAATCGCCATTCCAGTCTGTTTCCAAAACGGTATGTCGTGCACCGATCTTGTGAAGCACTTGAGCATATGGAAACGCTCGATAGGTCGCATCATCGCCAAGCGCTTCGCGCAAGGCCCGCATCGCAATCAGCGTATCGACGTTTGAATATTTGAAGCGCGTGCCTGGTATCGCTTCCAACGTTCGCGTGGCGAGCGTGTCTTCAATTGTATCCCCGCCAAAATAGAGCCGATCCGTTCGTGATCCGGGCGTGTTTGATTCTAGGCCGCTTGCCATGTTCAGCACATCGCGCAAACTGATGGCCCGTCTTGGATCACCGCCTTTGTTGAAATCGGCGATAACTGCCTCGCCATCGAGGCTGATAATCCCTTGATAAATCGCCGCGCCGAGAACCGTCGAGGTCAGAGATTTTGCCACAGACCAAGTCCGCTGTGGGGTTGTCGCATCAATCCCGCGCGCATAACGCTCCGCCACGACTTGACCTTTGTGGAGCACCAGCACGGCACTCGTCCGTGTGCCATCACCATAGGTTGAGCCGTCAAACGCAAAGCTGACAGGCACACCCAGCAAATCGAGTGCGAATGTGTTGTCTGTGATGGTGACATTGTCTCCAAGCGCGGTTGATGCGTCGGGCGCGTCCATGCTCGGCATGTTCGTAAACCGAGGCAGCCATGCCGTCATATCCGCGCTCGCGCCAACGGAGAGCAAAGAGCAGCCAATGCCTGGACGATACACTGCAGCGCGCGGTGGTAAGCTGCCATCGAAGCCAACCAAAACAGTCTTCTGGGCCTCCAGAATTGAGGCGTCGTCGACGTCTTCCATCACGGGGCGGTAGTCGACATAGATGCCGGACAGTTCGTTGGACTCGATCTCGGCGAGTGTCTGACCAGCGCTAAAGTAGCCGCTGCAGGTGAAGAGCGCTTTATAGCCGGCCGCAAGAGCACGTTTCGTCGTCTCACTTGGCGTGTCATACTGCGCCGAAGCAATTGGAGTGATACTAAAGGCTAAGCCTATCGCTAAGGCTGCAAGTCGACGCATTGTCCTCTCCTCAAACCCGAGTCGCTTCTGACTGGTGTATTTAAGTGTCTTAGTCAGGTTTGGGTAAGGGCCGCAAGCGGCGGAAATGCGGCAGTGCACACGCGCTTCGACCGCCCTATATCTCAAGTATGATCCGGCCCGACCTTTTGCTGCACGAAACGCCAAAAGGGCTTTATTGCCCGCCAGGTGATTTTTACATCGATCCGGTTCGCGGCGCGGTTGATAAAGCTGTTATCACGCATGGCCATGCAGATCATGCGCGTGCCGGTCATGGCGCTGTGCTCGCAACACCGGCAACGCTTGCGATTATGGCCGCGCGATATGGCGAGCAATTCACGGCGACGCGACAGGCGCTCGAGTTTGGTGAGATTGTCGACATTAATGGCGTTTCGGTTTGGTTTGCGCCGGCTGGCCATATTCTAGGTTCAGCTCAGGTCGTCGTTGAGTGGCGCGGTCTACGAATGGTTTGCACGGGCGATTATAAGCGCCGCCAAGACCCAACGTGTCAGCGCTTTGAAGTGGTTCCGAACACGCATGTCTTCATTTCTGAGGCGACATTTGGCTTGCCGGTGTTCAGACACCCAGATGATCGTGCAGAAATGCGCAAACTGCTCGAAAGTGTCGAGCTATTTCAAGAGCGCACGCATCTGGTTGGCGTTTATTCGCTCGGAAAAGCTCAACGTGTCATCGCCCTATTGCGGGAAGCAGGATATGAGCGTCCGATCTTTATCCATGGCGCATTAGAAAAGCTCTGCACTCTGTATGAGGCCAACGGTGTTTCGCTTGGCGAGCTTAGGCCTGCGACGCTTGAAAAAGGGCAACGCGGAGAAAGCGAACAGTTTCGGGGCGAAATTGTGTTAGGACCACCCGCGAGCTTCAATGACAAATGGGGGCGGCGCTTTCCAGATCCTGTGACTTGCTTTGCGTCCGGATGGATGAGTGTGCGTCAGCGCGCGAAGCAACGCGGCGTCGAGTTGCCTCTGATTCTGTCGGACCATGCCGATTGGGATGAGCTCACCCAAACCGTGCATGATGTTGATCCAGAAGAGTTATGGATTACGCATGGCCGAGAGGATGCATTGGTGCGCTGGGCTGAGTTGGAAGGGCGACGGGCGCGTCCACTTCGACTGGTTGGGTATGACGAAGAAGGCGAGTGATCGCAGTTCGATCCATCAGGCATTGAATGCCAGGTAACTTCAAGTCGTGTGTGAGATTGGTGATTGAGGCCTGAGTTAGGTTACTCGGCGGCGACGAGTTGCATCGCGTCGACCTTTGTCTCGAGCGTATCTGCGATCACTTCGCCAATCGCACACCGACACTTGCCGCAGTTAAACTCGCACCCATGATGCGCCTGAACTGACTCAGGACAGCGCGCGCCGGCCTCGACAGCTTCGCGGATACCCGTTTCATTGATACGTCGGCAGATGCAAATGATCATGATAGTGATTTGCAGTGCTTGCGAATGATTGTCAAGAACGATTGGTGCTTTCGAATCTGTATCGCAGCGCAAGAAACGGGTGGCGAGCAGGCTCTAAGCTTGGCAAATTGGCCAAATGACGACTTTAGATCTTCCACTCAATGAACGGTGCGCCGCCTATGTCAGGATGGCTGAAGCACTGGAGCACCTCGGTGAAACCTGGCGCGATTGGCCAGATTTGCGCTCGTGCGCTGATGAAATAGGCCTGTCGCCAAGCCACTTCCAACGCGAATTCACGCGGTGGGCGGGAATCAGCCCGAAACAATACCAAGCTAGCCTCGCGCACGCGGAGGCGGGTGACCTTCTTCGTCAAGGCGCCAGCGTGTTAGACGCGACATATGAAGCTGGTATGTCATCGCCGTCACGCATGCACGATCTCTTTATCGCGCACGAGGCACTATCCCCCGGTGATGCGAAGTCAGGTGGCGCGAACGCAAAACTCTCTATCGGTAAAGCTTCGACACCATTCGGAACGGGCGTCTTTTTAAGCTCTTCGCGTGGGCTTTGCGGTTTAGGGTTTGTCGACCAAAGCGCGAGCCCGAAGACTGGATTTGAGCATCCAGGCTATGCCGAGGATGATGTTTTTGCAGATCTTGCGGGGCGGTATCCGAACGCAGATATCATTCGGGATGATCCGTGCGCGATCGATTGGGCAAATCGTGTGTTTGGCGGGTCGCGTGAGCTGCCTCTCGTCCTCTATGGAACGCCGTTTCGCCGCCAGGTTTGGCGTGCATTGCTAGATATTCCGTTCGGCGAGACCTGGACTTACGGCCAAGTTGCGACCGCGGCAGGCAATCCAAAGGCCGCGCGCGCGGCGGGAACAGCGATTGGCGCGAACACAATTGCGTGGCTCATCCCATGTCATCGCGCGCTTGCATCTGACGGGCGCTTACATAATTACCATTGGGGGATGGCGCGAAAGCGTGCCATGCTGACATATGAAAAGGTTCGCACGGCGATCTGAGCAGGCGCCAAAACCCAATGGAGCTTAGACATGTTCGTCGATAACTTCACGCCGATCTATTATTTGATGTTTGTCCCCATTGCGGTGTGGGCGGGCCTGCTGGCTTGGCGTTGGATGAAGACACCAGAACTCGGTGAGCAGGTTTATGACTCAAATGTCGAAAAAGGCCTGATCAGTGAAAATGTTCCGCGCGATGAATTCGTCAAAAGCTTCGCCAACGCAGAGCGCCCGCGTCTTGGCATTTATCAGTGCGGTGTCGCCGTTTTTGCGCTCGTGCTCTTGCCGATGATCGTGTCAGCATTTTACGGCATCAGCCAAACGATGAACAATTGGGGCGAAGACAATATTCAGCTGACGGTGCGCCAGCAGAACCTCGGCAACATCTTGGGCGATTTCGTCACCATCTTGATTGTTATGGCCGTCAATGTCGCATTGCTCGCGGCCGTGACGTATTTCTACTATCGCAATCGTCCGCCGAGCCTTCGCTCAGAGATCCGCCGGTTAGAGGAAGAATACAAATGAGTGTTGAGTTTCTACATGCGATGGTGCGGGTCACAGACATTGATGCCGCGCTGGAGTTTTACGGCAAAGGCCTCGGGCTTGAAGAGCTTATGCGATATGACAGTGAGGAGGGGCGGTTCACGCTCGTCTTCTTAGCCTCGCCGAATGATATTGAGCGATGCGGCGGTGTCCCAGATGGAAAATTGCCAACACAAATGGACATTCCCATGGTTGAATTGACCTATAATTGGGACCCGGAAGAATATGGCGGCGCGCGGAACTTTGGCCATCTCGCTTATCGTGTTGGGGATATTTATGAGGCCTGTGAGAGGTTCCAGGCGCTCGGCGTCACCATTAACAGGCCCCCCCGCGATGGCCGTATGGCCTTCGTGCGCTCGCCTGATGGTATATCGGTTGAGCTTCTGCAAAAGGGAAAGCCGCTCGACACTGCTGAACCCTGGGCCAGTATGGAGAACATCGGGAACTGGTAAAACTTGTCATCCAAACTCGTATTCCGTGCGTAAGCTGCGGTAAGACACAGGAGAATGGATATGTTGCAAGAGATGCCAACCGACTGCGCGCGCCCAAGTTTGGTTTCGAGCCTACGTGAGTTTGGCACACCGCTCGAGTTTCTGAAGTTTCCATTCAAAGCGCCCGATCTTGCGACAGCCCCGCGCGGCGATGGCCGTAAGACTGTTCTTCTTCCTGGCTTCACCTCTCCGGAAATAGCGCTCTTGCCGCTGTCTACCTATCTCAAATTTCTGGGCTATGACGCAACGACTTGGGGTCTTGGCGTTAATGATGGTGACGTCGACGGCCTGACGAAGACCTTTGGCCAACGCGTCGTCGAAATGTATGAGACCTCTCATCAGCCGATCACACTGATCGGTTGGAGCTTGGGCGGCGTGATTGCCCGAGAAACAGCTCGCCTGAATTCTGAGGCTGTTCGTGAGATCATTACGATGGGGACTCCGCTGATCGGGGGCCCTAAATACACCGCCGTCGGTCAGTTATACGCGATGCGCGAAGGCCTTGATCTGGATGAGTTTGAGCATGAAGTGCACGCGCGCAATTCCGTCGGTCTGTCACAGCCGCTGACAGTGATTTACAGCAAATCCGACGGGGTCGTGGGATGGCAAGCGGCGCGCGATGTCTATAACCCGCAGGCCATACACCATGAGGTTCGCAGCACCCATCTTGCTTTGGGCGGCAATGCCAAAGTCTGGCGGATTATCGCTGATACGTTGGCGGCGAGCTAAATCTGCTTAGAGCGCCTCTACGTCACAGCCCCGCGCTTCTAAAATCGGTTTCATTTCCCAATAGGCTTGCGGTGTCCGATAGAGCGGAATGCGTGGGTGCAGGTGGTGCACGATGTGATATTGCATGCCGAGCGATCCAATATTGCCAATGATAGATCGGAAACTGCGTGTGTCGCGATAGCGGCCGACCTTGTCTCCCGGGTGGTGCGGGGCCCAGCTCAGATAGAATTGGATATAAGTCAGCGCAATATGGCGCGGCAGCCACCAAAGCAGGGCGGCCTCAATCGCATACCCATTCCAGGCGAGCGCAAACAAGATTCCATAATGGAGGATCTGATAGATGACGCCGTCCAGCACCACATCCGGGCGACCGATTCGCTGCAGCGCGTTACCATATGCGTTTAAACCACCATCAGCCCGAGGTTGACGATAGTAAATGCTCCGCCAAATGGCTTGCAATGGGCCATCCGCATGGGTGGCATAGTCAGGATCGCGCTCTGGATCATTGGTGTGCTTGTGGTGCTCCATGTGCGTGTACTTTGCGACACGATAGGGCAGCACGAGTGGAATGATTGAGATATGACCGACCAACTGGTTGAGCCATCTCAGTTTTGCGCCCGGTTTGGCGATTATGTCATGTTGCGCTTCGTGGCTTGGAAGATAGCTGAGCGTGATGTTCACGGTCGCGATGACAAAGCCCAGCCAGACCGGAATGACGCCCGTGAAGACAAGTGGCCAAAGCGCTAGCCAAATCGCAAAGTTGGAAAACGCCCAAATCACCGCCAAATAGGGAAACTTATCGATATGGCGCGCAGCAATCTCGCGTTCCATGCGCAATAATTCTGCTTGCGAAAGATTTGTGAGATCAATGGTCGGGCTCATATCCAGCGTCCTCGGATTTGTGCAATGAGACCAAGTGTGCCGCCAACAAGCAAACCCGCCATCAAAGCGGACATCCCGAACGGGGGAACGATTGAGAGTGCCTGAATGGATTGTGCCGTGAGTGGGGCGATAAACCCGAACCCGAAAATCAGCGGACCAAAATAAAAGACGGTTTTCAGCACTTGGATCATGACCCAAAGTCTCAAAAAATGACGCCCGCGTCAACTTTTTTCTGAATGCGATGGTTTACTTCTGAAACGCGATCGTGACTTCACCGATCCGGATCCCGAACCGCGTGACATAGGCGCGGTTGAGCAGGACATTGTCCTCAAGCAGGTACATCCAATCGTCAAAGCCGACATTCCAGGTGCTATCGCCGACTTTCAAATCGACTTTGTATTTCCAGTTAAACGCGTTGCCTTCGACACTGCCGGTGGCATAGCCGGGAACGTCACCCGCTGTCCCGCGATAGTCGCCATCGCCCAGAATATCGATTTCCCAAATCCGCACGTCGCGCTCGCCATCATCGTAGATAAAGCGCTCATCGAGTGTGAGGACGCCGTCTTGCACTGTCCCGGTAATATCGACTTTGAAACTGCGGCGGACTTTACCGAAGCGATCTTCGAACACGCCATAAGCTGTCGTTTCTCCGAGAAAGTACTCTTCGAGAACCAATTCGCGAGGCGCGTCAGTATAGTCTTGAAGATCGGGTCCGCTAACACATCCCGCGGTCAGTGCGGCGCTGGTTGCGACCGCCATAGTCGGGGCAAAGAGTTCTGAGAGACGCATGGGCAGAGGCTTTCTTATTTGCTCTGTCTACGCGCCTCGCAGTCATTTGGTTCACTCGATATCTGTTCCTAGTAAAGCGTCGCGAGCGCAGACGCCTCATAGTCAGCGAGTTCTTCGGTGCGCTCTTCTTTGATTTTTTGCGCCCAGAACGGATCTTGGAGGAGGGCGCGACCGACAGCGACCAGATCAAACTCGCCTTTGTCCAAGCGCTCGATGACGTCAGAAATTGCTCGCGTTTTAGCACCTTCTCCAGTAAATGCGCCGATAAAGTCAGACGACAATCCAACCGAGCCAACGGTGATCGATGTAAGCCCAGTGAGCTTTTTGCACCATCCGGCAAGATTGAGACCATCCTCGCCATCAACGTCTGGGAACTCTGCTTCCCACCAGCGGCGCTGGCTGGCGTGCAACGCGTCAACGCCTGCATCTACGAAGACTTGCAGAAAGGCCTCGAGCTCTTGGGGTGTCTCGGCGAGACGTGCGGTGTATTCTTGTTGTTTCCACTGCGAGAAACGCAAAATGATCGGCATGTCATCGCCGATTTGTTTGCGGCATTCTTTGATGATCTCGCCAGCAAAGGTCGCGCGTTCTGGCAGAGAGCCGCCATACTTGTCTTCACGGGTGTTCATGACGTTCCAAAAGAACTCATCAATGAGGTAGCCGTGTGCGCCATGAATTTCGACCGCATCAAATCTGAGACGCTTCGCCTCACCTGCTGCGTTCGCATAGGCCATGACCATATCCGCGACGTCGTTGTTGCTGGGCTCGGGTTGGACTTGTTTGCCTTTATGGGTGCGGCCAGATGGGCTGTCTGAGACAGCGTCCGGGTCAGGTCCGGTTCCCGGTTTACGCATCATTCCGACGTGCCAAAGCTGCGGCGCAATTTTGCCAGGGGTCTGATGCACAGCATTGACGACATTCGACCATCCTGAGAGCGCATCTTCTTTATGGAAGTTTGGGACGCGCGGGTCGTTGGAAGCGCCGCCGCGATCAACCGTTGTGCCCTCGGTGATGATCAGGCCAACATCCGCGTCGCCGCGACGGGCATAATATTCCGCCACATTCTCACCCGGGACACCACCCGGTGAAAAAGAACGGGTCATTGGCGCCATGACCACGCGATTGGGTAGGGTCAGGCCTCTAAGTTTATACGTATCAAATAGCGGCGATGTTGCAGACATAAATCAATCCCTTCTCGGTTCGCTCTAATATGTGCGAGTTGGTCTCTCCGGTCGCAAGGCTTCCCTTGCGGCAAGATTCTGCCCTTTAATTTTCCTAATGTATTCAGGCATCATTCAGATGCAAACGCGCAATTTTCATCGCAGGCTACAGGGACAACTGTGATGAAGAAGACTGTATTTGCCAGTGCGATTGCGATGACCGGGGCAGCCGCGTGCACGACGCCCGGGATCAGTTATGAGGCGCGCCTCATGCCAGCGAGCCTCGCCGCAGCTGAGACTCGAACGGTACAAGTCGATCGTTTCCGCGGACCGGCTGGCGGCTGGTACGCCCGTCAGTTCGAGACCATGATCGCAAACACAGTGTTTGACGGCGAAGGCTGGTTTACGCTCGCAGATTTCTCCTATGGCGTTCCCGGCGATACACCAGCAGGCACCTATTCGGGACATGTCGACATCGACGGCTATGACTGGAGTGAGTATCATCGCACGACCAGCAAGTGCATCGAATGGGATGGGCTGTTTGATTGCGAAACCCGCGTGGATGTTGAAGAATTGTGCGTCGAAGAGCGAGTCTCGGTCAGCGCTCACCCGAGATTGGTGGATGCCGATACGGGTGAAGTGGTATTCTCTGGGTCTTACGGCGGGAGTTCAAGCCGAGAATCCTGTTTTGAAACCGGGGTCTATGACGGCGCGTTCAATAAAAAGCTGAAGCGCAAGCGCCGCAGTCACGGGCTATCAGGGTATCACTCGATCGGCTTTGCCGGCTTGGACGCCCCGGCTGATTTGGTTCGAGATGCGCTCTTCGAAACGCTCAGCCCCATTCGCAGAGATATCGCGCCGAGAAATGCGACCGTACGGGCGACGTTTATCACCGAACCGCTCGACCCAGTTGTGCGGGCTGATCCACGGTTTCAGCAGGCTTTGGATCTGTCCTCAAAAGATCCATTTGCTTCCTGTGCGATGTGGACTGGGATGGCGGAAGAATACAGCGACGCTCCGGCAGTCATCCACAATCTAGGCGCTTGCGCCGAGGCGACTTCGGATTTCCAAGCCGCCCAAGGACATTACGCAAAAGCGGCCGAGCTGTCGGTTGCGTTCAGCGCAGACGGTGTCACAGCCGGTGGCGACTTCCTAAAGTCTCTTCGCGATCTTTCAAATCAGCGGGCCGACTTAGAAATCCTGGAAGAGCTGACGGCGCCTTGGATGCCGGTTGAAACGGAGACAGAAAGTGCGTCTGGGTCTTAAATCCCGAGCACGGCCAGTGCTGCACCGATTGCGGCAACGATCGAAAAAATCAACGTCATGCTGACCGCGAGGACGCGCTGTGTTTTGCCGGGTTTCTGCTCCGAAGCCTTCGCCGCGGACGACTGACTGTTCGCCAGTGTCCACCGGTTGGTGAAGAATCCGAATGCGGCAACGAGTGCGCAGATGCCGGCGACCAGTGCATTGCCCAGAATGGCCAGGCCTGCGGCCACCAGGAGTAAAACGGCGATCGGATCGGACGCGGCTTTGAGAAGCTCACGAACGTGATCTTCGGCGTCGCCCTCGTCGAGATGATCGTAAGATGTGTTTGGCGCGACGATCGCCACGATCCAAGCGGCGCCAACACACAACCCGAGCAACAGGGTCGACACATCTTGTCCAAATTCTCTAATCGTCTCCAGCACGACAGCACCTCCGCGTCGTCCTTCATTAGCTCCAACGCGGTGCACTGACCATAAGTCAACTGACGTGCGACGCAGACCAATCTTAAGAGACGAGGCGTAATCCGCTGGATGGGGGATCAATCAGTTCAGGATGTCCGAACCAATAGCCTTGCATTTGGTCACATCCTCGCGCGGCTGCGAAACTGGCCGCGTCTGCTGTTTCGACCCCTTCAACACAACAGGTGAAGCGCAGCCCTTTGGCGAGATTAATCGTTGCCTGCAAAACCCCGCGCTTATTTGCGGTGCCTTGTAGGCTTTTATCGAGTTTGACTTTGTCGAGGGGTAATTCTTCCAAAAGCGAAAGCGACGAATAGCCCGATCCGAAATCATCCAAGACGATCCGGCAGCCGAGTTGCCGGGCTTGTTCCAAAATGCGGATATTGTCCTCTAAATTCCGGAAGGCGACATGTTCAGTGACTTCGATTTCTAACCGATCCGGCGCAAACTCATTTCTGGCAAGAACCGACTTTAGATCATCTAGAAACGTGCTGCTCGAGAGCTGAGACGGCGAAACATTGATGGCGAGGAAGCCGCCGCGCTCGTTTACGAACGGCAAGGCAACGTCCATGGTATGCCAAAGCAGAGCGTTCAACAGGCCGAGTTTCTCGGCAATTGGAATGAATTGATTGGGGTTCGGATCATGCGTCAGCCCACTATTTGGCCAACGCGCGAGGAGTTCGTGACCAATGACATCACCTGTTCGAGATTCGATGATTGGTTGCAGAGCAGGTTTCAGCCGTTTGGCTTTCAAAGCGGCGCGGAATAAGTCCTCAACCGCAGCTGAGGCAAAGCTGGATATATCTTGTTTCGGATCGTATCGCGCGACCCCGCCACCGCTTCCTTTGCTGCGCAGCATAGCCGTGTCGGCCGCGTGAAGAAGCTCGCTGACGCTGATCCCATCAAAGGGTGCGCTCGCGTAGCCGAGTGAGGCGCCAACCGAAAGAATTCCGACATTCAGCTCAATATCGCTGACGATGCTCTGGTGGATGTCTTTGATTGTTTCATGGAGGGATCGGTCGCTCGGTTGCTGGTCGACAATGATCGCGAACTCATCGCCGCCAAGCCGCGCTGTCGTATTGGCTGCTGGCGCGCGCTCGAGCCGTTTGGCAATGGCTTGAAGGGTTTTGTCACCAATCGCATGCCCATACTCGTCATTTAGCGGTTTAAAGCGATCAAGGTCGATAAAGACGACGGTGAAAGGTGCTTTAGACTGCCATAACTGTTCGACATCATCCATGAAAGCGCGGCGGTTTTTGAGACCCGTCAATGGATCACGCGCGGCCAGTCTCTCGGTTTCCTGCACCAGGCTCAATAAACGCTTGTCGGTCTTCTGACGCGAATAGGCGACGATCGCCAGGACGAGCAGACACAGCCCTGAACAAACGGCGAGCAATAGCGGCAGCATGGATGTGTCGACACTGAGGCCATCATATCCAAATGCCTGCGCGAGAAACATCTCGCCATAGAGATAAACGAGGGCAGATTGAACGAAGGCGTAGCCAATCAATAGCTGATACCGCGAGACGAGGATCATCAAGAACGGGATGAACAGCAATGTGGGGTAACTCAGGACGGAGGGATGACCCGAAATCGCGTCAAAAAATGTTGTGGCCCACATGTAGAAATAGATAATCCCCACGCCAGCATCCAGCGCTGTCCGGAAATGCCAGCTATTATAGCTTGCATAAGCAATGAGACCGAGCGGGAGCATGTAAAAGGCCGCATTAATAATCAGCAGAGGTGAAATGCCATCGTTGAACGCGTACATTGTGAACAGAACCGCGTTCAGTAATGCACCCGCAATTGACACCAAGAAGGCGATGCGTTGTGCCCGATCTGAATCGCCTCTCGCCGAGTTGTTTTTTAAAAAGACGTCGGCCATAAAATTCCACCTAAACGGGTATGCTCAAAATGGCGCTAAAACCGGGTCCCAAAGTTTTACTCGGTGCTTAAGGTGTTGCTAAGCGGAAGGAGGGTCTCATGAAACCGATACACGTCTTAGAGAGCGACGCCCCGCTGATTGTCTATGTCGATATTAAAAGCCCTTACGCATTCGTCGCCATTCGTCCGACGCTCGCACTCGAAGCGGCGCTAAATCTGCAATTCGATTGGCGGCCTCTGACCCTCAATATTCCAAGTTATCTTGGGTCCGCTGAAAAGAAGAAGGGCAAGGTCGTGGCTTCATCAGGGCGGAGCCAGCGCACGTGGAATGCCATTCGCTATTCGTACCGGGATGCGCGGCGCTATGCGGAGCGACAAGGATTGATCCTGAAGGGCACTGAGAAGATCTGGGACTCAACGCTCCCGAACATTGGCATTCTGTGGGTCATGGCGACCGCGCGCGACAGGCTCGCAGACTATTTCGAAGCGGTATATCCACCATTCTGGCGCCGCGAGCTTGATATTGAAGATATCGGCGTGGTTGAGGCGTGCTTGGAGGCCGCGGGCGTGAATGCCTCTGGTTTCGCTTCCTATGCCGCAGGCGCCGGGCGTAAGGTACATGATGATTTGCAACCTCAGTTTCATCTGAACGGCATCTATGGCGTACCCACTTATGTGCTCGGTGACGAGGTATTGTTCGGTCGCGAGCATATTCCCTACATTCGATGGGCATTGAGTGGCCAGCAGGGTCCACCGCCTGATATTGCATACGAGATTGCCTGATGCTGACGGTCTATATCGATTTCAAATCACCTAACGCCTACCTCGCGCTCGCGCCCACATTGGCGTTGGCTGAGCGATATGCGTTGGACATCGATTGGCGTCCGTTTCGAACGATAGAACGCGATGTCCCAAAGCTTGGCGAGGATGAAACGGTCGGCGAAAGCCATCGCCGGGTCCGGGCTGATTCTCAGCGACAGCTCTCGATCAAATATGCGGCGCATCAAGGGATTGATCTAGTGTTTCCCAAGCATCCGGGAGACACCGACCTCGCACTTGCTATTTTGACCCAAGTGGACGGTGATCCAACTGCCTTTATCCATGGTGCGTTTCACGCCTATTGGCACGCCCATGCGGACTTAAACGACATGGCCGTCGTGCATGCGCTGTTGCAAGAAAGTGGTGTTTTGTACGCGGGCAGTTTGGCAACCGCGCGCGAAGACTTAGAGGCGGCGCAGGACCGCGCTGAAGCGGAGGGTATTGTCGGTGCGCCTGCATACGTCATCGCGGATCAGATATTCGTCGGGCGAGAACACTTGCCTTGGATAGCAGAGTTAGCGCGAGACCTGGATTGATTAGTCCGGCCAGCTGCTCACCCGGCAGCGATTTTTGTTAAATGTCGTCCCTTTCGTTTTGTATGAAATCAAACCGCCGCTCGACTTATACATGACGCGCTTATCTTTCCGGCAGTTCTCAGAGCTTCCGGAATCAATCTGCACTCTCCCCCAGACTTCAATACCATTCGGAATACCTCCACCGGTATCGAGACAACGGTCGGGTCCGAGGAACACCTGCATATTGTCATCTAGCCCATATTTGATCCAACTTCCTGGGCCAACATAAGCCGACATAGACTTTGGCTTCACCCAACAGGCCTTACCATCATCAAGCTTGTATTGAATGTAGAAGCGCGCGACATAGGCACCGTCATTGCTGTATTTCATCGTGTTCGCAGTGACTTCGCTTGCATTCGCCAATCCGGGGACAATTGCTCCGGCGATAACGCAAACGAGCGCTCGCAATGCGCGTGGCATGCTGTTCTTCATGACAGGTTCAATCTACTCTAATTGTTGTATTTCACGCCGCCTTTGCTTTTGATCTGGCAGCGATTGTTGTTTTCCGTCGTCCCTTTGGTTTCAACAACCAAAGTTCCACCGTCCGGGTCGTAATAGAATTTGGCGCCATCCTTTCGGCAGGACTCTTTCCTCGCCGTAGAATGGTATCCGGCCCCTCGATCTATGTAGACCAATCCCCAGACTTCTTTGCCTTGTGCGGGAAGACAGGATTCGCCGGGTTCATTTGATACAAGCAAACTCCCGTCCGAATTATCAAGCTGGATCGTGACGGACTTACCTGATTTAATCCCGTTGCCTTTTGTGTTTTTGCCTTGGCACCAGACCTTTACGCCATTGTAAATGCTGTAAATATCAAAATAGGCTTGGTAAGCGCCTTCATTCTTGTATTTGATGGCTTTCACGGCCCATTTGTCCGCATAAGCGGGGCTTGTGAGCGCGAACGACAATCCGATTAAATACAAAGCTAACCGCATGGGATGTCCTCTCAGTCTACAGACGAGAGAGGATGCTATCGGCTGACTTTGCTGTTCAAACTGTCAAATCTGACGGACGAGCGTCTTAGTCGTCAAACCCGACAAAGTTGGCGGCGTCTTCAATCGGCTTGCGATTGGAGACAACCACATTGGCCGGGAAGCTTTTATCTGGCCAACCCATGGCTACACAAATCATAATGACTTGATCATCCGGAATGCCGGCATGCTCACGGACGACAGGGGATTGCATGATGCCTTGTGAATTGATCACGCAGCCTAACCCTTTTGACCAAGCCGCATTCACAATCGCATTGACCACGCCGCCGCAATCGAAGGGCGCGATATCACTGCCATGGATTGAGCGATCATAGGTCACGACAATCGAGACGGGCGCATCAAACTGTCTGAAGCCTCGAAGAACCCAGTCCTGGCGTCCTTCTTTATCATGGCGCTCAATGCCCATTTCGCCAAACAGCTGCTTGGCAACTTCGATCTGGCGCTCACGGTGAACGCCCTCGTAACCCGGGCCGCCGCGAAACTCGCGACTGTCTGGGACACCTGCGAGAATATTATCGACATTGCCTTTGCGGATTTTGTCGAGCGCCTCTCCGCTGACCACATAAAAATTCCAAGGCTGCGTATTGTAAGATGTCGGGGCTCGCATCGCCATGGCGAGCACGTCTTTGATCACGTCTTTCGGGACGGGTTTATCCAAATAGCCGCGAATGCTGCGGCGTCCCATGACCACATCTTTATAGTCCATCTCATCTCTCCGGAGCGTGTATCTGTCGCCTTGGTATCGCACTAAGCGCCTGCGTGAAGCCATCTCTCAGCGTGAAGTGAACCTTTTTGGCAGAGCTCACGACTACAGATATGCAAGCCAAAAGGAGACCTTGCATGAGCCGGCAGGAAACCGAACGCGTTTATGACGAACTTCTCGTCACGCTTGCGCGTACGGGGGATCAAAAAGCGGCTAATCGCCTTGCTGCGCGTTGGTATCCACGTTTGTTGCGGACAGCGTTGAGGCTTCTGAGAGATCGCAATGACGCGGAAGAGGCGGTACAAGAGGCATGGACTGGCATTTGCCGCGGCTGGCCAAGATTGTCCGATCCGGCGATGTTTCCGGGCTGGGCGTTTGGCATTCTGCGCCGCAAATGTGTTGATCGGATCCGCCACGCGCAAGCAGACCGCGCGCGCTCAGCGCCGATGGAAGCGGCACCAGAACCGAGCGAACCTGCCCGCGCAGAATTGCGTGTTGAGATTGATCAAGCGCTTATAGAGCTGAGTGAAGAGCATCGGCTCGCCGCCATCCTCTATTTTGGAGAGGGGCTCAGTTTGAATGAAATTGCCGCTATTACCGACATCCCTGTCGGCACCGTAAAATCGCGTCTGTTTAAGGCGCGCCAACTGTTAAAATCTCACTTGAAAGGAGAGACCTGATGAGCAGTTTTGAAGATCGTTTAATGACGAGCCTGAACGCCGATGACGAAGCGTTCTTGAAAGAGCTTGAACAGGATACGGGACTATTTCAGCAAATGGGAATGACGTTCTCAGGTCCTTTGCGTCACTGGACTGCGTTTGCCTTCGTGTTCAGCT
This sequence comes from Pseudomonadota bacterium, assembly GCA_039820085.1. Lineage (GTDB taxonomy): Bacteria > Pseudomonadota > Alphaproteobacteria > Caulobacterales > Hyphomonadaceae > Henriciella. Next base: position 19,602 of record JBCBQS010000010.1, read on the forward strand.
TTTTCTTTTTCGGGCTCGCCATATGGGGCGTCTACAACATGTTTCAGACTGAGGATCTGAAGACCGTTGTGCTTTGGGGCACGTTGGTGGGTTTTTCCAGCCTATCGGTCGGCCTGATCAAAGTCTGGTTCTGGATGCGGATGAACCACTTGAACGTTTTGCGCGAGCTCAAACGAATTGAGTTGCGACTGGTCAAATCGGCCTAGGCGGTCTCTGTCGTCATCGCCACAAAGACATCCTCTAAATTGGGTTGTTCCGTCGACAAATCCGCAACGCTAATGCCGGCTTCTCGCACCCGTTCGAGGAGCCGGCCGATGCCGATGTCACTGTTTCGGAAGGTGATGTTCAGCACCCCGTCCTCGGATAGCTTGGCGTTCAGGTCTGCCAAGCTTTCTGGAATGTTGGACAATACCCCGTTAGGGGTAATTTTGAGCAATCGCTGATCGAGGCGTGCGAGCAATTGCGGGGTGGGTTCTTGGGCAAGGACTTCACCATGGCTAATGATCGCGATTTCGTCGCAAAGCTCTTCGGCTTCTTCGAGATAATGAGTCGTCAAAATGATCGTGGTGCCATTGCTGTGAAGCTCGCGCACATATGCCCAAAGGGATCGTCTCAATTCGACATCAACGCCTGCGGTGGGCTCGTCCAAAATTAGAACCGGCGGATTGTGTACCAAAGCTTTGGCGACCATTAGCCGGCGTTTCATTCCGCCAGAAAGTTGCCGAACATAAGCATCTTTCTTGTCATCAAGCCCGACAGCGGCGAGAATTTCCAAGCTCCGTCGTTCGTCTTTCGGAACCCCATAATAGCCCGCCTGAAGTTCGAGAGCCTGAAGGGGCGTGAAAAACGGGTCCATGGTGATTTCCTGGTTCACCACACCTATGGCTGCGCGCGAAGATCTTGGGTGAGAGTCAATATCAAGCCCCCAAATCTCAGCCGTGCCGCCCGTCTTGGTGACGAGACCCGCAAGAATATTGATGAATGTCGACTTCCCGGCACCATTTGGCCCGAGCAAGCCAAAAATTGAGCCGCGTTCGATTTTCAAATCGATTCCTTTGAGCGCCCGCATTTCAGGAAGCTTGCCAGATGCCCGATAGGTCTTCTCGAGGCCAATCGCTTCAATGGCATAGTCAGGTAGGCTCATAATGGCTCCGTGCGTTTACGGTGCCGATATAGGAGGGCGGGCGAGATTCGCTCAAGTTTTTTGTTTTTCGAGGGCGCGCAAAAAGCCGTCTCGCGCGCGTAAACCTGTCAGATAAGCGGTCGCGTTTGGCCCAAGGCGGTCTTTGATGGGCGGTAAGCGATCGGCGAGATGCAGCGCGTATCCGATCGCAATATCAGCAATCGTGAAGCGATCTGCGACCAAGTATGTGCGATCTTTAAGCGCCGTCTCTACATGTCGAAGCCGCCCCGAAAACCAAGCGCCATAATCGTCCGAAACTTGTTGAATGCGTCGTTCCGCTGGTTCCAGTTGGGTGTAGCGCAGGACCAGTGTTTGCGGGAATGTTAGCGTCGCATCGCTAAAATAGAGCCAGTTGAGATAGTTCCCATAATCAGGATGATCGTTCGGAACATCGAGGTCGGTTGGACCGTATTTCTGGGTTAGATAGAAGCATATGCCACTGCTTTCGCTCATCCTGGTCTCACCATCAATGAGGAATGGGATGGTGCCGAGCGGATTGATCGCCTTATACTCTTTCGCAAACACCCGAGGCGGGAAGGGGAGATTGACCAACTCATAGTCGAGACCCATTTCTTCAAGGCACCAGAGCGGGCGTAATGACCGTGCATGAGCGCAGTGATAAAGGGTCAAAGACATAGGCGCTGCTCCGATCGATATGTTGCGCATTGACGGCTTGCGCGCGCCAGCCTAGCAACCGCGAACACGGTCGAAAAGGCAATTTTAACCAAGGTTGGCATAGGGTTCAGTGATGTCACAAGCGCCATCTTTTGAAGATCCAGAGATCATTTATGTCGAGACGCGAAAAGTGTCGTGTAATGGCGGTGGCGGCGCACTTGGGCATCCGATCGTATGGTATGAAATGGGCGATGATGATTGCGTCGAGTGCCGATATTGCGATCGGCGTTTCATCCTTAAAGGCGGGAAACTGGATCAGGCATAGGCCAGACCAGACCTGACCTTCGATCCTTATTCCTGTGTTTCTTTCTCGAACGAGTCTCGGCTCGATAAAGGGCGAGTCCCGCTTCGCGTGCCGTCTTTGCGGAATGCGCCCGGATGGAACCGATCCCAAATTTGGCAAAGATCGAATGGTGCGCGGATCGTCTCGCCACTCTTCAAAGCCACAACGACCTCGGCTCGTTCGACACAGCCATATCCTTTCCATGTCGCCAAGAACACGTTTGTGTCGGCGACAGGGACTTGCGGATTTCTGAACGTTGGGTGGTAGAAATAATACTCGACGGTTTCGATTTGCTGCAATTGAGGTTCTTCCAGCGCCAGCCAGACAGAGGCGGGATAATAGTCATAGCCGCTTGGAGTTTGTCCTTCTGCATCCCGCCCGACATGACCCGTAACGGCGCGCACAAGCAGCTGTTCCGTTACCGGCTTGGCTGGCGGCTCTGGCGTATTCGCTTCCGGCGCGCCTGATGCGGCGACGCTGGTTGTGCTTTCCATAGGATTGTCAGCGAACACCATGCCTGGTTCTTCGGTGTCGAAATCGCCGAACAAACGGTCGGTCGTCACATACGCTTCGCGAATGAGTTTTTGGGCCGCGCGATAGTCGACCCACGCATAGCCATTATCGCCCCAATCCGTCCCCCATGAATTGATCAGCTTGAGCGCGCCTTTTTCGTGATCGAATCCAACAATCGTTACCGCATGATAGTCTTCGCGGAACTCATTCTCTGGATCGTGTGCATAGATGCCATCGCCCTCCCAAGTCTGGAAACTTGGGTACACATACATGCCCGCGACAACGGGTTTCTCGTTCGCGAGGGCTTCGCGGATGGCAAAGATGTTCCCGCGCTCTAACCGACGATAACTCTCGATTTTATAATCCGCGCCGCGCGCTAAAATGTCTTCCGATGGCGCTGGGCATTCATCGTCTAAATAAGGAAAATCATCCATCGACACCGCGCCGGTGGCGGCAATGAAGTCGAGCGCGTCGGTAATACGACTGCCGGCGAAACAGTCATCACCTTGTTTGATGGAGTTGAACACAAAGGCAGGACTGAAATGATAGTAAGGATCTGGACGAACCGTCTGCGTCTCAAACGCTTCCTGATAGGTTTTGAGTGCATAGCCGACCGCCCATCCGACACACGAGCCTTGCGAGCCTTGATGTCCAGGTTCCGGAAAGAAACTGCTTAAATCGACAAAGGGTGGCAGCGACCCACGCATGAGAGGATCGCGTTCGTCGAGCGCGTCATATTCTTCATCACTCAGCGGGATCAAACCCGTGCCTCGATCCTCGGACGAGACCACCTCTGCAAGCGCATTCACCGCAAATGCGGCGCTGACGCATATCCCTAATCCGATCCCGACATATTTGCGCATTGAACGATCCTTCCATCCGATTTTTCAGATCATCTATTAACCATAGTGCCTTGCACCGAATGTTGTGACAAGACATCGTCGATCAGGCGTTGATCACGCTGGGTCACGGCTTGCCCTTGACGTGCGCGTCAATCATATCTCCTGCAAACGACATCAATCGGGAGCAGACAAATGGCCGAAGCTTATATTATCGACGCATGCCGCACGCCGCGTGGCATAGGCAAACAAGGCAAAGGCGCCCTCGCGCATCTGCACCCACAGCATTTGGGCGCGACGGTTCTGGCCGCTATTCGCGATCGCAACGATCTCAATACATCGGAAGTGGACGATATTATCTGGGGCACGAGTTCGCAGAGGGGCGCCCAGGGCGCTGATTTGGGGCGCATGGCTGCATTGGATGCAGGCTATGACGTCAAAGCCTCTGGCGTTACGCTCGACCGGTTCTGCGGATCCGGCATCACCACCGTCAATCTCGCCGCCGCGCAAGTGATGTCGGGGATGGAAGATGTCGTGATCGCGGGTGGCACCGAGATGATGAGCTACACCTCAGCAACCGCAGATCCAAAAGTTCCGCCGATGCTGGATGCCGGAAATATGAGCTTGCGCGAGAAGCATCCGCAATCACAGCAAGGCGTTTGCGCAGATGCTATCGCGACGCTTGAAGGGATCGACCGGGAGGCTGTGGATCAGCTCGCGGTGGTCAGCCAAGAACGCGCTGCTCGCGCGATTGCAGAAGGACGGTTCGATAAGTCCGTCGTCGCGGTTCACAATCCGGACGGCACGCTTGCGCTCGACAAAGAAGAGTTTCCGCGCCCCGGCACGAGCATGGAGAGCCTGTCCGGTCTGAAGACTGTTTTCAACATGTTCATGGACATTCCTGTCGATGAGCAAGGTAACACCTACGGCACGATGGTGACCAAGAAGTATCCAGAGCTCGACGGCAAAATGGATCACGTCCATCATGCAGGGAATTCATCAGGCGTGGTGGACGGCGCGGCGGCGCTGCTGATCGCCTCGCAGAACGCTGTCGACAAAAACGGTTGGAAACCGCGGGCGCGCATCGTCGCGACGGCAAATATGGGGGATTGTCCAACGCTCATGCTGAATGCCCCTGTGCCGGCCGCTGAGAAGGTCCTGGAGAAAGCCGGATTGAGCAAAGACGACATCGATGTCTGGGAAATCAATGAGGCCTTCTCTGTTGTGGCAGAACGGTTCATTCGTAAACTCGATCTCGACCGTGAGAAGGTCAACATTAATGGCGGCGCAATGGCCCTTGGCCATCCGATTGGGGCGACTGGATCGATCCTGATCGGGACGGCGCTAGATGAGCTTGAGCGCTCAGGCGGACGTTATGGCTTGATCACGATGTGCGCGGCTGGTGGAATGGCGCCTGCTGTGATTATTGAGCGGGTTTAATCAAACGTCTCTTTAAGCTCGTCGGTGGTATGGTCACTTGGCAGCGGCGGTTCATTCAGCCGCTGCGCGCCATAGGCGAAGATACCCAGTGCGAATATCCCCAAAACGCCGGCTAAGAGGAACGGCGCACCCGGCATATAGGGGCCGGTCGTATCTGTGTATGCGGAAAACAGAAATGCCATGATGAGCGGGCTGATAATCGATGACAGACTAAACAGGCTGGTGATTGCGCCTTGTAGCTCGCCCTGCGAATCTGCGGGCGTGCGTTCTGTCATCAGCGCCTGAATGGCCGGGCCTAAAAAGCCACCGAAGACACCAACCAAGATCCCAAAATAAATGTGTAATCCGCTCTGCGCGAAGCCAAGTATGACAAACGAGACGATCCCGACGATCAACGCGAAGGTGACGGCTTTGATTTCTCCAAAGCGGGCCACGACTGGGCCCGTCAGGCCGCCCTGGACCCCGGCGACTCCAAAGCCGTAAACACTGATCGATACGCCGATCAAAAATGGTGTCCAACCGGCGACTTCCGCGACATAGAAGGCCCAGATACTCGAATAGGAATGATTGCCCAGCTGGATCAGGAACAGGGCACCCAAAACGATTAAGACGCTTGGAAAACGGCCAATAGAAATGAGACTGCCAACTGGGTTTGCGCGGCTCCAGCTAAACGGTCGGCGGTTCTCTGGCTTCAGCGTCTCCGGGAACGCAAAATATCCAAGCACACAGACGATTCCGATTAATCCTCCCGCGACAATGAAGGGGAGCCGAACCCAATATTCGCCGAGAAAACCACCAAAGGCCGGGCCGAAGATAAATCCAAGGCCAAGCGCAGCCCCCGCATACCCGAACAGTTTTGCGCGCTCGTCGGGCGCTGAAATGTCAACAATGCAGGCATATCCAGCTGAATAGGTTGCGCCGAATATTCCAGAGATGAGCCGCGCAATGAACAGCCAAGTGAGGGTCGGGGCCCATGCCATGATGAAGCTATCGATTGAGAATCCAAGCAGAGCGAAGAGTAAGACGGGGCGTCGTCCAAACCGGTCACTCAGCCCGCCGATTATAGGAGCAAAGATGAACTGCATGATGGCGAACGTGGTGAGCAGCAAACCGGCAATTGTTGCGCCTTCACTGATCGATAAATTCGCCACATCCTCCAGCAGTGCAGGCATCAAAGGCATGATGAGGCCGAGTCCAACGGCATCGAGGAACACAATGCCGCACACGAAAGCTAAGACGCGATTTTTGTTTGCCTGATCGACCAAGTGTTTTCTCCCCCCAGAGAAATCGCGCATTTAGAGTATTGCGAATATGCGCATATGTTCGCGAGAGCTGTACATAAATTTTACTATGTCGCAAACGCCAGCATCAAATTCACGGATGGCAAGACGCGATTGCTGTATTGCTCGCGGGGCTCGTGGACCCTTTTGCCGATTCCCGCATCTCGCGAGTGAGACTGGTCAAATTGGTCAGAACCCGTCATACATTTCCCAATCAGTCTGCATTAAGGGGCGCAGATAGGTTCCCGTAAGACTGACTTGGGAGGAAATGATGGAACAGCTGCAAGGCATGGACGCTTCGTTCGTTGCGCTCGAGACGCCGAACTCGCCAATGCATATAGGGTCATAGATCAAAATTGACCCGATATGCATTGGCGAGTTCGGCGTCTCGAGCGCAACGAACGAAGCGTCCATGCCTTGC
>JBCBQS010000011.1:0-26066 GCA_039820085.1 Pseudomonadota bacterium
CTCGCGACGCTGGAACGCTCAGCCGATGTTGAATGGCGGATCCCCAATATCACGGCGTTTGATCGCACTCTGGTCTTGTCCGCGAATGCGGGTCGCGAAGAGACGGACGCGTTCGATCGCGAGTCGGTGACGGTCTCAGGTGCATTTGAAGTGCGGGCGTCTCGCCAGCTCACATATACGCTCGGCGTCGCGAGTGAACTGACCCGCGAAGACGACGCATTTGAGCAGCGCGACCAACAGATTGTAAGCACATCTCTTGGGGTGCGACTTGATCATGCAGATGATCCTTTGGACGCGACACGCGGATGGCGTTTGGACACACGCGCCGAACCCGGCTTGGTCATCGGTGACCGCGAAACGCAATACGTGTCGATCAATACACAGCTCAGCGCGTATCGCCCTTTCGATGAGCGCGCCAGGTTTGTTATCGCTGGGCGGGCGCGAAGCGGATTTGTTTATGGCGCCGCTTTATCGGATCTGCCGGTTAGTCGGCGGTTTTTTGCTGGCGGCGGTGGTAGTGCTCGCGGCTTTGAGTTCCAATCGGTTGGGCCGACCGATGACGATGGCACGCCGACCGGTGGCCGAGGGTTGCTTGAAGTCTCGGCCGAGCTGCGCTGGCGACGCGAGGGTCCGCTTGGCTACGTGTTGTTTTTGGACGGGGCGAGCGTCAACGAAAATGAAGGAGTCGGGTTCGATGATGTTCGCTACTCGGCTGGCATCGGCGTGCGCTATGACACGCTGATTGGCCCAATCCGGTTTGACGTCGCGACCCCAATTGATCCGCGCGACGGTGATGATCCGGTCCAGCTTTATGTTAGCATCGGACAAGCGTTTTGACGTGGTTGCGGGATCTTCTTGCGCCGGCTTGGCGCCGATACACATTTATCGGTCTGCTCGCGCTGATGAGCGTATTGATCGGTTTGCGCTTATTGGCATTTACGCCCTTCGCGCAGTCATGGGTCGAAGCCCGGATCGAAGCACTTTCAATCAGTGGACAGAGCGTCCAGGTCGACGATCTGAGAGGAGATCTGATTGGTCGCCTGTCGATTGCGAGGCTGTCCATAGCCGATGAAGACGGCACCTGGATGGTGGTCCAAGACGTTGATCTGGATTGGTCGCCACTCGCGCTCATCGGCGGCCACTTAAGTATCCAGGAGCTGACCGCCGATCTCGTCAGTGTCTCTCGTCAGCCCGTTATGGTGACTGCTGAACCGCGGCAGCCGCGTGCATCGAGCGGTTCGAGCGGTCGCCTCGATCTTGATGCTTTTGAGATTAGAACGCTTAACCTTGCGGGCGGCGTTGCAGGACCGGCTCAGTCCTATTCGATCTTTGGCGCGCTCAATGCAAACGGCGCGCGCGGTGGATTAGACCTTCGATTGCAACCGACGGGTGCTGCTGGCGATATGGCGCAGATCAATCTCGACTGGGGCGGCGACGTGCCGCTTATCGGTGACGCCACGGTTCAAGGGGCGCCTTATGGATTTGTCGCAGCCTTATTGGGCCTGACAAATGGGCAGGGGTTTTCCGCTACAGTCTCAGCGAGCGGTGATACCAATGATTGGGAGTTTGCGGCGCAAGCGCGCGTGGATGAGGCAGACGTAATCGACCTTCGCGCGTCGCTTCAGGAGGGCAGTTATCGAGGCGATGGCGACATCATATTGACCCCGTTCCGACCGTTCCAATCCATTCGGGACCGCTTGGGAGATAAAGTGAGAGTTGAAGGGGTGTATCTAGCGGATCAATCGATCACCGGTAGACTGGTTACCGACAATGGTGAGATTGACTTAGATGGGCGTTTGGTACACCGCGAGTCTGGCCTGCAGGTTCAGCCGCTCACCGTCACAGCGCGCGACTTAAACATGGCGGCTGTTTCGGGCGTGTCGCAACTGACGCTGCCAACGGCCACGTTCATTGGTTCGTATGATTCCGAGAGTGGGCAATCCATGTTGCAAGGGGCCTTGGCCATCCCGTCACTCGCGTATGAGAGCTATGGTGGGGATGGGCTCAGCATAAACGGGGTGTTTCAACTTTCAGATGGTGAGGTTTTGGTGGCGTCCACGTTCGACGCGGAAGAGGTTTCGGGCCTACCCGAAGCGATCTTGCGTGAAATCGATAACGGGATCGCTGGCACGGTCGAGGCGAGGTTGAATACTGATGCGGGCCGGCTCGATGTGAGATCTCTGACCCTGGAGAGTGATGGCCATCGTCTGACCGGATCTGGAACGCGATCACAGAGTGGCGCGCTCGATCTCGCCGGGCAGATCGAGCTTGATACTGTGTCGGTTTTCGAAGGCATAGATGGCGACTGGCGCATTGTGGGCGCGCTCGATGACGAACTTGCAATCAGCTTCGGCGGAGGACTTGTGCCGGCCGCTTCAAGCTCTGAACTGATCGCAGCTTTTGGCGACCGCGCAGATGTGGCGCTTAACGTCCGCGCGCAGGCCGGACAATACGAAATTGATACGTTTTCTCTTCGCTCAGACAGTATTTTTGCGGACGCGTCTGGAGCGCTGTCGGATGGCGCTTTAGCGCTCGATGCACAGATCGCTTCTGATGCTTTGACCATCAATCAAATCTCATTCGATGACTTCGCCGCTGACGTCTCTGTGAGCGGAACGATGGCCGATCCAATCGTGGCGATTGAGATGCGCGCCGCTGAAGTTCGAACCATGGGTGAGGTGTTTGCCGCGCCAACACTGACGGCTTTCGCGACGATTGACCCAGTGCCAGAAATTGCGTTGCAAATCGACACGGATTATCGGGGTGCGCCATTGGTGTCGTCTCTTACTGCAATATTAGACGGACCATCTATCGACGTCCGTGATCTGTCTGTTCAGTGGAGCGATTTGGTCGGCTCTGGGCAAGCGGCACTCGATTTGGAGGCGATCGAGACGTCGACCGTCGCTTTAGACCTTCAAGGACAAGCGCCTTTTATTGGTGACCTTTCGGGCGATGCCACCTTCGAGGCACAGACTTTGGGGTTGAACGTTACCACCCGCGATGCAGACTTTGGTGCGCTCGCACTGAATCAAGCAACCCTCTCTCTTTCCGGACAATGGCCGCGATTTGAGGGCGCGCTCGACTATGCTGGCAACCTGCCAGTTTGGGATCGCCGCGAGTCGCTTTCAGGGCAGCAAACGCTTGACTTAGATGTAAGTGAGCGTCGTTTGAGTGTCGGCGGTGAGACGATGATTGCCGGGCAAAACATCGTCATTCAGTCACCCATCGAACTCACGCTTGATACCGGCGCGCAAGTCAGCGGATCGCTCTCCACTTTCGGCGGAGAGGTTGATCTTCGCGTGGATGTGTCGGGGCAAACGCCCTCGCAAATCGCCCTTCGCGGACTTCAAATGTCACAGCTTGGTGTCTTCGTAGATCGCCCTGGCCTAGAAGGCGTCCTATCTGGCGATACGCGGATTGAGATCATTGAAGACGCGCTGATGGGCGAGGCCGACCTTGCCATAGCTGGATTAAGTCGCGGGGCAGGGGAGGCCGCGGATCTTAGCGTCAGTTCGGCGCTTGAGGCGGGCGCTCTTATTGTCCAATTGACCGGCACGAATGATACAGGCGAACTTGAATTCGACGCTCAGTTGCAAACCGCTTTAACCCATCAAGGCGACTTGCTCTCGATCCGGCCTGACCCATTGATGCGGATGCCCATTCAGGTCACTGGCAGCGGACCGGTCGCCGCTTTGTGGGCGCTCGTGGCGCCATCAGATTTGCGATTGGAGGGGGATTTTACCGCCGATCTCAATAATGGCGACGGGTCTGACTTTCGTTTTTCTGGACCGGTCACTTGGCAAAATGGCGTGTTCGAGGACGGGTTTACCGGGCTGCATCTCACCAATGTATCAGCTTCAGCGGATTTGAGTCCGGCGGCGATCACGCTGAGCCGTGCAACTGCGTCCGGAATTAATGGGGGCACGCTCAACGGTTCGGGCAAATACAGTTTCACAGGCGACAGTGACATCGTGCTCGAGCTCGATCAGCTGAATGCCAATAATCGCTCAGATGTTCAGGCGCGGATTTCGGGCCGCACGACGCTCGATCGCCGCAATCGGCGCACCCATATCCAAGGCGACTTGGAAATCGATCGCGCGCAAATAAATCTATCGAACCTGCCGGGCGCCGGTTACACGACGCTCGATGTTGTGTTCATGGAGGGTGATGAGCGCCCGCTCACCGACGCTCCCGCGCGCGAAGCTATTTCGCTCGATGTCACCTTGCGCTCTGATCGTCGCATCTTTGTGAATGGGCCTGGGACTGAGAGCGAGTGGGGGATGAATGTCCGAATTACTGGACCGGCCGGTGCGCCGCAATTAAACGGAACCGCGACGTTGATCCGCGGAGACGTTGACCTCCTAAGCCGCAGTTTCCGGATGTCCGACGGGACCGTCCGCTTCCTCGGAGCCCCCGAAGAGAGTGCGGTCTCCCTGCAAGCTGATCGCACGAATGATGGGATTACAACCTCCATTCTTGTGACCGGACCCGTAACGTCGCCAAGTATTGACCTCACGTCTGACCCATCGCTCCCGGAGGACGAAATCCTAGCCCGCGTGCTGTTTGGGCGCTCGCCAACCAATCTCAGTCCACTCCAAGCGGCTCAACTTGCAGCAGCCGCGGCGCAACTGGCCGGTGGAAACGCCTTTAGTCTGACCGGTGAGCTCGAAGCGGCGACTGGACTTGATCGGCTTGATTTCGGGTTCGACGATAATGGTGCAGCGACCCTGTCGACGGGCAAGTATCTCGCCGACGATCTTTACCTCGAAGTCGAATCTGCAAGTTCAGGCGCGCCGGGTGTCGCGCTCGAATGGACGCCGCTCAACAATGTTGAAGTTGATGCTGAAATCGACCCCGAGCTTGGACCGAAAGTGGCGGTTCAGTGGCGTCTCGACTTTGATCGTTTGCCGGGTGAGACACCGAGAGAAAAATCCGCCCGCGACTCGGGCAACGACTAAAAAATCAGTCAGCTTTCAAGAGTATGAGCTTGCCACCCTCGGCCTCTTATGTGTGATAGGGCGATGGCGGGTGAACGAAAATTCTTCGATGAAATGCACGGATTTGGCGACGGTGTCCGCGCGCCTTATGAGGATTACAACACCATCCTTACAAACATTGATACAGCTCGTCTCAAAACCAAGGCGGTCAAAGCAGAGGAGTTCTTTCGGCGCACCGGCATCACGTTTAACGTCTATGGTGCCGAGCAAGCCGAAGAACGGCTCATTCCATTTGATCTCTTACCGCGCATTATCAGCGCGCAAGAATGGCGAACCCTGACCCGTGGGATTGAACAGCGGATCAAGGCCCTCAACGCGTTCCTGCACGATATCTATCACCGCCAGGAAATCCTACGCGCCGGACGTATTCCAGCACATCTGATCACCCAAAATGAAGCATTCCTGCCGCAAATGATCGGCGTGAATCCACCCGGCGGGATCTATACGCATATTGTTGGAACCGATTTAGTGCGCACCGGACCGGACGAGTTTTACGTGCTCGAAGACAATGCGCGGACCCCCTCGGGCGTGTCTTACATGCTCGAGAACCGGGAAACTATGTTGAAGATGTTTCCCGAAGTGTTTTCGCATATCGGTGTTGAGTCGATCAGTGACTATCCGGCAATGCTGCGCCGATCGCTCGCGGCGTCTCCGCCACCGGCCAGCACCTCGAAGCCAACTATCGCTGTTCTGACACCCGGCATTCACAATTCAGCCTATTATGAGCATGCCTTTTTGGCCGATCAAATGGGGGTTGAGCTCGTTGAGGGTCAGGATTTGAAGGTCGTAGACGGCCGGATCGCGATGCGTACGACGTGCGGCTTTGAGCCCATCGACATCTTGTATCGCCGCGTCGATGACGACTTCCTTGATCCGCTCAACTTCAATCCGGATTCGGTATTGGGCGTGCCTGGCATATTCGACATTTATCGCGCCGGTGGCATCACGCTCGCCAACGCTCCCGGTACTGGCATCTCAGATGATAAAGCGCTCTACTCATACATGCCTGACATCGTGGAATTCTATACCGGGCAGAAACCGCTTTTGAAAAACGTAGAGACCTGGCGATGTTCGGAAGCCGACTCGCTTGCTTACGTTCTCGAAAACCTTGCCGACTTGGTCGTCAAAGAGGTGCACGGATCAGGGGGGTATGGCATGCTGGTTGGACCGGCGGCGAGCCAATCCGAGATCGAAACCTTCCGCGCTAAGCTGAACGCCAATCCCAGCAACTATATTGCGCAACCCACCCTTTCACTCTCAACGGTGCCAATCTTCACTGAGTCCGGGCTCGCGCCGCGCCATGTTGACTTGCGTCCCTTCATCCTCGTCTCGCCGCACGCCATTGAAGTGGTGCCCGGCGGTTTGACGCGGGTGGCCATGAAAGAAGGATCTTTGGTCGTGAATTCGAGCCAAGGCGGCGGGACCAAAGACACTTGGGTGCTCTCGGATGACTAAAATGCTTGGCCGGACCGCGTCCGGTCTGTTCTGGATGGCGCGTTATCTTGAGCGGTTTGAGAACACAGCTCGGTTGATCGATGCCGGGTTCCGAATGTCGCTAACGCGCGCTCGAACGGCCCGAAGTGAGTGGGAGAGCGTGCTGACCACGGCTGGGACCCGCGATCTGTATTTAGAACATCACGATAGCTTTAGCACGAGCCGCGTCGTCGATTTCTCGATTGCCAATCGCGACAATCCGAGCAGCCTTTATAATTCTATTGCAGCGGCGCGAGAGAATGCGCGCATGACCCGCACAGCACTGACGCGCGACGTCTGGGAATCGATCAATGAAACCTGGCTCGCTTGCAAGCATGACTTTGAAGCGGGAGAGTTTCGCAACGATTTGCCGGACTTTCTGTCGGGCATTCGCCAGCATGCAGCTTTGGTGCGCGGGACGATCAATGGCACAATGCTACGGAATGAAATATTCCGGTTCGTGAAGCTTGGATCACTGATCGAACGCGCAGATAACACGGCGCGGATTCTCGACACGAAATATTACGTCCTCTTACCTTCTAGCGCCTCGGTTGGGTCATCACTTGACCGGGTTCAATGGGAGATGATTTTGCGATCGGCTTCAGCCGAACGATCGTTTCATTGGCTATATGGTGGGGTCATGGATCCCGGCGCGATTGTCGACTTTTTGATCCATGATGTCAGGCTGCCGCGATCAATCGCCTATTGCTATGATGCGATTGTCGATATTTTGAATGGGCTTGAAGTCGAGTATGATCGGCGGACCGCATCGCAAGATCTCGCCGCGCGCCATGAAGCGCATATCACAAGCTCAACCAGCGACGCGATCATCGGATCAGGTCTGCATGAATTCTTGATCGACTTCATTGCCCGCAATGCGGCGCTGTCACAGCAAATTGAGACCGATTACAGATTCACAAATTAATGCGCTTATCGATCAATCATACGACCAGTTATAAATACGATGTCGCACCATCCTATGGGCTGCTGCAGGTCCGCATGGTGCCGCAAAGCAGCGTCGCACAACGGATCATTCAGTGGGACCTTGATCTGAATGGCGCCGAACAACAAACAAGTTTCATTGATCAGCATGGCAACCGTGTCGACCTGATTGAAGTGTTGCCTGATGCTGGACAGCTAGAGCTGCATGTCAGAGGCGAGGTCGAGACTCTGAGCGATGATGGTGTGCTCGGCCGACATTTTCAGCCAATGCCGCTATGGTTCTATCAGCGCCAAACCGGACTTACAGAGTGTGATGAAGCGATCAGAGGGTTGGTTGCTGATGTTCCAGCGGGCGAAAGCCAGCAAATCGAACGGTTCCACCGTCTAAGCGAGAAAATCAGAGCAAGTGTCGCCTACACGCCTGGCGCGACCCAGGTGACCACGACGGCAGCTGAGGCTTTGGCCCTCGGCAAAGGCGTTTGTCAGGACCACACGCATATCTTTGTCAGTGCTGCGCGCGCGCTAAATTACCCGGCCCGCTACGTTGGCGGCTATTTAATGATGGTGGATCGGACGGATCAAGACGCGAGCCACGCTTGGGCGGAAGTCCACATGGATGGTCTTGGCTGGGTCGGGTTTGATGTCTCGAATGGGATCAGCCCAGATCAGAAATATGTTCGAGTTGCTCAAGGTTTGGACTATTCTGACGTCGCGCCGACAAAAGGGCTTCTGCGAGGCGGCCAACGGGAAAATTTGTTTGTCTCGATACAGGTCCAGCAATAGATCTCATTTCTTCGAGGACTGGGATCGAATCAGAATGACTTACTGCGCTGCGTTAAAAATGAACGACCATCTGATTTTTATGTCAGATACGCGCACCAATGCGGGCGTTGATAATATCTCGAAGTACCGCAAAATGTTTACGTGGTCGATCCCAGGCGAACGTGTGATCACGCTGATGACCGCTGGTAATCTTGCGACCACACAGGCGGTGGTCAGCCTGCTTGATGAGCGCTCGAAAGCCCCGGAGGAGCGCGATCCAACGCTGATGCAAGTGCCAACCTTGTTTCAAGCGGCTCGGCTGATTGGTGAAACCTTGGCGGAGGTGGTGTCCTCGCACGCTGAAGAAGGACAAAAGGCGGAAGCCTCTTTTGGCGCGACCCTTATCATGGGCGGCCAGATTATGGGCATGGAACCGCGCCTTTTCATGATCTATGCAGAGGGCAACTTTGTCGAAGCCAGTCTTGAGACACCATTCTTCCAAATCGGCGAAACGAAGTATGGACGGCCAATTATACTGCGCGCGTTTGACCCCGGTATGAGCATAGAGCAAGCCTTGCGCCTGCTATGCGTCTCGTTTGACTCAACCCTTAAAGCGAACTTGTCCGTGGGCATGCCGCTCGACGTCCACATTTATAAAGGCGACTCCTTTGTGGAAGGCCCTCAGTTTCGGATCGAAGACACCGACCCGGTCTTCCGAGGTATATCTGATGGATGGAGTGTCGCGCTCAAAAACGCGTTGGATGGACTGCCAGAGTTTCATGTACCAACCGATTGAGACGCCTAATCCACTGTAAGTAGTATTTTATTCACCGGAACGTTGGATAGGTAAGCCCAGGCGATACACTTTACGGGGCTACGATATGTTGGGCGCGCGGCGGATTGGCGAAGCAAGTGCAGTCTTATGGTTCGCATTGGCCTGCGCCCCTGTCGCGCTCGCGAGCGAGCAAGGCTTCACCACTGATCAGGACTATTTGTGCGTGACGCAGACAGCTTTGTTTGCCGCGCCAGCGATTGCTCAGCACGGAGAATGGTCTGACCCGCCGGAGCAGTTTCAAGTCAAAATCACCTTGTGCAACACGTTTTGTCTTCCGCAACTCAGTCGTGAGCGACCATTAAGCCTTTGGGTGCAAGAAATTGACGCGCAATATCCGCTCAAGTTTGACGGCTATCGCGGGCGTGCCGCCTATCATTCGACTGATGGTGGGTCGGTTATACTGAGCGCGGGCGGGTTGAACCTGACGCGCACGATGATCGGATCAATGCCAGGCGCGGAAAACCAGGTCTCGCTGACTTTAAATGCAGCCTGCTACCCGATGGACTAGCTAAAGCGTCATCCCGCCATCAATGAAGATTGTCTGACCGCACATGTAAGAGGCGAGCGGGGACGCGAGAAAGACGGCCCCGCCAGCAATTTCACTCGGATCGCCGACCCGCCGCAACGGGATACTCCGCAGCGCGCCCTTGAGGCGGTCAGGATGCTCTGTCGTGACTTTTGTGAGTTTCGTATCGACCAAGCCCGGCGCGACGCCATTGACCCGAATGCCATCCCTTGCATAGGCCTGACCAAGTGTTTTGGTAAGGCTGATCGCGCCCGCTTTCGAAGCCGCATACGCCGGGTTTCCAATATTCGCGCGAATGCCAGAAACCGAGCTTATGATGATGATCGCCCCGTTGCGTTCGCTCAGAGTTTCGCGGTATTTCTCGCAGCAATGGATCAAGCTATCTAAGTTGACTGACATAACTTGGTCCCAGCCATCACGCTCAAACTCGGCCTTTTTATAAGCGACGATCCCTTGCGAAAGAACCAGGACATCAAGCGCGTCGAAATTCGACTTTGCATCGGCAATTGCGTCCGGTAAGCCGACATCGACTTGGTGATACTGCAAACCAGTTAAGTCAGAGCCGTCGTCTGGATCATAGTCCTCGGCGCGGGCGCGTGTGCCCCAGACTTCAACATCCGCTCCCCGCGATCGAAAGGCATGCGCAATGCCATTGCCGATTCCGCTCGAGCCGCCAACCACTAAGACATTTTTACCCGTGAAGTCTGTATCGCTCATCTCGTTCGCCTCCCAACGTCGGTTGGAGGTGATCTCATGATATAGCGCGCTCTCGGTCAAGCACTCTGAGCGCGTGTTGTGATGCTGCGCTTAGTGCGGGAACCGCGGCTCAGCCGCCATTGCGAAGATCGCATCCACGTTGAGCGAGGCTTCGAGTTCATCTGCGAGTTCGTCGAGGGCCGCTTCAACGCTTGCGTCATAGGAGAAGTCGCTTTGGAAGTCTTCATGGATGGATTTGAGCCAGGCCGCGCGAAAACCGTTATCGGAAAACAAGCCATGCAAGTATGTGCCCTGCACGCGGCCATCAGGCGATGTCGCACCGTCGGGTCGACCCGCGACATCAAAAAATGGGCGCGCCGTATCTGGGCCAAACGAATGCCCAACATGGATTTCATACCCACTGACTGTGCTGTCTCCGGCATGGATCGACGCCATCGCAGGTGCCACCCGTTTTTCGCCCGTCATTGCGGTTTCAACATCGAGCAGTTTCAAGCCTTCCGCGCTTCCGGGTGTCCCATCGTGACCGTGCGGATCAAAGATGGTCTTCCCGAGCATTTGATAACCACCGCACACCCCGAGCACATGGCCTCCTGCGCGATGGTGGGCGAGAATGTCTTGATCCCAATTTTGCTCCCGCATGAAAGCAAGATCCCCAAGGGTAGATTTGGTGCCAAACAGAATGATGACATCCGCGTCGCGCGGAATAGCTTGGCCAGGGGGCACCCATTGAAAATCAACGCCAGATTCTAATCGCAACGGATCAGCGTCATCAAAATTGGCGATCCGCGAAAACATTGGCGCAGCGATCTTGATCGAAGGGGCGTTTGAAGACGTCGGCTGTTGAAGCGAAACAGCGTCCTCAGCCGGCAGCTTCGAGGCTGAACGCAGCCAAGGGACAACCCCAAAACACGGCCAATCGGTTTCGCGTTCGATAAAAGTGACGCCATCATCAAATAGACGAGGGTCGCCGCGAAACTTATTGATGATGAAGCCTTTAATTCTCGACGCATCTTCTGGCGAAATAACGGCCTGTGTGCCGACGACGCTGGCGATGACACCACCTTTTTCGATATCGCCGATCAAGCAAACCGGAACATTCGTTGGGAGAGCAAACCCCATGTTCGCGATATCACGCGCCCGCAAATTCACCTCGGCAGGACTGCCCGCGCCTTCGACGATGACCAGTTCGTACGCTGATGAAAGGCGTTCAAAGCTCTCGATAACCGCAGGCAAAAACGAATGGCGCTCGGCCATATATTTCGAGGCTTCCATCGCCGTCATGGCTTTGCCGTGAACCACAACTTGCGCGATGCGATCGGTTTGCGGTTTGAGCAGGACAGGGTTCATATCGACATGCGGATCTATGCCTGCAGCCCGTGCCTGAAGGGCCTGAGCGCGTCCAATTTCACCGCCATCCGGACACGCGGCGGCATTGTTCGACATGTTTTGTGGCTTGAACGGAGCGACTTTCAAACCACGGCGTTTGGCAATCCTGCACAATCCTGCGGTTAAAAGTGATTTGCCGACATCAGAGCCTGTCCCCTGCAACATCAGCGCTTTTGCAGTCATAGGGCACCTTTCATGAAAATTTGGGTCCCCTGAACTTGAGCATCGATCTCATAGACCTCGGCCAATCGCTCTTCGGTCAGCGTGTCTGAGACGCGTCCCTCTGCCAGAATGCGTCCCGCTTTCATCCAGATCAGCCGCGTCGCGTATCGCGCCGCAAGCTCGATATCGTGCAAAACTATGAGGGCGCCGCCACCTTGCTCCACATAGGACTTGATGAGATCAAGAATGCGGAACTGGTGGCGCGGGTCGAGCGCAGCCGTTGGCTCATCTGCTATCAAAAGCGGGGCTTCAGCCGCCAAGGCGCGCGCGCAATGCATGCGTGCCAACTCGCCCCCTGAGAGTGTGTCTGCGGCGCGGTCGGCAAGGTGTGTCAGATCGCACGCGGTCAGTGCCCGATCGACTGCGGCAGCGTCATCGCCTGCAAGTTTGCCGATCGCCGCGCCGTGACTAAACCGGCCAAGTGCGACAATGTCATTGACGCGATTGGGCCACGCGAGTGGGCGGATTTGTGGGAGGTAGGCCACACGCCGCGCGCGTTCGGTTGGCGATAAGCCTGTGACCGGCGCGCCGTCCAGGTCACTCGATCCCGCCTGTGTTTTTTGCAGTCCCAAGGCCGCCCGTAAGAGGCTGGTCTTTCCGGCGCCGTTTGGGCCCAGGAGCACGGTCAGATCACCAGGTTTGAGCCTGAAGCTCGCGGCGTCGACCAAGGCTTTGTCGTCGACTCGCACGGAAAGGTTGGAGACACGCAACTCAGTCATATGCCACCCGCCTTTGCATTGCGATCCAAACGAAGGCGGGTGCGCCGATCAAGGCCGCAACAACGCCGAGCTTGAGTTCGGTTTGGCTCGGGATGATGCGCACGAAGATATCTGCAAGCATCAACAGGAGACCGCCGAGTAGGGCGGACGGGACAAGTGATCGCGCAGGATCGTGATTCACAAAAGGGCGAATAACATGCGGCGCAACGATCCCGACAAAACCGATCGCGCCTGCTAACGCGACTGAGGCACCCGTTGCGAGGCCCGCGCCGACCACTGTGAAGATGCGTTGATTGCGGAGGTTTAAGCCAACGCCGCTCGCCGCTTCCTCACCCAATGTGAGCGCTGACAAGCCGCGCCGTGTCAAAAGCAAAATCGCGGTTCCGGCAATCATAAACGGGGCAACAAAGCCAATCTCGACAAAACTACGATTGGCAACGGAGCCGAGCATCCAATTGACCATTTCAGTGAGAGAGAATGGGTTCGGCGCGAGATTCATCATCAGGCTCATCAAGGCTGCGGCAAAGCTTGATATCCCGACGCCGATCAAAATCAGGGTTACGACCGACTGCGTACGAATGGCTGCGAGCGCGAGAAGCGCCGTTGCCGCGAGCGCGCCGAGGATCGCAAAGATTGGAAGCACCCAGGGACTGAATGCGATCAGCCCATAGTAAAGCGAGAAGGTGGCGAACAACGAGGATGACGCCGAGACACCGAGTACGCCTGGTTCGGCAAGTGGGTTACGCAGCAGGCCTTGCAAGGCTGCGCCGCTTATTCCGAGAGTTGCACCGACCAAAAAGGCGGCGAGCGCACGCGGCAACCTGATCGACCAAACCACTAAGCGATCAGACGCGTCTGCGCCGCCAATCAGGGCTGCCAGCACCCGATCTGCCGGTAAGGGAGTCGAGCCAAGGAGGCACGCCAAGAACAATGCAATCAAGCAAAGCAAGAAAAGCGTTGGCGTCAGGGCTCGCTCAATCATTGCATGTGCGCATGTCCGGATCGCGGTGCATGCGTCGCCTCCTACCAGTTGCGCTTATCGCGCGGCCATCACACGTCACCCAGCTCCTGACATGCAGGATTAGGGCCAACACTGGTGCCGTTTCTAAGGACAGGCGATCACCTTCCCCGACCGCTGAGACTGTTCCCGGCCCCCGGACGAACGACGCGATGGCAGGTCTCCTGGCTCGCCTTTCACCACGTTAGGCCGCCTTCCCAAGATACGTGATCTCAGTGGCAGTCTGGTCCACCGCTCCAAGCTGACAGTTGCGGGTACAGCACCGGATTCCCACCGGATTCCCTCTTAGCTGTTAACTAAAACAGCACCATCTGGGCGCTGGTGTGCATGATCGGTGTGAGCTTGTCAAATCTCTCAACCCCTGCGTTTGTTACAGGTTGCACGTGGTCAATCCTCACAAGGCGCATTGCTTTAGACATCACATCAGGTCGATGACGGGCTTGGCGTTAACTACCCAAGAATTGCAACCGTTGTTTCAGATTGAAAGCCATTGAAGTCCGTGGCCAGCGCCTGGCCATACGCGCCGAGATGGCAAATCTCAATCCAGTCACCTTCGCGTGTGTCGCTTGGCAGCTCAAACGGTCCCGGCATCGTGTCGAGGCTATCGCATGTCGGTCCGAAAAACCGAAACGCGGTTAAGGACGAGGCCGCCGTACCATCGCGGTACAGTTTGACTGGGTATTTCCAAGCGCACTGTGCCGCATCGAACAAGGAGCCATAGGACCCTTCATTCAAATAGAGATCGTTGCCTTTGCGCAGCTCCACTCGGGCGAGCGTTGACCCGCCTTCGCCGCATAAAGCGCGTCCTGGCTCACCGATGATCTCGAGATCTTCGAAGCCAAAGATGTTTATCGCTTTCTCGATACGGGCAAAATAGTCCGCCATCGGGGGAGGGATCATTCCGGGATACGCAACTGGAAATCCACCACCGCAATCTAAGCTATCAATTTGAACGCCCGCTTTTTCCAGCAGACCATGCACGTAGGCAAATGCGCGTACGAAGTCGGCCGGGTCCATGCACTGGCTCCCGACATGGAAGCAAACGCCAAGCTTGGCTGCGACGGGTCGTGCTGAGCGCAGAAGGTCTACGGCGTCGTTGAGTTCTGCACCATATTTTCCATCAAGCGGCATGTTTGCAGATCCTCCGACCGGAAGCGCGAGACGAAGGTGCAAGTGCAGATCTGTGGCGTCTTGGGTTTCCACCAATATTTTGCCAAGTTCGCTCGCGCAATCGAAGGCAAAGTGGCGAACCCCGTTTGCATAAGCATGCTGAATTGTTCGGCGGGATTTGACGGGGTGCATCAAATAAAGCTCCGCATCGGGACACGCGGTTTTCACCTGATCGATCTCGCGGATAGATGCGACATCAAACCCACGCAAACCACTGGCCCAAAGGATCTTCAGGACAGCCGGGTGCGGGTTCGCTTTTACCGCGTAGAGCACTTTGCCTGGAAACTGATCGAGAAAAAGCTCTGTCGCCGCTTCGATCCGCTTGGGATAAAGCGCGTAAATCGCATCATCGCCGTCATAGCTAAGGATGGCGTCTTCAACAGAGTTGAAGGCTGGCAGACCGTACGGGCGGTCATAATCAGGCAGTGTGGTTGGATGCGCGAGGGGTGAAATACGAGCGTTGAACATGGGCTAAAGGTTCCGAAGCGAGGCGTAAAACGCCTGGATCAAACAGGGTCAGATGCGCGGGCTTTGATGCGCATCCGGCTCAGTCGGAATGAGGCGGGCAAGTGGCCCGCTACGCCCTTATAAGTTCAGCCACGGCCGCCATATAATCTGCGTCCTTGGCAAAGGTCCTGTGCACAGTGGTTGTGTCGAACGCCACATCGATGCGCTTGATGAGCGGGATGGGAATCGGGGGGCAGGCGCCCTTTAGGGGATGAGTCATCCAAGTATCCTCGCAAAGCAAGATCGGCCTAAAACCGACATTGAAAGTGAAGACAGTTGGGCTCCCCCGTACTGACAGCTTTGAAGAAAGCTCGTCGTGGTTCGCTTACTTGTCAGCGGGCGACATATGTAATCCACAGCTCTGGGTCAAGGATTTTTGTGGAATTGGGACCGGGCACAATTTCAATCTAAACCGATACGACCGACAGCGCCTTGTTTCAGCTTATCCGGATCATAGGCGCGACCATTACGAAATATGAGCGTTAGGTCGCGCAGCGCTTCCATATCTTCGTCCGGCTTACCGGGGACGACAAGGAGGTCAGCCGCGAAACCAATTTCAACTTGCCCAATTTGATCACCAACTCCCAGAAACTCTGCCGCATCACTGGTCGCCATTCGGATCACGTCCATTTTGGGAAGGTAGTTTGCCGTCTCAATCATGATGTCATGATTGGCGAAACCCGGTACCAATGGAAGGTACATCGCGTCTGCGCCGATTAAGAGGGTGCCTCCCGCGTCGACGAACATTCGATGCATTTGTGCAACTTGGTCTCGCATATACAAAGTGTACATGGGGTTGCCGCTCTCCGAGCGATTTCCATCTTCGACGCGCACGGCATCGAAGGCGTCCCTCATAAAGGGCGCAAACATGCTACGCACCTCTTCGGAAAAGTTTGCTTCCGCGCCGCCTGATGGGGTGGTCACAAGGACGGTTTCTTCTTCAACCAAAACGTTGATGAGCGCTTCAATCGCCTGTTTGTGATCCTCGACGTTAAAAGGGGTATCCGATTGATTGAGTGCGGGTATGTCTTGCAGACAGGAGTTGAAGCCATGCTCGATTGTATCAATGCCCAAGCGCGCCGCTTCGGCGCAGGATACGCCGTAACCAAGATCACCGGCCACCCATAGACCGTGAATGGCAGCTTCTTCGATCACGCCTTTGAGGGCTTCCGCGCCGAGGCTATTATAGACTTTGACGCCGCCGACACCGAGTTCCGCTTGCGCTCTTACAAAAGCTCGACCGTCTTCTTCCGTGACGGCGCCGCGCATCATTGGAACGCCCGGCCCGTTGATGAAATTCCCGGTAATGTAAATCTTCGGACCGACCGCTTCACCATCAGCGATCATGCGCGCGAGATGTACATCTAAATCAGGCGAATCTGTCCCCGCAGACCGGACCGTCGTTACGCCTGCAGACAGATAGAGTTTGGGTATAGAGAATGGATGCGGATCAACGAGTAGGAAATCGTATCCGCGAAACGGACTGCTCAAATAGATAATGTGATCATGAACATGGACCAGACCTGGCATGACCGTCGCGCCGTCGAGGTCAAGTACAGTCTGAGCCCCATCTGTGGAGAGTTCAGGTCCGATTGCAGCAATAAGACCATCTTCGATGCGAATATCTAAATTGGGCTCTACAGGACCGCCTGTACCATCGATAATCCGGGCATTCTGAAGAACGAAGACCCCATCCGGATAGGCCAGGAAGTCTTCAGGGGCATTGGTGTTTACAAGGCTCACAGCGTTCGGCGGGCTCGTCGAACAGGCACACAAGACCCCGAACGAAACAATTGAAATGAGGTGCTTCAGGTTCGCCATCAACTCAAACGGGTATCAGGAAAATCGGCAGGTGCAAGGAGATTTCGCCAATATCCGTTGGGTGAGGATTGTTCGAACACCTTGTCGTCAATCATCGTCTCTCCGAAGGCTCAAGCCTTTGCACTCAAGTCAGGTCTTCGACCGTATGTCGCCCAACGCCAGACGAATTCGAGCGGGCCATAGCGATAGTGCTTTAACCAGAGGATGCTTGCGACCGTTAGGCTGATATAAAGTCCGATCGCAACCCCGAAGGACGCAAAAGGCGTGATTATTCCGGTCAGGTTTGGACCTAAGGGTAAGAAGATGATCGAGAATAAAAGGCCGTGCGCGACATAGGCGGTGAGCGCAATTCTTCCGACCGGTGCCAGCCAATGAACCAGTCTCTGGGTCGAAGATCCCGTGAAGAGATACACCAAAGTGGCAGCATACCCGAGTGCGACGAGCGGCGCGCCAATAGAGTGGGTCACCGGATCAATCCAATTGGGCCATGGCAAATAATCAATGGCGACAAATATCGAGACTGTTTCAAGCAATAGACCAATGGGTAGTGCGAAAACTGCGATCTGCCCCGCGACGCCGCGATACTCACTCAGCCGTCTCATCCAGACCTGCTGCATGATCCAAGCTCCGAGCATAAAACGCCCCAATATATAGAGCCACCATCCAAGGCCGCTGCCATATGCTATGTTTTGACTGAAATAGAGCGAGAAGGCGCTTGTGGCCCAGCTGATATAGTCTTCGCCCTGAAAGACGGACTGGCTGGATTCCTCATGGTCTGGCGGCGTCAACCAAGTTGATATTTGGTCGCCAATGGGTTGGCCGAGAAAGAAGAGCATAATCCCAATCGCCAGCATCAGAAGGGGCGGCATGCCGCGGATCAGAAAGAGTACAAGACCCAATAGGGCATATTCGAACAAAACATCGCCCGGAAAAATCAGACATAAATGGATAAGACCAATCACCATTAAGGCGACGAGGCGGCGAATATAAACGGTTTCAAACGCGACCCCGTTTGCCTTCATTCGTTCCAGCATGAGCCAGAAACTCATACCAAACAGCATAGCGAAAAGGGTATTGGCAGAGTTCTGGAAAAAGATATCCGAAAACAGGCTGATGCCTCGTTGAAACGGGTCCGTTTGCCAAGTTGCCTGAATGTCTGCGGGAGGAAGCTCGTAGAAGTTCAATCCAACAAAGTGAACGATGAAGACCCCAAGCAAGGCGAAGCCTCGCAGAACATCGAGCTCTTCAATTCTCCGCACTCCTAAATCTGACACTGTACCCCCCGCTCAAGCGAACAGCTGATCTGCCTCGCTTCTAGATCCCCGATTACCGTTTTGACGAAGACCCGCTGGTGTCAAGTCTATCAGCCCGATTTTACAGACGGCGCGTTGGTCCTCATAGCTTATGTCGGATTTGACCTGGGCACGCCGCCGATGTCAGAGCGATCGAAAATCGCTCCACTTCAGCTCCTCATCTTCCCTTTATTATCTAGACCACCAACCGCGTTTCTTCTTCTTCGGCTTTTCTGTGGTTTCCAGCACAGGTTCGGTCGAAAGTGGTGCGGGCGTCTCTGAGACAAGCTCAGCGACCGGCTCTGGCTCGGGGATAGGCTCAGGTTGAGGTTCAGGCGTCTGATCCGGTTCTGAAGCGGCCTCCGCATCGAGGGCAGGCGCCTCTTCGACCGGCTCGCTCGCAACTGCGATGTCGGGCGTTTCAATTGCGACGATCGGAGGCGTTTCGATCGGCTGCGGGTCTTCAGGCGCGTCTTCAGCGCTGGCATCAGCGTCAGCAGTCTCGGCTTGAGCCTCATTGTTTACTGTCTCGGAGGCCTCGTCCCCACCGCGTTTACGGCGCCGGCGGCGACGGCGTTTCTTGCCTTCGCGCGGCTCCTCATCCGAGGTCGTTTCTGTGGCTTTTGTCTCTGCCGGGGGTTCAGCCGTGCGCGCTTCCGGCAAAGCAACGGGTTTTGCCTCAAGCCCACCCTCGGTGGCAGACGGTAAGTCATCGGGCTCATCGCCAAGAAGGTTGGAGACCGAGAGCGCGAGGCCATCAAGCAAGGCTCCTCCATCTGAAGGCGGAGCGCCCGGTTCCATCATTTCATTGTCTTTGCGGCGGCGGCGTCCGCCACGTCGACCGCGGCGACGGCGCTTCCGCTTGCCGCTACCTTCTTCGCTATCATCTTCGGTGCTGGACGCGTCGACCTCGGTGGTCTCGTCCTCTTCATCGTCTTCGGCGTCGGGTAAGAGATGATCATCCTCGTCACCTTCCAAGAAGTCGGCACGATTGAATTTCTGGCGGCGACGGCGTCCGCTTGAGGTTTTCTCAGCATCGATTTTGAAGTCACCCGGAATCATTGATCCAGATGAGTTGATCTCGATCATAAAGCCCGCGTCTTCTTCAATCGCTGACAAGAGGTCTCGCTTCGAATTCAAGAGATATAACGCAACGTCCGTCGGCGCTGTGACCGTCATGCTGCGCAAGCCACCACCGGCGGCGCGCGCTTCTGTGGCGCGCAAGAGCTGTAGGGCGGCCGACGGGATCGAGCGACGATGTCCTGTCCCGTCGCAGGCTTCGCACTTTTCGGATGTGGCTTGTAGAACCCCGGCGCGTCTGCGCTGGCGCGAGATTTCCATTAGTCCGAATTGAGAAATCCGATTGTTCTGCACGCGTGCCCGATCGAGCTTCAGCGCATCTTTCATCTTTTTCTCGACCGCGCGGTTGTTTTTGTTCTCGTCCATGTCGATGAAATCGATCACGACAAGGCCGGCAAGGTCGCGCAGGCGCATCTGACGACAGGCTTCTTCTGCAGCCTCGAGATTTGTGTGTAGCGCGGTTTGTTCAATATTCCGTTCGCGCGTCGATTTTCCGGAGTTCACATCAATCGCGACAAGCGCTTCGGTTTGGTTGATCACCAAATAGCCGCCTGATTTCATTTGCACGACGGGTGAGAAAATCGAGTCGAGCTGGTCCTCGACGCCCTCTTTAACGAAAAGCGGAGCTGAGGCTGTCCAGCGTTTCACTTTCTTTGCCTGTGTCGGCATCAGCGTTTTCGCAAGGTCTTTCGCTTCGCGATAAGCATTGTCGCCTTGAACTACGACTTCCTCGATCTCGCGGTCAAACATGTCTCGCATCGCGCGGTGGACCAATCCACCTTCCTCATGGATCAGTTTGGGCGCGACAGATTCCAGCGTCTTTGAGCGAATATTGCTCCAGAGCTTTTGCAAATAGTCATAATCGCGGCTGATTTCGGATTTTGTCCGTTTCGCGCCAGCGGTCCGGACAATCAGCCCCATTCCCTTCGGAACGTTGAGTTTGTCCATCACGGCTTTGAGGCGCTTACGGTCATTGCCGTTTGGGATTTTGCGCGAAATGCCACCGCCGCGCGGTGTGTTCGGCATCAAGACAGAATACCGACCCGCGAGCGACAAATAAGTGGTGAGGGCGGCGCCTTTATTGCCGCGTTCTTCTTTGACCACTTGCACCAACAGAACTTGGCGACGGCGGATGACTTCTTGGATTTTATAGCGACGGGTGATTGACGTGCCGCGCGACTTGCGGGGGCTTCGGCGTTTGCGCTCTGGTTTTGCGCTAGGCTTGTCCTCAGATGTCGCCGCTTCAGGCTCCGATCCATCCGCGTCATCTTCGCTGGTCTCATCTGCCGCTTCGATTACATCTTCTTTTTGATCATCATCGTCTTCGGAGTCGTCAGCGTCTAGGTCGAGCTCATCCTCGTCGCGGTCATTGTCCGCCTCGTCTTCGTCATCATCGTCATCATCGTCGTCGATGTCTTCATCGGCCGCTGCGGCCGCTTCGCGGGCCGCTTCTTCGAGCAGCGCTTCGCGGTCGGCTTGCGGCAATTGATAATAGTCTGGGTGGATCTCGCTAAACGCCAAAAATCCATGACGATTGCCGCCATATTCGACGAAACACGCTTGCAGAGAGGGTTCTACTCGCGTGACTTTCGCGAGATAGATATTGCCTCTTAATTGTTCGCTGCCAGTGGTTTCAAAGTCAAAGTCCTCGACACGTCCTTTGTTGACGAGGGCGACACGGGTCTCTTCCGGGTGGACCGCGTCGATCAGCATAAGTTTGCTCATTGTAAGCTGCCTTTTGGGCTGACGGCGCTAAAGCCCGCAATCGCGGCGGACAATAGCGAAGCGCGCCAGCCAAAGTGTTATTAGGGACAGGCAACGAATCAATCCGGCCTGCTCCGTCATGGGAGCGGCACGCGGGTCCGATTTTTAAGGCCTGTAAGCTCATTTTATCCG
Organism: Pseudomonadota bacterium; assembly: GCA_039820085.1. Taxonomy (GTDB): domain Bacteria; phylum Pseudomonadota; class Alphaproteobacteria; order Caulobacterales; family Hyphomonadaceae; genus Henriciella. Next base: position 21,364 of record JBCBQS010000011.1, read on the forward strand.
TTCCGGTCTCGGCGACAGTGCAGGGGGTTAGGCCTGTTCACCCGCCGTTCGGGGATTCTGTGACGACCCATTTCTGGGTGTATCACTTACATGCCCTTTCTCGCATGGAATTGAAAGACCCAAATTGCGGGCATACGGAATATTTCCGTTCTTCGTCGCTGAAGGCCTTTAAGAGCTTAAAGATGTGTTCAGTCTTTGGTCAGTCTATCGGGAGAGAGAATAGGTCATATCGTATCGAAAGCGCGCGCGCTCTTCGACAGGGGTGGATTTGATTTCGCCGACAATCCCCTCAAATTCTCCCGTTCCGCCAATGATAGGGAAGGTCGATTCAAGCGGTTCTGTGCGCTGTATGCCGTGACCGGAAATGATCCCGCGTCCATCGAGAGTCACCGTGAACGAGCAAAAGAAATTCGCATCCGCGTCTAATCGTGTGCAGTGACCTGAGCCAATCCCGAGCGACTCACCTCCTAGCGTTTGCACATCGGATCGCCATAGAATCTTGTCGCCAATGCTGTTTGGTTGCTCAAACTCGATATAGGCATCGCCGGATGATAGATTGTAGACGGTCAGGGTCTTCGACGGAACAGGCAGCGTGGAGCAGGCGCCAAGGCTCGTGCAAATCGCCATCAATCCAGCGGTCGTTGCCCAGCGGGCCTTAGCGATTTGGTATGACATTTCTGCTCCTTTGGCGCTCGGAGCATGTGTTGAAGCATCATCTTCAGTTCATCGCTATGCGAGTACACAAAATAGAAACAGTGAGATAATAAAGCGCTGGGGTAGCGCGAAGTGAGCGAAGCCGATCAATGCAAGCACTGAAATCTATTCTCATTGTGATTGGGGTTTTGATGGGGGTCCTATCGACTCAGGCGCAGGTGCAATCTATCGGCGTGGCGGGCGATGGTGAGTTCACGCGGATCACGATCGCAACTGAAACACCGATGCGGCCAGATATTTTTCTGCGCGATACCGAGTCTGGGCTTGTCATCGAAATGATCCCAGAGGAATTTACGTTGGCTCTGGATCCGTTCTTTGCGCAACCAACGGGCGGCATTAGCGCGTACACGTTGGATATGGATCGCATCATCTTCGAACTCGATCGTCCCATGATGATCATGCGCGAGATCGATCTTCCACCGAGCGGGAGCGAGCGGCTCTATCGCTATATTCTTGATTTATCCGGTGTGTCGCTGGCCCGGTTCCAAAACGCTGCGAACCGGGATGCACCGCGTTTTGCGCGCTTTGAAGCGAACCGATATGCGCTGGCAGAAGCTGAGCGCTTGAACCCCGTTATTGAGCCTGTCTCATCAGACTTCGCAGAGCTTGATCCGTTGGCGACGCCTGAAACGCCGTCAACCAAGCCGGCTGGATTTGGGGCTTTAATCAATATGGCTGCGCGTCAACGCCGCGTGGTTGTGATCGATCCTGGTCATGGCGGGCGTGACCCCGGCGCCATCGCGATTACGGGTGACGAAGAAGCCGATATCGTGCTGAAAACATCGCTAAAGCTTAAGTCATTGATCGAAAAAGATGCGCGCTATGTCGTCAGGCTCACGCGCGAAACCGATGTTTATGTCGAACATGAAGACCGCGTGACAATGGCGCGCGATTGGGGGGCGGATCTGTTTATATCCGTCCATGCGGACGCAGCGGGCAAGCCGACGGTGCGGGGCGCGTCCGTCTACACAATATCCACACGCGGCGAAGCGCGGATTGATCGCACAGCCAAGAGATTTGGCTGGCACATGCCGTTTGAAGATGGCACGACCGATGAGGTCTCCGACATCCTCCAAGACCTGACGGTTCGCGAAACCAAGTCGAATTCAGAAATTTTCGCCGAATTCTTGGTTCCAGAGCTCGGACAAGCAGGTCCGCTTTTGCGCAACACGCATCGGCGGCAAAACTTTTTTGTGTTGCTTGCGCCGGATGTTCCCGCCGTGCTGGTCGAGATTGGATTTCTGACCAATCGCGATGATGCCAGACGGCTGAAATCAAACTCCGGTCGGCAAAAGTCAGCCGCCGCGATCAAACGCGCCATCGATGCCTATTTTGACCGGCAAGATTTATTAATGGCAACGAACTGACGCTCTCCCTTTTCGAGGCTCACGAACCGCCTTAGTCTCGCCCCGAAAGCGTGGAATGACCGCGCGTGACGAATAAGATGTGAGAGAGTTTGAAATGTGGACTGCGATCCGACAACGCGTGTTTACGTGGAAAGTCTTGCTCTGGACGGTTCTGGCCGGATTTGTGGTCGGTGTCCTGGCGATCATCGCATTTTTCATTTGGATGGCGGCGTTGGGCCGGACCGTCCCATCGGTTGAAAAACTTGCCGAGTACAATCCGCCGGTCACATCGCGCGTGCATGCCGGTGACGGAACGCTAATCTACGAGTTTGCGGATGAGCATCGCGTGTTCATCCCGTACGAAGCGATTCCAGAACATGTGATCCATGCGTTTGTGTCCGCGGAAGATAAAAACTTCTTCACACATGGCGGGATCGACTATCTCGGCATGACGCGAGGCGCGATCAATTCAGTGCGCAATAAAATTACGGGCAGTGGCGGCCTCCAGGGTGGTTCAACGATTACCCAGCAGGTTGCGAAGAATATGCTGCTCACGCGCGACCAGACCATTGTGCGTAAAGCCAAAGAAGCGATCGTTGCTCAACGCATGGAAAAAGCGTTCAGCAAAGAACACATTATAGAGCTCTATTTGAATGAGATTTATCTTGGTGGCCGATCCTACGGTGTTGGGTCAGCGGCGTTGAATTACTTTAACAAGTCGCTGCCAGAGCTGAACCTCTCAGAGGCGGCCGTGCTGGCGTCTCTGCCTAAGTTTCCAGGGCGCGTGAACCCGTACACGAACCCTGAGCGGGTGCTTATTCGGCGCAATTATGTTCTCAACCGCATGGTGGATGACGGCTACATCTCCCTCGAACAAGCCGAAGAGGCCAAGGCGAAACCGCTCAATACAACCCGTCGTTTGTACGGCCCTGAATACGCCGCTGCGACCTATTTTGTCCAAGAGCTCCGCAAGCAATTGATCGAGCTTTATGGGGAAGATGAGCTGGAACAAGGCGGTCTGTCGATCCGAACAACGATTGACACAAAGCTTCAACTTGCCGCGCAGGAAGCGTTGCAGATTGGGCTCGAAACCTATGACCGCCGGTACGACTATCGTGGCCCGATCACCGCGATCGACCCACGCGCAGAAGATCTATTGGAGCAACTCAATGAGGTCACGCTTCCAAGCGGCTTCGGCAGCTGGGAGCGGGCGATGGTCGTCTCCACCTCTGATCAAGGCGCACAGCTTATGCTCGCCGATGGCGCAACGATTGGCATCCCAGCCGAGGATGTCGAGTGGGCCAACACGTATAGCCGCGGTGGCAATCAAACCGGGCTGCGCGCAGGCGATGTTATTCTCGCAGAGGTGAGCCGCCAAGCGATGAGCCCCGAGGAGAGTATGTCGACGCGTGAAGGGGTCAGCGCGGATGATGATGTGACCGACATCCCAATTCAGCCTGTCATGGTTCCAGTCGGTCAGGCGCAACTGCGTCAAATCCCGGAACTCGAAGGCGCGATTGTCGCTTTGGATCCGCATACTGGCCGGGTTCTCGCAATGATGGGGGGCTACTCTTTCTTTAAAAGTCCGTTCAATCGCGTGACGCAGGCCCGTCGTCAGCCAGGCTCGTCGTTCAAGCCCTTCGTCTATGGGGCAGCGCTCGAAAAAGGATACACGCCTTCGGTGCGAATCCTCGATTCGCCGTACGTCTATTATGACGAGAACACAGGCGAGGTTTGGAAGCCTGAAAACTATGCTGAAGGGCTCAGCTACGGCGAAGTGACGATGCGCGTCGCCTTGGAAAAGTCCTACAACCAGGTGACGGCTCGTGTTGCGACAGATATCGGCATGGAAGCTGTGTCTGAGTTCGCGGAACGCTTTGGCATCTATGACCGACTGCCGCCATATCCTGCCATGTCACTTGGTTCAGGTGAGACGTCTCCTTGGCGACTATCGAAAGCCTATGCTGCTCTGGTCAATGGCGGCAAGGAAGTCACGCCGACCTTGCTCGACCGCGTGCAAGATCGACGCGGCGTAACGCTCTACAAGCATGATCAGCGTGACTGCGAAGGCTGCGTCGCGGAAACTTGGGATGGCGGTCCGCCACCAATCTTGCCAGATGACCGCAAACAATTGGTCGATCCGATTGTCGCCTATCAACTCGTACATATGCTTGAGGGCGTGATCGATCGCGGGACGGGACGTCGTGCAAACCGGATCGGCAAACCCCTTGCCGGTAAAACGGGGACGACGAATGAATATGTCGACGCCTTGTTCTTCGGCTTCTCGCCGGATCTCGTGGTTGGCATCTGGACCGGTTTCGATACGCCGCGCACACTTGGCGAGGGTGAGGGCGGTGGATCCGTCGCTGGTGTCGTATTCACAGAATTTATGGAGCGCGCGCTCGCTGAAGAAGCGCCGATCCCATTCCGGATTCCACCTGGGGTGCGTCTCGTCTCTGTCGATGCGCGCACAGGCGAATTGCCAACATTTGGATCAGACGAAATAATCCTCGAAGCGTTCCGCCCTGGCACGGAGCCGGGCCGTGTTTTTGCTGATAATTCAAATCTCAGCCTATCTGGCACCGGCGCGAACTCAATCTTCGGGCAAACACCTGTCGCACCCGGCCCGCAATTCGATCCTGA
>JBCBQS010000012.1:0-24820 GCA_039820085.1 Pseudomonadota bacterium
CGAAATTTGAGGTTCCATCAATCGGATCGATGGCCCAGCCGCTTTGGTCCGGGGTTAGCTCACCGCCAAGCTCTTCGCCAATCACTTGATCCCCTGGGAAGGCGTCGGCGAGTGCGCTGCGGACCTCATGCTCGATCTCCAAGTCTGCGTCCGAGGCGAATTGACCATAGGATTTTTCGTCTAGGGTTAGGTCGCCGCGCTTATCGCTCCACGATTTTGCGATACTGGTTGCGCCTTGAAGGATGGTCTCGACTTTTAAAAGGGCGTCTTCGTCTCGCATCAAGTCGTCATATAGAAAAAGCCGCTACCATCCAATTACGAACAGTAGCGGCCAGTGAAAAAACCCGCCCTCGACAGGAGGGCAAAAGGCGGGTGGTCAGCTCAAATCGAGCTTAAAGTGAACGGCTGACAGTCAGAACAACACGTTCCTCTGCTTCATCAACATCGTCGATGTCAGTGCCCCAGAACCGCAGGTCAAAGTCGACAGCTTCGGTTGAGAAAGTTGCACCGAGAGAGAAGGCTGAGTATTCGCCAGCGCCGTCTAGGTAAGACGCGGCTGTTGCGTCAAAGCCGAGATTATCCGTCGCGCTGAAACCAGCAGACGTTTCGAGATATGTGGTCTCATTGTCTGGATCGACATAGAGGTACCCGCTGACAGAAACGGCTTCGAACCCGTAGCTCAATCCGCCATAGAGCTCGACGAAATCGAGATCATCTGTGTCTGGGTAAATATAGCCGATAACGCCGACGTCCCAACCGAGGCCCGCCTCAGTTTCGCCAGCCCATCCGCCGTACAGGTCAAGCTCCATATTGGCGCCGCCAAAATCGACGATTGACGCCCATGTGCCCGCATAGAAATTTCCGTTGGCATAGTCGAACCCGCCTTGGACAGCAGGCTGCTCGCCGTTTTGCGAGACGCCGCGCCAGACATAGTCAGTGGTCAGTGCCACGTTGCCCGAGAACTCGCCTTCAGCGATTGCAGCTGGTGCTGTGAATGCTCCAGCAACCATTGCGAGCGCTAGACCGCGTGAAATCAGTTTCCCCATCAATCCGCTCCTTCTTTGTTTTGCGATTGGTGCCCCAAAAAAGCGCAGCGACGAAGAAATCGCCACAAATCTTTTACATTTTGGCTGATTTTTATTCGCCGAAGCACGAAAAACGGGCAATCTGTTGCATACGAGCCTCAGATACCATCGTGGCCAGATTAATCGCAGATCTGCGCCACTGGACTGCAAGAGCGTGACGAAAATGCCACCATTTGCGTGCTTTGCGCCAGTGTGCGCACAAAATATACATATATAACAGGTGGTTGCGGCTCTTTATGGGGAGGCCTTCAACAGCGCAACCGCAAAGTATTCCTGGTCATCGAGCCATACAGTCTCTTGCGACCAGCCGGTTGGTGCAATGAGCGCCCTAAATAGGTTCAAATCGAACTTGCGCGAATTTTCTGTGTGGATGGTTTCACCCGCTTCGAACCCAATCGTAGTGCCATCGATCGTGACCGTTTGAGCCGTCTCGCTGCGCAGGTGCATTTCGATCTGCGACGCGTCATCATTCCAGATCGCGACGTGCTCAAATCGGTTGAGATCAAAATCAGCGGCAAGCTCACGATTGATCCGCGCCAGGAGGTTTAAGTTGAACGCCGCGGTGACCCCCTTGGTGTCATCATAGGCTGGGATCAAAATTTCAGGCGATTTGCGCAGGTCTAGCCCGATGAGAAACTGGCTGTCTGGCCCGAGTAGTTTGCGCGCCGAGCGCATGAATTGAAGGATTTCAGGATCACTCAGATTGCCAATCGTGGAGCCTGGGAAAAACCCGACCGGGCGCCCGTCGAGATCGTCAGGCAAACCGAAATCGATCATGAAATCACCGACAATGGGAGCGATGGTGAGGGCGGCATATTCAGATCGCAGTCGATCCGCTGTTTGCAGCAAAAAGTCTTCTGAGACGTCGATCGGGACATAACCGGCGGGCCGATCCAATGAGTCGAGCAGGATCCGTGTTTTGGTCGATGCGCCGGCCCCATACTCAACCAAAAGGACGTCTGGCCCGAGCGCTTGCGAGATCTCGCCCGCATGATCGGTCAAAATGCTGATTTCGGTTCGGGTTGGGTAATATTCTGGAAGACGTGTAATTTGTTCGAACAATCCCGAACCGATCGTGTCGTAGAAATACTGACTGGGCAGTGTCTTTTGAGGCTTCGACAGCCCGCTCAGCACATCCCGCAAGAACCCGCCATTACGAGCTTTTGGTGTTGGGTCGAATGCATCATCCATTTTTAAGCATCCCTCGCGAGGCGCAGGCCGGAGAATTGCCAGCGTTTGCCGGGATGGAAAAAATTGCGATAGGTCGGCCGGATATGCGCATCGGGTGTGGCGCATGAGCCGCCGCGCAGAACCATCTGACCACTCATGAACTTGCCATTATATTCGCCAACGGCGCCGCTCTCGGTTTGGAATCCGGGATACGGTGTGAACGGACTGGCCGTCCATTCCCACACATCACCGAAATAGTATCGCTCCGCTGTCGAGGCTTGCACTTGCGGTTGATAGTATCCTGCCCCTGCAAACGTGCCGTCTATCGGCGCACCGCTGACGGCGACTTCCCACTCCTGTTCGGTCGGCAACCGCGCGCCGGCCCAAATTGCGAACGCGTCCGCTTCATAAAAGCTGATATGGGTGACGGGGGCTTCAAGATTGACCCGTTGACGTCCAGAGAGCGTCATCGTCGTCCAGGTGGTCTCATCGCGCTGCCAATAGAGCGGGGCGGTCCACCCCTCACTTTGCGCCGTTGCATAGCCATCGGACAGCCAATAGTGCGGGGTTTGATATCCGCCCGCTTGTATAAATTCGAGCCATTCCCGGTTGGTGACACAGCGGTTGGCGAGTTCGAACGGGCGGACAATGACATCATGCCGAGGGGTTTCGCAATCGAAGGCAAATGCGTCGCCCTGATATCCGATCGAGGCCACGCCTCCCTCGAACCGGTCCCAGGTCAGGGGGGCAGCTTCAAGATTTGCGGTTTTGAGGTTTACTTCGCTTTTCAGGGCGGGCTGCAGTGGGTTTTGGGCGAACAAATGCAAGATGTCCGTCAGCAGCAATTCTTGGTGTTGTTGCTCATGCGCCAAGCCAAGCGCGAGAAGACCGCACGCATTTGGATGCGCGTCGAACAGGGTCATCATCTTCGCATCGACATGGCGGCGATAGGCAAGCACCTCGTCTAAGGAGGGACGCGTCAGCAACCCTCGCATCGGACGAGCGTGCCGCGCGCCGACCGCGTCATAATAGGAGTTAAAGAGAAAACTGAATTGCGGGTGAAACCGGACATCATCGCCATAAGTGGGTGCGAGCATAAACTCTTCAAAAAACCAGCTCGTATGGGCCAAATGCCACTTTGCGGGACTGGCATCCGGCATGGATTGGGCGGTCGCATCGGCATCGCTGAGCGTCGCGGCCAAATGCTCTGATTGCTGTCGCACCGCGCGATACCGCTGCGTGTGCGTTTGAACGGGTTCAGCCTGGACTCTTGGTTGTGCCATTCTGCTTTGTTTCGCCTTTGACGTGTACCGTCAACACCTGCTCCTGACACATCGCGTCAGGAGGTTTAGCCAAGCTGATAATCTGCTTGCGCAACGTACTGGCTTTGCCTGCGATGTCCCGTGAAGCTTTCATAAAGATGGAAGGTGTCGACCAGATAAGGCTCTGATTTCAGGACCTGAAAGTCTTCGCTCCACGTGCGCACAGCGTCTAAAGGCATTTGATTACAATAGGCGACCGTAATGTGCGGAACAAACGGATCTTGGCCAAGCTTCAAGTTAAACTGACGGGCAAGCTTGCGAGACGCGTGCGCAAGGTCGCTCAGTGGGGCTTGCTCCGCGACCCGGGCAAACAGTGCGCGCGGCTCACGTCGGCCAAACCAGCCTACCCCAGACAGCGCGATCGACATTGCCGGGGCCCGCAGGTCGGCCAGTGCATCTGCGAGCTCATTTGCGATCTCGCCATCCACAGCGCCATAAAAGCAAAGCGTGATGTGATAATGGTCGCGGCGCCGCCAACGCGCGCCTTGGAGCTCCACACGAAGCGGCTCAAGGCGATCGGCGAGGTCGTCTGGAATCGGAAGAGCGGCGAAGAGTCGATGCATGGCCGTGCCCCTATCTTAACCCGTTCGAATGACCAATAAAAAACCCGGCCAGTCGCCGGGTTTTTCGTCACATATGGTCAGGTCGCTTACCCTGCGAGCATGTCGAGTTTACCGAAATGCTGGGCCAGCAGATAATAGAATGTTACGCGAGATTTGTTGCCGCCCTCTGGGCTCAGTGTTTCACAAATCGATGCGATCGCAGCATCAAGCTCGTCATTCGTGTGGGCGAGCGCCAGCTTGCCGCGGCACCACTTCTCACGGACGCGCTGCAATTCCCCACTGTCAGAGCAAGATACGAGCGAGCTGTCACGGTTGCGCAGTGCGATCCCTAAATGTCCCACGATCTTCTCTGCGGCGGCTTGATTATAGCCGTCAGCATACTTCTTGATATTGTCTTCGTATTTGGAGGCGTCAGCCATTGAATATCCCCTTTAGATATGGCTGCGATCTGTAATACTTTACGCAGCTGACGCGAGATTGCCTCCAGATTAACGCAAAGTCAAACCAAGCAATGCGTTACACGGTTAACCGCGTCTGCCTGATTAAGGGCAGGGCGAGGGTTGGTCGACGTGTAGCGCGTTGACCGCGTCTTCGAGCTCATCGGTCCAAGTCAACTCAAACGCATCGATACAGGTTTCGAGCTGCGCCATCGTCGTTGCGCCAATAATCGTCGACCCCATGAATGGGCGCGTATCGCAAAACTTAATCGCCAGCTTGGCCGGATCGATGCCATGTTGATCGGCAAGGGTAAGATAGGACTCGATTGCCCTCAGCCCTTGCGGGGTTTCATAGCGTTGCAACCGCTCAAACAGGACTTTTCGCGACTTTGGCGGCCGGGCGCCATTGCGATACTTGCCGGTTAAATAGCCCTGTCCGAGCGGCGAATAGGCGAGCAAACTGACCTCTTCACGGACGCAAGCTTCCTCAAGGCCGCCATCCTCGAAGGTGCGATTGACGAGATTATAGGCGTTTTGGATCGATGCCATGCGGGGCAGACCGCGGGCCTCACTCTCAGCGGCGAACCGCATCACGCCAAACGGTGTTTCATTGGATACGCCGATATGCCGAATGCGCCCTGCTTTCACATGGGCGTCGAGATGCGAGAGGATTTCCTCGAACGGTTCGTACGCATAGGTGTAGGCTTTCTGGTCCATTCTTCCGCCGAAGAGGCCGACGGGCCGGTCGGGCCAATGGAGTTGATAGAGATCGATATAGTCGGTTTGCAGGCGGTTAAGGCTTTTCGAAACGGCCTCGTCGATTTGGTCTTTGGTGTGGCGCGTCCAGCTGACATCAGAATCGCGAGTCCATAGCATTTTCGACAGTCCGGCGACTTTGGTTGCCAGGATCACGTCTTGGCGACGGCCGGTCTTTTGAAACCAGGTGCCGATAATGCGTTCGGTTGCGCCCTGCGTCTCGGCTTTTGGAGGGACCGCATACATTTCAGCCGTGTCCCAAAAATCAACACCGCGATCCATCGCATAGTCCATTTGGGCGTGGCCTTCGGCTTCTGTGTTCTGCTCGCCCCACGTCATGGTTCCAAGACAACAGGCGCTGACCATCAAATCAGTCCGCCCCAAACGCCGCCGCTCAATTGTCATAGATGTTTCCTCTCAACTTCATCAGCAAAAACGATAGGTCGTGAATCTATAGCTGACCAGTCGGTTCTTCTTGAAAAGCGATAAAAAAGACATCATAATAGAAGCAATCCGTGCGCTTGTGCGCGGGCCTTTGTAAAGAGGATGAAATGAACGACTTTAATACATCTATGGCGCGCGGCCAGACGATGGATATGAGCGTAAATGAGGGCCTTCGCTCCTTTATGCTCGGTGTCTACAATAAGCTCGCGCTCGGGATCGCGGTTTCAGGTATCATTGCGTATATCGCCGGATCCGTCGCCCCTATCAGCGCAGCTGTTTACACCGCTCCAATGGTGTACATCGTCATGTTCGCACCTGTGGCTCTTATTTTGGGCTCGATGGTGATGATGCGCAATCCAAGCCCAACCGGCAGTGCAATCCTATATTGGGGCATCGTTGTTGCGCTCGGCTTGTCCATGGGCGTCTACTTCCTGATGGCCAATCTTGGCTTGGGCGGCATGACGCATTTCGTCATTACCAAAGCCTTCCTGGCAACGGCGGCGACATTTGCGGGTCTTTCACTGTTTGGATACACGACCAAGCGTGACCTCGGTCCGATCGGAACCTTTGCGATTATGGGCCTCTGGGCAGCTTTCATCATTGGCATGCTGTTTGTTGTGGCGCCAATGATCTTCCCGAACGTCGCTTTCTTTGAGGTTGGCAGCACTATGCAGTTGATCATCTCAGGCGCGTTTGCTCTGTTCTCAGCCATTTTGGTGGCTTGGAACACGCAGTCTTTGAAGGAAACCTATTTCTCGCTGGGCGGCGACCAGCGCGGAATGGCAGTGGCCACCAATATCGGTGCGCTGAACTTCTTCATCTACTTCGTGAACATCTTCCAGTTCTTCTTGTCGATGATGTCGAGCGACTAAGACAAGACGAACTCGACCTTCAAAAGCCCCGGCCCTCGCGCCGGGGCTTTTTCATTTGACGTATGGAATGGGAATCGTATTCTGGAACATCTTGGCAACATACGGGGGTGCGAAGATGGACGCAGAAACCAATCAACCGCGTGCCGCAGAGATTGCCCGAGGCGTCCTGCGCTTGATGAGTGATTATGGCTTTGCTGGCGTGACCGAGATGACGCTCGCCAATGGACGCCGCGCTGATATCGCTGCAATTGGGCCGGGCGGTGAGATCACCATTATCGAGATAAAGTCCTCCGTCGCGGACTTTCGCAGCGATCAAAAGTGGCCGGAATACCGCCCCTTTTGCGACCGATTCTATTTTGCCGTTGCCGAGGATTTTCCCCAAGATCTGATTCCGGATGAGGCCGGGCTCATTATTGCCGATGCATATGGTGGGGCGGTCTTACGGGAACCGGGCGTTGAAAAGCTCGCTGCAGCGCGCCGAAAAGCCGTTACGCTGCGCTTTGCGAGGCTTGCCGCCGCGCGCCTGTGCCAGCCTGTTCTTGCTTAGCGCGCGTGTGATGCAATGCCCTCTAGACTCTCACCCCTCGCCCGCCTAGCTCGACCCGCATGAGCCACGCTTATCCTCTCGGTAAAACCGCCCGCGACGCGTTGAAGAATGCGAAACTTGCGGCACGCACGCGGTATGAAGCCGAGGACTTGGCCGAAGATGTCGCGATTTCGGCGCTCGAGACCGAGTGGTTGACGCCCGCGGCAAAGGATCTTGCGAAAATCCTCGACCAAGCCGACGCCAATCCAGGCCATGGCTTTGTCCAGCATTATGAAGATGCGTCGGGCAATACGGTTCTCGCCATCACCTATTGGAAGCTGTCAAAGGCTGCGAAAAAACCCAAACCGAAACCTGCGCCGATCAAACCCAAAGAGCCGCAGGACGACGATCATACCGATGATCTCTATTTCAAATCCGGCCGCACCAAAAAGAGTCGACGAAAACGGTTCGTCGACCCTAATCAAATGGACTTGTTTGGGGCAAAAGACGGCGACTAAGCCGGCTTAAACGTCAACGCGACCCCATTATTGCAATAGCGCAGGCCCGTCGGCGCCGGGCCATCATTGAAGACATGGCCGTGATGGCCCCCACATCGGGCGCAATGGTATTCGGTGCGCGTCATCCAAAGCTTATTGTCTTCTTTAAAGCCGAGCGTGCCCGGCCGGTAATCCCAGAAGCTTGGCCAGCCGGTGCCGCTATCATATTTGGTTGCGCTGTCGAAAATCGCGAGATCACAGCCTGCACAATGGAACACGCCGGCGCGCTTCTCATCGTTCAGCGGTGAGGTGAAGGCGCGCTCCGTCGCTTCTTTTCTCAAGACGCGATAGGCAAGCGGCGACAGGCGCTCTTTCCACTCTTCGTCGGTGAGCTCTCGCCATTTGCTATTGGCAAAATCTGCATCGACAGCGTCAGCGAAGGCTTCGCCGCTTGTGCCAACCCCGGAACAGGCTGAAACGAGGGCTGCTGGCCCAGCGATCAGAAAGGCCCGCCGGTCAATCGGGAGGAATGCTTTGTGTGTCATGCCGTCTAGATAGAGACAGTTTGTAAAGCGTCCACTCACAGATGCTTCAAATTCTTGTCAGGTCTTAGGCTGCACTTCTTGCCGTTTCCCTCTCGCAAAGCGCGGGAATTGGCTTTAGGGAGCGGTCTTCAATCTATGACTGCTAGCGATGAGAGCCCAAAATGAGCGAACCGACGAACGACAATCTATCCGAAACCGCCCGCGAAAAACTGCGCCTGACGGTCGAACGGATTGAGCGTCTCGAAGAGGAAAAGAAAGAGATCGCCGAGCAAATCAAAGAGGTTTACGGCGAAGCAAAAGCGCTCGGCTATGACACGAAGGCCCTGCGAACAGTTGTCCGGCTGCGCAAACAAGATCGCCAAGAGCGCCAAGAACAAGAAGCCATCTTGGAAGTCTATCTCGATGCCCTCGGTGAACTCTAAGTCACAGAAACTTGCCTGATCGCCCCGGATGCCTGTAATGAGCGGCATGCCAAAGGATGTCGACGAGCGAAAGAAACGCAAAGCCTTGCGGAAAATCCGCAAAGCCGCGCAGCTTGCCGAACAAGGGTTGGGGCCGCCATTGTCCGAATGGGAAAAACAGTTTCTCGAAGAAGTTGAAGAGCGCATCGAGACCTATGGCTCAGCGTTTCACGACCCAGAGAAAGGCGCGGGAGACGAAGCCTTATCTGCGCTCCAGCATGTGAAACTCCGCGAGATTGACAAAAAAGCGCGCGGCAAAGGCAAGTCCGGCTTCCAAGCCAAGTCGGGATTTAAGCGAAAATCAAGCCCGCGCGTAAGGCAAATTGATGAGGACGTCCCGGCGCCTCAGCCAGTGCCAAAACGCGCAAAGCCCGAACTGGTCAAAGCCAGCGAATTGCCGCCACCGACCGATTCAGCACCGATGCCCAAGCGCGCCAGCGCGAAGCCGATCTTTCGCGTGATTGAAGGAGGTGCAGATGGGGATTGATCCGTTATTTATACGACGCCGTATAAGAAATATAGACACTGGACACTCAGCTTTATGAAAACCGTTGTGATCACAGGCGCCTCGACCGGAATTGGTCGCAGCACAGCAGAATACCTCGCCGCAAAAGGCTGGCAGGTCTTTGCCGGCGTGCGCAAAGACAAAGATGGCGACGCGCTTGTTGCAGCGGACGCGCGGATCAAGCCGATCCTGCTGGACGTGACCAATCCAGATCATGTCACCGCAGCGGTTGATACGGTGCGCGAGGCGCTCGGTGGGCAAAAGCTTGCGGGCCTCGTCAACAATGCGGGGATTGCCAATATGGGGCCGCTGGCGGTGCAGCCTTTGGACGAGTTCAAATCGCACTTTGATGTCAATGTATTTGGCCTCCTGCGGGCCAGCCAAGCCTTTGCGCCGTTGCTGGGCATGGATGACACGCTGGCCGGGAAACCGGGCCGGATCATCAATATTACCAGTGTGGGTGGACGGCTCGCTTCGCCGTTTCTGGGCGCTTATACCGCAACAAAGCACGCCGTTGAAAGCATCACTGACAGTTTGCGCCGCGAGCTCGTGATGTTTGGGATTGATGCGATTGCGGTTGGGCCTGGTGCCGTCCGCACACCGATTTGGGACAAGGCAGAAGATGCCAATAGCGGGCATCCATATTCCAACTCGCCTTGGGCGAAACCGCTCCAGATTTTCAACGATACGATGTTGGAAGGCGGGCGGACCGGGCTCGAGCCCGCTCTGATCGCGAAAACCATCGAAAAAGCGCTGACCGCGCGAAAGCCAAAAGCGCGTTATGCCCCTGTGCCAAACAAGCTGACCAATTTTACCCTGCCCATGGTGCTGCCAAAGCGGGTTGTTGATCGCTTTTTCTGGGACCGGTTCGGGATGGCCAAGCCGAAAGCCTAAGCCTTGTGATAGGGTGAGCCTGAGAGCAGGCTGACGGCGCGATAAAGCTGCTCTGTGATCATCACTTTGACCAAGCGATGCGGCCAGGTCTGCGCCCCGAGCGCGATCGTGTCCGGGCAGGCTTGGCGAACGGCGCGGCTATAGCCCTCTGCGCCGCCGATTAGGATGCAGAGTTCAGATGTGCCCGCGTCACGCAGGGTTTCGATCCGCTTGGCGAATTTTACAGATGTCAGCTGCGGTCCATGCTCATCCAACCGGATGACTGGCGCGCCTTTAGGCAAAGCAGCGAGGATTCGCTCGCCTTCCGCGTCGAGACCGCCCCCGCTCGCGAGATCGATGCGCTTGAGCGAGCGCAGCCCAATACTGGGCCCGGATTTGTTAAACCGGGAGACATAGTCGTCAATGAGATCGTATTCAGGGCCGGATTTCAGCTTACCAACGCTGATCAGAGTGATGTGCATAGAGCGCTTTGGCTACACGTCAGAGGGACGATGGCCGCTCTCGCCTGCCCAGATTTTTTCCAGATTGTAGAAACTGCGCACTTCCGGCCGGAACAAATGGACGATCACGTCGCCGAGATCGATCAGCACCCAATCGGCATTCGGCAAGCCTTCAAGCTTCGGCGACTGGCCGGTTTTCTCTTTGACTTTCTGCGCCAAATGATCGGCAATCGAACTCACATGACGGGCCGAGCGACCCGAAGCGATGATCATAATGTCTGCGAGAGAGGATTTTTCCGTTAAGTCAATAACGGTGAGGTCTTCGGCTTTATCATCTTCAAGGGACGTAATGATTGTGTCTGAGAACGCGCGAATATCTTCAATTGTGGTTGCGCGGGCCGAATGTGTCTCAGTTTTTGCTGCAGGCAGGGCAGTGCTCCATTTGCTGTTCTAAGATGCAATCTTAACACGCGTCGCGAGCCCGGCCTAGAGTGAATCGGCATTCAATGACGGGCGGCGCTCATTGGCGTCTCAGCCCTAAAATTTAGGGGCCGCAAACATAGCGCCCATCTTGTTCGCAAATCGCCAGCGTCCGCGTGATCCAATCGTGCATAGACTTGGCGCGAACATAGATGCTGCGCTCGCCATTTTCGACCGAGTCTTGCGCCACTTGGCTGAGCACGCCAACCACGATCGGACCGGTCTCGCGGGACAGGTAAAGCGGCGCGCCGCTATCGCCAACATTCGGACCGCGCGTGCCGATCCGCTCCGCGATCAGTAGCGCCTCGCCGGCACGGATCACGTTGACGGGGCCACCTTGCAGATACCGTCCCCCGCCATTCTTGCCCCAGCCCGCGATATAGGTTCGGCGAAAATCAAACGGGATTAAACCGTCTTCAGGGGTTTCGAGGGCGGCGATCGTGACCGGCGCGAAGGCGCTGACATCATCGAGATAGAACAGCGCAAAATCATTCATGACGCTCTGCCGGCCCTGACCATAAGCCGTATGGCAAATCGCACCTCTAATGGGCGCGACTTCAGTTGTGTCGCTTCGCACATCGTCTGACGGGGTAATGGCAATCGCATCATATGTGATTTGCGGCGCCGGGAATTGCGCGCTCGATAAGCAATGCGCCGCCGTCAAAAACCAGTGCTCTGCGATCCGGACAGCGGCACAATGCTCACGTGCGTCACCGTCCAGAGAGCGAATGCCTTCAATCTTGATCAGCCCTGGATAGTCTGTGAGGTCTGGCGATGGCGGGATGGCACCGCGATCAAACAAAGCTTGCGCGGACGTATCGCGGGTCAACCAAGGCTGCTCCGTCGGCGGCTCCGTTGCAGTATGCGGAAAACATGGACGAATGCCAAAGGCATCAAGCTCGGCGCGCGCGTGAAAGGCTTGATCGGCAGCAAGCGGAAGCGGAGAGGTCGCCACCGGCTCTGGCGCGGGTGGTGAGATCACTTGCTCGACCAAAGGGGTCACATGTGTTTCGAACAAGGACTTTGTCGAAGGGGCACGCTCGCCAAACAGGGCTGCGAAAAAGCCCAGCGCAAGCGCCAAGAAGAAGATCAAAAACAACCGCATAAGGCCTCTCTACCTGACCATCTTAGCAGAGCTCAAGCGCGGACAAAACGACCTTGCGCACGGTCCTTTTTGACATGACCAGCGTCAAACAGGTCGCCATTCATCGCAATATAGACGCCGCTCGGCTGCAACCGGGCGGCGGCAATTGCAAAGCCAACATTGAATATCGCATCTGTGGACCGCAGGCGGGCCGGTTGCATGGCCCCGGTGAGAACGATGGTTTTGCCCTCTATCTCAGACATACGTTCGGCGGTTTGCGCCATTGTATCGGTCCCGTGCGTGATCAAAACGCGCGTTTCGGTACATGCTGAAACCGCCTCATAAATTGCGGTCCGGTCGGCCTCTGTCAGCTCAAGGCTGTCTTTCTTCATCAAGGAGGTCAGCTGATAGTCGATGGCGACATTGGCTTCGCGCAAGATCGCATCCAGGGCAGACTCGCCGACTTGGAACTCAGACAGTGCATCGAAATAGACTTTATCGATCGTCCCGCCCGTGGTGAAAATATGGAGATCGCTCATGACATATTCGCCCGCAAGACCGTGGACGATACTGGATCTAAAGGCGCGGAGAGATAGACCCAAGCCGGGGCTTTTCGCGATGGCAAAACCCGCCCGGCATGGTCGGGCACGCGATGCTGCCGAAAGAGTTTGGCGAACGGGCTGGTCCGTGCAGCGAGCTCGAAACCCGGACGGGCGACCACCGCAATCGGAACTGTTCGCGCCAGCGCTTGCCAGTCTTTCCAATAGTGAAACGTCATCAGGCTGTCGCCGCCCATAATCCAGACAAATTGCGCGCTCGGGCTATGTTTGCGTAAGCGCCTGACAAGATCGTAGGTGTAGCGCAAGCCCGCCTCTTTCTCGATCTTGCTGACATGAAATTGACGATGATTTCGGGTCAGCGCCTCGACCGCTTGAAACCGCGCCTCATACTCGCTCGGGGCTTCTTTCAGTGGATTGCCGGGGGTTGGGAACCACCAAACAGCGTCCAAATTCAACCGTCTCAAACCGGTGCTGGCGACATGCAAGTGACCGCTATGGAGCGGATCAAAACTGCCGCCAAACAAGCCGATCCGCGCACGTGTGCGAGCGGGCGGCAAATGCGCAGCGGGTCTGAGGGTCGTCATATGCGGTTATTTAAGCGCGGTGAGGGTCACGGGCGAGCCTGACCGGTGCCACGGACGATGTATTTATAGATTGTCAGCTGCTCTGCGCCGACGGGGCCGCGGGCATGGATCCGTCCGGTGGAGATACCGATTTCAGCGCCCATGCCAAACTCACCGCCATCCGCATATTGGGTTGAAGCGTTGTGGATGATGATGCCGGCATCGATCTCGGTGAAGAAGGTCTCAGCTGTGGCAGTGTCTTCGGTGATGATGCACTCTGTGTGGCTGGTGCCGTAAGTGCTGATATGTTCGATCGCGCCATGAACGCCATCGACAATGGCCACCGAGAGGATCGGCGCGATATATTCTGTGCGCCAATCTTCCTCCGTCGCGACCTCCATTTCAGGCACAATCGCCCGCGCTGCGTCATCGCCGCGAAGGCTGCATCCAGCGTCGATCAGGGCGCTGGCAATTGCGGGCAGTAGCGTTTCTGCAACGGGCGCATCGATTAGAAGCGTTTCAGTCGCGCCGCAAATGCCGGTCCGGCGCATCTTTGCGTTGACGACAATATCGATCGCCATTTGAGGATCTGCCGCCCGGTCGACATATGTGTGGCAAAGCCCTTCAAGGTGACCGATGACCGGAACCCGCGCGTCAGCGGCCACGCGCTCAACAAGACCTTTTCCGCCGCGTGGCACGATCACGTCCATATTGCCTTCCAGGCCCGTCAGCATATGGCCAACAGCGGCCCGGTCTGTGGTTTGGACCAATTGCACCGCATCTTCTGGCAAGCCTTCAGAGGCGAGGCCTGCACGCAGGGCGTTGGCGATGGCGATCGAAGACAGCAAGCTCTCGCTGCCCGCGCGTAAAATCGCGGCATTGCCAGAGCGAATGCATAAAGCCGCAGCATCCGCGGTGACATTTGGGCGGGCTTCATAAATGATCCCGATGACGCCGAGCGGTGTGCTGACCCGGGCGATGTCGAGGCCGGATGGCACGGTCCAACGGGCGATTTCCTGTCCGACAGGGTCGGCGAGGTCAGCAACCGCCTCCAGCGCAGCAGCAATGCCTTGAACCCGCTCAGGTGTCAGCGCCAGTCGATCGAGCAGGGCATCAGACAAGCCTTTTTCGCGCCCACCCACCAAGTCGGCCTGATTGGCCTTAAGAATAGCACTTTCGGCTTGGCTCAGCGCCTTGGCCATTGCGCGAATGGCTTGGGTCCGACCGTCCGGTCCGGCTTTGCCCAGCCGGGCAGAAGCGGCGCGCGCGCGGCGCCCCATGTCGAGCATTGTGTCGCGCAAAGCGTCGGTCGGAGTGTGCATCGTATCGGCCATGGCGCGCTTTTGCCGGATTTATGCGCGCGGAGCAATGAGGGAATCTAAACTAACCGCGCCAAAACCGCCGCGTCATCAAGACAAATACAGCGGTAAACTCCAGCCGTCCGAGCAACATGGCGGTCGCGCAGATCCATTTGCCGCGATCGGTGAGACCGGCAAATGTGCTGGACGGACCGATCTCTGGGCCGAGGCCGGGGCCAACATTTGAGACGCTTGTTGCCGCGCCAGAAATCGCTGTGAGCGGGTCCTCGCCGGTCAGACTGAGCAGGATCGCCGCAACGATGAACGTCGTCAGATATAGGAACACAAACACCATGACCGATTGCAATGTGTCATTGTCGATAACCTTACCGCCATACCGGATGCGAACGACGCGATTGGGGCTGATCATTTGCTGCGTGTGCGCGATGACGGCTCGGAAGGTGATTTCCAGGCGGAACATTTTGATCCCACAGGCGGCCGAGCCCGCGCAGCCGCCGAGGAAGATGGTAATCAAGAAGATCATCACAATTGGCTCGCCCCAGCCATCATAAGCCACGGTGGCATAGCCGGTTCCCGTGATGACGGAGACCACGTTGAACATGGTTTCTATAAAGCCGTTGATCGGACTGATCACGACATAGTCTTGGTCGGCCAGCAAGCGCAGAATAAACACGGTGAGGGTGATGCCTGCGATGAGGCCGATAAAGAGCCGGGGTTGAGGGTCGGATAGGAGCGGGCGTGCGCGGCCATGGATCAGAGCCAGCGCCAATAGGCTGAAGGGTAAGCTGGCAATGATCATGAAGAAAATCGCGGCCGGAACCGCCGGTGTCTCATAGAACGCCCCGAATGAGGCATCATGGGTCGAGTAGCCGCCCGCCGCGACAGTTGTCATAGCATGGGCGATGGCGTCAAAGGCGTTCATGCCGCAGAGCATGTAGGTCGCAGCGCAAGCCACCGAGATGAACAGATAAATCATGCCGATCTGGGTCGAGACTTCGCTGATCCGTGGCACAAACTTGCCCGACACATCCGAGCTTTCCAATTGGAAGAGCTGCATGCCGCCAACGCGCAAAACCGGCAGGATTGCAATGGCCGTCACGATGATCCCGATCCCGCCAAACCATTGCAGGATGGCCCGCCAGAGTAAGATCCCGCGCGGTTGATCATCGAGACCAGTCATCACGGTTGAGCCTGTCGTCGTCAGGCCCGAAATGCTTTCGAACATGGCATCGGTGACGCTCATGCCAATTCCCATGAACGGGATCGCGGCCATGGCCGGGAGCACGACCCAAACCAGGACGGTGAGCAAAAACGCTTCGCGCGCGCCGGTGCGTTCTGTGCGTCCCCCGGAGAGAATGACCAAGCCGCCGCCAAATAACAGGAGCATGGTCGCACTGGCGGCGAAGACCGGCCATTCAGGTCGGCTGTCTGCGACATCCAGCAGCCAACACGGGATCATCGCAGCGCCCAAAAGCGCCGTCATGATGCCCAAAGCAAGGATGACGACTCGAAGTTGCATATGTGTGGGGGGTGTAGGGACTAAATGCTGAGAAGGCGTGTACGTTTATAAGCCGACTGTCTCCCAGCCGCTACAATTTCGAGGCCAAAGTGGAATTTTTTTGCGGATTATGTGAAATTTCTTTCGTCCAACGGCTTTTGGTTAACCACCTGTAAATAAAGTCTTTTGTAAAGGTTAACAACGCGCAAGATAGACGTGTTCTAAAACATTTATGGTTTGTTCTCGTTAAGTTTCGTCAATGCGACCTTGTGGACATGAAAGAATCAGCAAGCCGCCCATTTGAATCCAAAGCATCCCATGTTATCCCATAATTTAACACACGGAGCCCACCGGGTTCCAGCTGGGGCGAGTGATGGGAGTTGTGCGTGTTTGTCTCGACGTTTGAGACATCGCTAGACAGCAAAGGACGGGTGTCAGTGCCCGCACCCTTTCGGCATGCTTTAGACGGCGGATTGCGCATATTTCTCTATCCCGCGCTGGACGGTGCGCCGTGTTTAGAGGGCGGCGGCGAGGCCCTGATGCAACAAAATCAGACGACCTTGCTGCGCATGAGTCCAACCTCGACCGCACGAAAAGTGTTTCTCAATCGCACCGTGTCGAAAGCGGTTGAGCTCAAGCTTGATGATACCGGGCGGATCAAGATTCCGGAAAAGCACCTCGCCATGGCCGGCATTGGCAAAGACTTGGTTTTCGTCGGCGCAATGGACCGGTTCTATCTTTGGGAGCCTGCCCGATACGCCGCTTATGACGCAGAGATGGAAGCGCAGCTGGACGATGTCCAGCCTGACTTTGAAGGCTCGTTTAACGCCGCCTTCGCGACCGGCGGCATTCGCGGTGTGGTCAGGGAGGGCGAGTGATGAGCCATTTGCCTGTCATGCTTCCCGAGGTGGTTGACGCATTAGCGCCAAAGGCGGGTGAGATCTATGTCGACGGCACGTTCGGTGGGGGCGGGTATGCGATGCGCGTGCTCGAAACCGCCGACTGCCAGCTTTACGGCATTGATCGCGACTTCGAGGCCATCACGCGCGCTGAAGCGATCAGCGAAACTGAGCCGCGCCTCATTCCACTGCTTGGGCGGTTTGGAGATATGGACGCATTGCTCGGCGGGGCCGGCATCTCGGATGTCGACGGCGTTATGCTCGATATCGGCGTGTCTTCGTTCCAAATCGATCAAGGGGTGCGCGGGTTCTCATTCATGCGCGATGGGCCTTTGGATATGCGCATGGGGCAGACCGGGCCAAGCGCTAAGGATGTCGTCAATCAACTCTCTGCCGGCGATCTGACATCCGTCATTCGCCAGCTTGGCGAAGAGCGCCAAGCCAAACGCATTGCCCACGCCATTGTGGCCGAGCGCTTGGCGTCGCCGATCGAAACCACGCTGCGCTTGGCAGACTGCGTTGAGCAGGCGGTTGGCGGGCGGCGCGGAAAGAAAACGCATCCCGCAACGCTGACCTTTCAAGCCATTCGTATGTTCGTGAATGACGAGCTCGGCGAGCTGGCCCGCGGTCTGGCCGCGGCTGAACGTTTGCTGCGGTCCGGCGGTCGGCTGGTCGTGGTGACCTTTCATTCGCTTGAAGACCGGCTTGTGAAGCAGTTCATGCGGGCGCGCTCTGGCTCCCTCGGGGGTGGCTCGCGCTACATGCCAGAGCGAGCCAAAGGGCCGGACCCAACCTTCGAGCTGATCCAACGCAAAGCGAGAGAACCCGGCGAGGCTGAGTTGAGCGTCAATCCGCGCGCCCGGTCGGCGCGATTGAGAGTGGTGGTTCGAACAGCCGCGCCGGCCTGGGATGATGCGGTTGAAACTGGCATGCGTCTGCCATCTCTGGACGGCTTGGAGGTGGCGGCATGAGCAAGCGCGCTTTCTTCTTTGGCTTGGCCGTCGTGGCGTTGCTCATCTTCAGCCTCTACCGCGCCAAATATGGCGCGCAGGAAACGGTTGCTGAGATTGAGCAAGTCGAAACGCAAATCGCGATCGCAGAAGCCGCACAGGCGGATTTGCTGGCCGAGTTTGCGCATCGATCTCGCCAAGAGTGGATCGAAGAATTTGCCCGCCGAGAACTCGGTATGGTGCCCGCGCGCGCTGAGCAATTTGTCCGAACGGTCGATTTAGATGGCCGCGTCGGTCCGCCAATGGATTTGCCGGTCCAAGACCAGACCGTTGATCGGGAGGCGCCGGGTGGAGATTAAATCCGGGTCCGAGATCACGATGGGCGGCGGCGGGATGCGCACGCGTGTCGTATCGATCGCCATTCTCGCTGTGTTTTGCGCGATTGCGTTGAAAGGCTTGAGCGTTGCGCTCGGTGGATCGGGCGATGTGCTGTCGCGGACGGCGACATTCTCGGCGCCAGACCGCCGCGCCGATATTGTCGATCGCAATGGCGACTTATTGGCGACCTCGGTGACGGCGTATTCTGTGTTTGCCGATCCCCGCGCGATTGGCGATCCCGCTTTGATTGCGCAGGCCCTCGCAAGTGTTCTCCCCGATCTTAATGTTGAGCGGATCGAGGCGCGACTGGCGAATAGAGAACGCGCCTTCGCCTGGATTGAGCGCGGCATCACACCGCGACAGCGACAAGCGGTTTTTGAGCTTGGTCTCGAAGGCATCGGGTTTCGAGAAGAGTCGCGGCGCGCCTATCCGCGCGGGACTTTGGCGGGTCATATTCTGGGTTATGCTGGTGCCGACGGGCAAGGTCTGGGCGGCATTGAGTTTGCGATGGATGATCGTCTCACAGCCGAAGACACGCCGCTTTATTTGACCATTGATGCGAACGTTCAGTTCAGCCTTGAAGCTGAACTCGCGGCGGCGGTCGGTGAGTATGGTGCTGATGCAGGCGCTGGAATTGTTATGGCCGCGCAATCCGGAGAAGTGCTGGGCATGGCCAGCTGGCCGCCGCTCGATCCGCATCAAGCGACGGAACTTCGCAGCGAAGATCCCGCGCGGCTCGATCGCGCGAGCAATGCCGTTTACGAACTCGGCTCTGTGTTCAAACCGCTCACAGTGGCCGGCGCGCTCGATGCCGGGGCCATCCGTGCCGATGATCGCTTTGATGTGCGTGAGCCGCTGCGGGTGCGCGGGCGCCAAATTGAGGATGACCATCCAATCATCGGACGCCCGACCGCGTTTGAGATTATCGCGGATAGCTCAAATATCGGGACAGTGAAAATCGCCTGGCAAATGGGCTCACGTCGACAGCAAGAGTTTCTGGCCTCCTTAGGCCTGTTTTCGCGGTCCCCGATTGAGCTTGCCGGGAGCGCGCGTCCGCTTCTGCCTGAGACCTTTGATGAGCTTCACAGCGCGACGGCCAGTTATGGACACGGCATTGCGGTGTCTCCTGTCGCGTTTACCGGTGCGTTCGCGGCTCTGGCCAATGCGGGAGAAACGGTGACGCCGACCTTGTTAATGGCCCCTGACCGTAACCGCGCGCCGAAACGTGTGATGTCCGCCCCGACCGCAGACTTGGTGGTGCGGATGCTGCGCCGGGCCGTTGTGAATGGCACCGGCGAAAGCGCCGATGTCGAGGGGTACCGGGTCGCTGGCAAAACCGGCACCGCCGAAAAGCCAATTGCTGGCGGGTACTCAGAAACCGAGAATATCTGCAGCTTTGCCGCGATTTTCCCCGCCGATAGCCCTGAATATGTCGTATTGATCGTGCTCGACTCTCCGAAGGCCGGAGACGGCCGCGGTCGGACCGCAGCATGGAATGCTGCGCCCACAGCTGGACGCGTGATTGAGCGGATTGCTCCCATTCTTGGGGTCGAGCCGCGATTTGACGAACCGGTTCGGTCTGACCCGCGGGTACGCTCCGTCGCAGATCGGAGAGGGACTGAGTTATGAGATTAAAGGATGTGTTTCCGGACCTGACAGGTCCTGGCGGCGATACGCCTGTGACAGGGATCACCGCCGATAGCCGCCGTATCGCGCCAGGTTTTGTGTTTGCCGCCCTGCAAGGCGTGGTCGCGGATGGGCGCAAATTTATCGGACAGGCGGTTGATGCGGGTGCCGTCGCCGTGGTCGGCGAAGCCCTGCCTGAGACCGGATCAGCGATCGCGATCGAGGTCGACAATGCGCGCCTGGCGCTGGCAAAGGCCGCCGCGCGTTTTTATCCAAACCAACCAGAGCACACGGTTGCGATCACCGGCACCAACGGAAAAAGTTCCACCGTCGATTTCCTGCGTCAGATTTGGGCGAGCGCCGGTGCCAAATCTGCAAGCCTTGGCACGCTTGGCGCGATTGGGCCGAACGGGCACATTGATCTTGGCCACACCACGCCCGATCCCGTCGCCATTCACGCGACGCTGCAAACGCTCGCAGATGACGGCGTTACGCACGCCGCAATGGAAGCGTCTTCGCACGGCTTAGCGCAATATCGCTTAGATGCGGTGACCCTGTCTGCGGTCGCATTCACCAACTTGACCCAAGACCATCTCGATTATCACAAGACAATGGATGACTATCGCGCCGCGAAGCTCCGTCTGTTTCGTGAGCTTGCCCCAAAAGGCTGTCCGGCCGTGGTCAATGCGGATAGCGATCAACGCTTGTTTTTCGAGACTGTGGCGCAAGACGCCGGGCTCGATCTGATCTCTGTCGGCTGGCGCGGCGCGGACCTCAAAATCGAAGAATTAATGCCCAAAGCGACGGGTCAAAGACTGTTCCTCGATTGGCGCGGCGAGAAAGCCGCGATTGATCTGCCGCTAATCGGAGAGTTCCAAGCCCTGAATGCCTTGACGGCAGCAGGTTTAGCACTTGCGGGCGGGCTCGATTTGCAAGCCGTCGCAACCGGCATGTCCGCGCTTAAGCCCGTCAAAGGTCGGCTTGAATTCGTTGGTGAGTCTGCCTCAGGCGCTGGGGTTTTTGTCGATTATGCACACACACCTGCCGGGCTCGACGTGCTGATCCGCGCGGCGCGCCCACACACAGGCGGACGACTGATTGTGGTGTTTGGCTGTGGCGGCGACCGCGATCGCGGCAAGCGTCCGCTAATGGGCGAAGTGGCCGCCAAGCATGCCGACATGGTGATCGTCACCGATGACAATCCGCGCAGTGAGGACCCAGCGGCGATCCGCGCGGATGTCCTTGCGGGTGTGCCAGACGGTCAAGAAATCGGCGATCGCGGCGAAGCGATTAACATGGCCATCAAAGACTTACGCCGCGGCGATACGCTGTTGATCGCTGGAAAGGGGCACGAAACCGGCCAGATCATTGGCGACACGGTTGTGCCATTCAGTGATCAAGAAACCGCGCGCGCCGCGTTGCAGGAGGCAGCCCATGTCTCTTCATCCTAACAGCGTTGGTCAAACCGTGGTCGGCCGAGCGGGTTTTCTTAGGTTATCCACAGATATTGGGCGCCAGATTGTCATCCGCGCACGAACGGATTCGATGCGGTTTCGCAACGATCAGGCTGAACCAAGAGAACTTCCTTATTGCACAGACGCTTGGCATTCCGAGTGTTTCATCCCGCATCGCGGTCAGCCTGTGGATTGGGACGGAGAACGAAAAGAGTCCGTGAGCATACCGGCGCGTCGCGCGGTGAATCCTAACCAAAAAGACAGCCAAATTCGTGTCGCCCGGACCTTGTCTAATGTGGCGAATACACCCCGAATGAGCCGCATACGAACCGCCGAACGCCAAAGTAGCGTTTGCGCAAAATTCATGGTGATGGACCGCGCCGCAGAATGCGCCGCAGGGGGTAAAGATGCTGTATGAGCTTTTGGCGACCGATGAAGGTCCCCTACGCCTTTTAAACTATCTGACCTTCCGCACCGGGCTGGCGCTCGCGACCGCGTTTTTTGTCACCGTGATCATTGGTGGATGGCTGATCGATGTCCTCCGCGCGCGCCAAGGCAAGGGTCAACCGATCCGCGATTTGTCGCTCGAGGCGCAAATGGCCAAACAAGGCACGCCGACCATGGGCGGGTTCCTGATTTGGATCGGTCTCTTAGTCGGAACGCTTTTGTTCGCCGATCTCGGCAACCCGTACATTTGGGTCGTGCTTGCCGTTTCGATCTCATACGCCTTTCTGGGATTCCTGGACGATTATGCGAAAGTGACCAAGCAGAGCACCGATGGTGTGTCTGCGCGGCTGCGCCTTGGCACAGAGTTCTTGGTCGCCGCCGCGGCTGGTGCGTTCATTATGGGATTGCACGGCGCGCATACACCGCTCGGGCATGCGGATTGGGGGGCGTTAAACCCACTCGCGGAGCTGATCGCGAGCTTTGCGCCAGAAACCTCAGTTGAGCGAAACGAGGCAACCTTCTCAGGAGGGGTCGCGATCCCATTCGTGAATGATTATTTCTTGCCGCTCGGCGGGTTCTTTATTCTATTCTCCTGCATCGTGATTGTCGGGTTTGCCAATGCGGTGAACTTTACAGATGGCCTCGATGGACTGGCCATTGTGCCAATCATGTTCACCGGTGCCGCGTTCGCGCTGATTGCTTATCTGACCGGTAACTTTCTGTTCGCAGGCTATCTCGGCATCCAATTCACTCCGGGGGCTGGCGAGATGGCCGTGTTGATGGGCGCGATGATGGGCGCAGGTATGGGCTTCCTTTGGTACAATGCTTACCCCGCTAAAGTGTTCATGGGTGACACTGGATCGCTTGGGCTTGGCGGCCTGATCGGCGTTGTCGCTGTCGCGATTAAACACGAGTTTGCGCTTGCCGTGATTGGCGGGCTGTTCGTCCTCGAAGTGCTGTCGGTCGTGCTGCAAGTCAGCTGGTTCAAGATCACGCGCAAACTGACCGGTGAAGGCAAGCGGATCTTCTTGATGGCGCCGCTTCACCACCATTTCCAAAAGAAGAACTGGCCCGAAACGCGGGTTGTGGTTCGGTTTTGGATCTTATCGCTTTTATTCGCCCTTGCGGGCCTTGCCACTCTGAAGCTGAGGTAACCGCGACCCGATGATCCCCATCACCGAATATGCAGGGCGCGATGTCGCCGTCTATGGCCTCGGCCGCACCGGATTGTCCGCTGCGAAAGCCTTGGCTGCGGGCGGTGCGCGTGTGCATGCTTGGGATGATGGGGAAGCTGCGCGTCTGGCCGCCGAAGCCGAGGGCGTGACGGTGAGCGACATAAATAAGCGCGACTGGCAGAAATTTGCCGCGCTCGTTCTCTCGCCCGGCATTCCGTTTAAGTTCCCGCAGCCGCATCGTTTGGTCCGGATGGCGGAGATGATGAATGTGCCGGTTGTTGGCGATGTCGAATTGTTTGCCCGTGCGGTGCAAGCGCTGCCCGAAAAAGGGCGTCCAAAAATCATTGGGATCACGGGAACAAACGGCAAGTCGACCACCACCGCGCTGATCGGACATATCTTAAAAGAAGCAGGCCGCGATGTTCGCGTCGGCGGAAATATCGGGACCGGCGTGCTTGATATGAAACCCTTGAACGCGAATGCGATCTACGTCCTGGAGCTGTCATCGTATCAACTCGATTTGGTTGAGAGTCTGCGCTGTGATGTGGCCGTCTTTTTGAACATCTCCCCTGACCATTTGGACCGCCATGGCGGCATGGATGGCTACGTCGCGGCGAAGAAACGAATTTTCGCCAATCAACGCATTCGCGATGTGGCGGTTGTCGGGATCGATGACCCTTATGCGCAGTCTGTGGCGATGGGGCGCCAGCGTCCGGGCCAGGCGCGCGTGGTGCAAATCAGTTCGGAGTTCGGTCTCGCGCGCGGTGTCAGCGCGGTTGATGGTCATTTGTATGATAGCACGGGCGGGCAAGCGATCCGGGTCGGAAATCTTACAGAAGCCACGGCCTTGCCCGGCCGCCACAATTACCAAAACGCGGCTGCCGCTTACGCCACCTGCCACGCTTTAGGCATTGCGCCGGGACGGATCATGGCGGGCATTCGCTCCTTCCCGGGGCTCGCCCATCGGATGGAATTGGTCGGCGAAGTGGACGGTGTCCGCTTCATCAATGACAGCAAAGCGACGAACGCGCAGGCGGCAGAACAAGCGCTGAAGACCTATCCAAAAGTCCACTGGATTGCAGGCGGCGTCCCGAAAGCTGAAGGCATCGCCCCGTTGGAGCCTTGGTTTGATCGGATCGACAAAGCCTATCTGATCGGCGAAAGCGCGCCGAGTTTTGCCAAAACACTCGAGGGCAAAGCGCCAATCGAACAATGCGGAACGCTTGAAGCGGCCACGCAAGCGGCGTTCGATGCCGCCAAGGCGTCTGGCGACCCCAACCCTGTGGTCTTGCTCTCGCCCGCCTGTGCAAGCTTTGATCAGTTTAAAGACTTCGAGGCGCGCGGAGATGCCTTCCGGGGTTTTGTTGAACGGCTTGCGGCGCAAGTCGCGCCTCAGAAAGAAGCGGTCTAGGGGCGGGCTATGGTTGAGGTCGCGCTCCGTCCACGATCCACAACAGGGCGACTTTTGGAATGGCATCGGGGTTTGGATTGGCCGATTCTGATGTCCGCTGTTGTGCTGCTTGGCACGGGGTTGTTGATGTCACTGGCGGCTGGACCGCCCGCTGCAGAGCGGCTCGGCTATTCAGACAGTTTTTATTTTGTGAAGCGCCACGCCATGTTTGTCGGAGCTGCCGTCACTGTGATGGTTGGCGTCAGTGTGCTTGACCGGGTCTGGGCGCGGCGACTGGCGGCGATCGTTTTTATCGGCTCCCTCGCTTTGCTCGCCTACATCCTCGTCGATGGCTATGAAGCCAAAGGCGCCCAGCGCTGGATCCGGGTGGGCAGCTTTGGCCTGCAGCCGTCAGAGTTCGCCAAGCCGGCCTTAATCGTATTGACCGGTTGGTTGCTCGCGCAAAGGCAGATGTATCCG
>JBCBQS010000013.1:0-22375 GCA_039820085.1 Pseudomonadota bacterium
CGGAGAAGAGGCATACATCCACCCAGAAAAACGCGTTTCGGTTTCTTCGTCTTGCGGAGCGGAGCTTTCTTCTTCGGTCAGATCACGCGGCGCCGCCATGGACTGCACCTGCATAGAGGTCGCGGTCGTAATTTTTAGGAATGCTGCGCTTTCTGGCGGTTCTTCGGGCGGTGTTTGAAAACAGGTCTGCAAATCGACGCGCAAAGATCCATAGACCTTCGGTTGGCCCACCTGCATCTCGAAGTCTGTCGATCGGCCCGTGATTTTATCGAGCGCGCGCAGGATGACCGTGTCATATGGCGCAAAGGTACGCTGCTCGGTTGGGACGATCTCGTCTTCAATCACTTCACCTGTCTCAGGGTCCGTCATCGTCCCAAACAGTTCTCGCTCGAGATCCGCAACGCCTGGACGAGGCGTTGGATTGGTTTCTTGCCCCAACGCAAGCGCGCTGAGCCCTACCCCCAAGACCAGCAATGAAAGTGTTCGACTCACTCAGAGTCTCCGCCACTACCGGAGGCAAAGGATGCGAAAAGCGTCATCAGATCAACTGACCCTTGAGCGTAGAGGATTTCACCGCAGCCAGTGTCGCCAAACAATTCCTCGCCTTCGCCGCAGGCCGGGATCTCACCAAACCCCTCAGCGGGTTCTAAATTGATGTATGCACCACCAAGTAGCCCTTCAGCTTGCACGCGCGCGCTTGTGCCATCTCCGAGCGGGAGGATCGTCGAATCCACGGCCATCACCACCAGCGCTTCGGCGCGCTCGCGATCAAGGGCGACATCGCGCACCGTCCCGATTTTGACGCCCGCCATACGCACATCTGTGCCTCGGTCAATGGTCGCGGCGCTGCTGAATCGTGCGCCCAGCTCAACGGTTTCACTTCCAGTACTGGCATCTCCGCCGCGGGCGAGACCAAACCAAAGGAACGTCCCCGCCACAATGAGGACCGCGAGTCCGATCAGAGTTTCAAAAATTGATTCACGCATTTGGATCCCAGGCCTCATAATCTGCGTCTGCTTCACGGCGTTCTCCGCCCTCGCGTAGGCTGCCTTTCGGGCGATACGCGAAAACAGTACCGGTCATATTCGGAGTGTGGTCAGTTTCCCACGATTGGCGCTTTAGCGGCGCACTGGTTGGTGGCTCGTCAAACGTATAGTGTAGCCAACCATGCCATTCAGGCGGAACTTTAGACGGCTCTGCCAGACCTTTGTAGATCACATATCGCCGACGTCGCCCTTCAACAGACCGCTTCCGGTCCTCGAAATAGCGATTTCCGTAATCATCTGTGCCGACCAAAACACCGCGGCGCTTGATGTCGAACCAGCCACCGGGGCTGACACTGTTCCACCAGGTAAAGAGCTTAAACATACGATAAGTCCTGACAGTGATATTTGTCGGCATTATGACGCGTGCGCGCCGCCGAATCTAGCTAGGACAGGCAACACATCATGTCGCGGGCTAGGTCAAGCCCGCTCTGGCGGGAGGATGCAGGTCATGGCAGCAAGCGATCGCAACGCACATTTGCTAGAAACGGCAATGGATGAAGGGCTGATCAGCCCCGTCCTGCCTTTTGGAACGCTGTGCGCCGTCCCGCTTACAAATTTGCAAGACAAGGCAACTGCAGCCGAATTTGCCAGCCGTCAGCGACTGAATCGGACCAGCAAATTTGCCATGGCAGAGTTGCTCGAAGGCTTAGGCGATTCGCCAAGGAATGCGGAACTCGCAGAAGCGGCGGCGCGCGGGGTTCCGCTCTCGCTCATCGAAGAAGCTTTACATCAAGGCCGTGGGTTTGAAACGCTCGCTGCCGAATTTCGCAATGATGCGATCCAAGCAGAAGCGGCTCCCGCGTGTTTGATCAAGGGCGAGGCAGACGCCTCTGACCTCAATGATACACGACGCATTGGTGTCGGAGCCTTGGTTCGAACATCTGACCTGCCCGATCCCGCTCTGCCTGCGCTTGCTCTCGATATCTCAAGATTCATCACCCCTGAGGGCGTCGAACTCGACGTTCTGGAGGATCTGATCTCAGCAGCAATCGCGGAACATGGGTCTTCTCTGATCCTCGTACCGTGCGGTCTTTCAGCTGCGTTGCTTGGGCTCGGCCTGCCGTATAGTGGGGCGTCTGCGCCGGCTCTAACCGCATTAATCAAGCTCACTCAATCGGTCGCGAAAGGAAGCAGCTTTCCCAAAAAACATGCCGATGTTTTAGGATTGAGCAGCCGATCGGCACGCAAGACGAAACGGAACGTCGACATCGCGCTGGTGCCGCTTTCCGCCGTCGCGCTGGCCCGCTTTCAGCCCGCGACCCTGGGCTTACGGCCGGTCAACGGGGTCGTCGACCTCCTCGAAGGCGATTTACCGAGTTTAAGTCTGATGGCGCGCCTTGGATTGGCCCGGACACAACCAGAAGCCCTGCCAGGCTTGTTGGCCGAGATCGATCAAGCCGCTGATTTGGAGCTCATGCCTCATTTTGGCGGCGACGTACTGCGAACCCGCGGGTTTTCAACCCAAGCAATCGATAAGGTCAAAAGTGCACTTGGCGAGGGCCTCCCGCTGAATGCGGCGTTCTCAAGATGGGTGCTTGGCGACGATATTATCTCAAACGATCTGCGCCTTGCACCGGAGTCATTCGACTCAGATGGCCGAGCACTTTTGAAGTCGATCGGCTTTTCGAAGCGAGAAATTGCCGAAGCAGAAGACGCGCTTGATGGTCGTCCAGATAAGCTCGCTGTGGCCGCATTAGAATCCGCCGGTCTTGATCAAACCCTTAGCGGTCAAGATGCAATTGCCTTAGCACAAGCGCTTCAGAAATCGACCGACATCGCGATTATTTTCTCAAGCGCACTCAGTCCCGATACGGATACTGAGACCCTACTCAATTGCGGCTTGTCCGTTTGGTTCCCGGCCCTCGATACACAAGTTGATCGACTCACATCTGAGCGGATGGAGCATATTACTGCGCTCGCGGAAGACTTAGTGGCCGA
This sequence comes from Pseudomonadota bacterium, assembly GCA_039820085.1. Lineage (GTDB taxonomy): Bacteria > Pseudomonadota > Alphaproteobacteria > Caulobacterales > Hyphomonadaceae > Henriciella. Next base: position 2,985 of record JBCBQS010000013.1, read on the forward strand.
AGATGCCGCGCCACAAACCATCATCGAGGCCCCGTCCGGCGTGTCGCGCACCCGGCTGCCTGATCGCCGCAAAGGTTACATCCAAAAGGCGACGGTTGGCGGTCACAAAGTCTATCTCCACACCGGCGAGTTTGATGATGGCTCACTCGGTGAGATCTTCATCGATATGCACAAGGAAGGCGCCGCGTTTCGCTCTTTGATGAACAATTTCGCCATCGCGGTCTCTCTGGGTCTGCAATATGGTGTGCCTCTGGAAGAGTATATCGACGCTTTCGTGTTTACACGCTTTGAACCCGCCGGTGAGGTCACGGGGAACGACCAAATCACGCGAGCAACGTCTATCCTGGACTATATCTTCCGCGAACTTGCCGTGTCCTATCTGGCGCGGGAAGATCTCGCCGAGCTTGGCGACGTGACCCATGATGGCCTCGGCCGCGGCCTTGAAGATGGCATTGAAAAATCACACGCCCAACCTCTGCCAGACGAAGCCGCGCACCTTATCTCACGCGGATACTCACGTGGGCAAATCCCAGATAATATCGTCATCTTGAACACAAAACGCGAGGAAAGAGACGCAGAACAGGCCGACGAAGGAGACCCAGAGCCCACATTGGAAACAGACGTGACATCCTATCTCCCGGATGCGTGCGAGAGCTGCGGCAGCTTCACCCTCTATTTGGACGATGCGGACGGAGCCATCACGTGCGATACATGTGGATTTAGCGGCAAAGTGGAAGCGTCAGAATAGGCCCGCATCGCTTGGCGCGTGTTTTGCCGGAAAAAGACAGTTCGTCATCTGTTAGACGGGAGAACCGTTCCAAAATGAAACAGTTTGCGATTCTGATGTTTATGGTCGGGTTTTACTGTGCGCCGGTTTCGGCACAGAATGCCAGCCAAATCGCTCTGGTTCAGGACGGGAAATCGTGCGCCGGGTGTAATCTCTTTCAGGCGGACTTATCCTACAGAGATGGAAAGAAGATGGACCTCTCTGAGGCACGTCTGCGTCAAGCCAATCTGTCACTCGCAACCTACGACGATGTCAATTTCTCAGGCGCGAACCTATCGGTTTCAAATCTCTTTGGCGCGCGCTTTAATCGGGCGAACATGACGCAAACCAATCTCGAAAACGCCATCGCTGTTGGAACCTATTTCGGATCATCTGACCTGACAGGCGCGTCTATCGTCGGCACGAACTTCTCGGGCGCTGATCTGCGGATCACGCAAGGCCTCAATCAAGCGCAACTCGATCGCGCATGTGGCGATCCCACTACAAGGCTGCCAAAAGGATTGCAGATCCCCGCCTGCGTCTCCCCCAGATAGGTGAGACATGTTTGCAACGCTTCTCAACAGCGCGCAGGCATTAATTCGAATTCAGTTAATAAGAAAACAGGCATTTCGTATGTAGATGACGAGAAATGCCATGACGACTCGTCTTTTATCTGCTTTGGCTGCCACAGTTGCGATGGCGTTGCCCGTAACCGCGCAAACCGCGCCGGATCGGATCTCGTGGGCGCCATCCTATAGCGGATCATGCGAAGATTGTTCGCTCGTTGGACGCAATATGTCTGGCTGGAATGTCTCCAAGGCAAACTATCCAGGCGCCGACTTAACCGCAGCGAACCTCCGACGCGCGCATGCCCACGGCGCCAATTTCAATGGCGCACAAGCTGCCGGAGCAGATTTACGTCTCGGCGACTTTACCGAGGCGTCATTTGAAGGCGCCATTCTCACGGGCGCGCGATTGCAGCTTGGATCTTTCAATGCTGGCAATATGGCAGATGCCATTTTAAGCGCGGCGAACCTCAGCGATGGGAAGTTCATCGGCACGACGCTTACCGGCGCGCAGATGCAGTCCGCGACTGTCCACAATGCGGATTTTTCCGCAGCGACGCTGTCAGAAGCGCAGTTGGCGGGCGCAGATTTAACGGGGTCCGTGTTTGACAATGCGATCCTCACCGACGCCAATCTCGTTGGCGCAACAATCAGCGAAGCGAGATTCCGAGACGTCCGATTTGCGGGGGCAAACCTCGCGGGTGTCGTGGGTGCAGAGACGGCAAATTTCGACGGCGCATGCGCCACGCCGACAACACGGTTGCCGACAGGATTATCGCTTCCTGATTGCCCAGACTGATCCTAGGCTTCAGCCTCTCGCTCAGCGGCTTTTCGTTCCATCGCAGCCACAATCCAAATGCTGATCTCGTAGAGCCCATAGACTGGCACGGTAAGCATGATCTGTGAGATAAAGTCGGGGGGTGTCGCGAATGCAGCGACCGCAAGGATGCCGACGATGGCATATTTGCGCCCTTTGCGGAGCGTTTCGGCCCCAACAATCCCGGCGCGGCCAAGCAGCCCCAAAATCACGGGCAGTTGAAACGATAGCCCAAACGCGGTCATCAAAGCGAGTGTCAGCGATAAGTATTCTGAGACTTTGATCTGTGCTTCGATCTGAACTGCATCAATGCCGCCTGCTTGCTGTTGCGACAGCGCAAAGGCCATCACCAATGGCATCATCACGTAGAACACGAACAGCACGCCAATGGTGAACAAGACCGGCGCGGCGATCAAAAAGGGTAAGAACGCGCCTTTTTCGTTTTTGTAGAGTCCCGGCGCAACAAAGGCATAGACCTGCCAGGCCATGATGGGGAATGACACGAACAGACCAGCAAACAGCGCGATCTTAAGCTTCACGAAAAAGAATTCGAGCGGCGCCGTGTAAATCAGGCGTGGGTCTTCGGTCACGCCATGGGTCCGGAACGCCTCAATGAAGGGCTCGACGAGGATATTGAAAATAGGTCCGGCGACAAAGAAGCACCCAATCGTGCAGATGGCGAACGCAATGAGCGCTCTCATCAAGCGTGAGCGCAGCTCATTCAGGTGCTCTAGCAGCGGCGCACGTGACGCTTCCATCTCGTCATCAATCAAGTCTGGACGCTGGTCGACCGGTAAGTCTTGGCTCATGAGGCGGCCTTATCTTCTGGGTCGTTCGCCGGTTCGGACTTCGCCTCCGGTGTGATCGAGGCTTCCAATTCTTGTTGCGCTAAGCGTTCCTCACGCAAGACCGATTCATTGATGTCTTGCTCAACCGCTTTGAGCTCATCCACTGCTTCAGTAACGGCATTATCGCGTTTCAGATCCTCGATTTCTTTGCGCAAATCATCAAGCTCGGCTTGGCGGGCAATATCATCAAAGGCGGCGCGAAACTCATTCGCCATGGAGCGGCCTTTGGCAACGAACTGTCCGAGTTTTCGCATAGACAGCGACAAGTCTTTTGGGCCCAATATCACCAAGGCGATAATGACCAGAAAAATCAGTTCACTGAATCCAAACTGCGGCAACATATGCGTTGGCCTTACGCGCTAAGGGGCAAGCTTAGTCGGTTGACTTCGCTTTTTCTTTTTCAGGTGTGATGTTGACCATCTCTTCGCCGTCAACGGCTTTCTTGTCAGCATCTTCTTCGCGCAAGCCCTTGCGGAAACTCGTAATGCCCTTGGCAACGTCACCCATGATTGAAGAAATCCGTCCACGCCCGCCGAAAATCAACAGTGCGACTACGGCAACGAGCAATAGCTGCATCCAACTAGGGGCCATGATTTATCTCCTATCCGTCTCTTTGAGATAACGCGCCAGACCCTCGCTTACAATGGTATGGCAGAGCTTTCATAGCGACAAATCGCTAATGGACCTCTTCTTCATCACCCATAAAATCGGTGACAAAGTCAGCATTTTCTTCGGAATTGTCCTCAGACCCCATGTCTTCGGCCTCATTATGCATGCTTGACCCGTCAGCGAAGAAGCCGTCCGGGATCACATCAGACAGCAAGCCCTCTGCCTCTAGTTCCGCGCGCCCTGGAAGCACATCCAAGCTCTCTAAGCCGAAATGCTCGAGGAATTTTTCAGTTGTTCCAAGAGTAACCGGACGTCCGGGTGTTTTGCGGCGCCCTTTGATTTTAACCCAGCCGGCTTCCATCAAAACATCGATGGTCCCTTTGGACACCGCAACGCCGCGCACCGCCTCGATTTCAGCACGCGTCACAGGCTGACCGTAGGCGATAATGGCAAGCGTCTCCAAAGCGGCCTGTGAAAGTGACTTTTGTTCGTGGCGCTCTTCGACAAAAAGATAGTCGAGATCGTCTGCCGTCTGGAACCGCCACTTGCCCGCCACTTCAACGAGGTTCACGCCGCGCTGCGCATAGGTTGATTTTAGGGTCATCAAGACGGCCGGCACATCGACGCCTTGTGGAAGAACTTCTGCGATTTCAGCGGCTTCGATAGGCTGACCTGCCGCGAACAAGATCGCCTCTGCCCGGCGCACCGCTTCTGCCATGGCATCGTCTTCCGCTTCATAAAGCGTCTCTGCAGATCGCTTATAGGCAAAAGAAAGTTGCTGAACTGCGCGGCGGATATCCTCTGGCGCATCCTCAATCGGGACAGACGATTCGACTTTGGTCATGGGGTCATCCCCTCTTGTTGTGGTGTTATGCTGCGCAAATAGAGCGGTCCGAAATGCTGATCTTGCCGGACGTCCACATCGCCATCGCGTGCGAGTTCGAGCGTCGCGGAGAACACACTCGCCGTAACAGACTTTGGCGGGACGTCTGGGTCGACATTCGTCATCTGACGGCGAATATCTTCCAAGCTCGCCCATTCTTTCAGTTTTGGACTGAGCGAGCGCAGATTATCGCGCGCGCTCTCAAGCGGCAGGACGAATTGGTTCTCGAACGTGTGCGGGGCTTCTTTGGCTTTGCGCTGCCTGATCGATCCGAACGAGTGCATCAAGTGATAGAGCGTCGTATCATATTCGGTCGTTTTCACGACTGTTGGTTGCTCGGGCATGCCTCTGAGAAACACATCGCGTCCAAGAATATTGCTATCCATGAGCGCTTCACCAGCCTCACGCATGGCATCGAGCCGCTTCAGTCTGAAGGCAAGCTTCAGGGCGTCGTCTTCAGCGCATTCCTCGCCTTCGCCATTGGTTTTCGGTTTCGGCAGGAGAAGGCGAGACTTCAAGAAGGCGAGCCATGCCGCCATAAGCAGATAATCTGCCGCCAGATCGATCCGTTTGTCCTGCGCGGCTTGAATGAAGCCTAAATATTGGGTCGCGAGCTCGAGGATCGAGACGTGGAGCAAATCGACTTTCTGCTTGCGCGCCAAATCGAGCAAAAGGTGAAGCGGGCCTTCATAGCCCGAGACGTCAATCGAAAAGACCTCATCGGCTTCGACATCATCATCGAGTTGAACAAGATCGTTGGAGACCAATTCCACGCTTACGCCCTCGCTTCCATCTTCGCCATCAGTTCACCAAAACGCGCCGAAGCCGCGTTTTGATCAAACTCGATAGGTGCCTGGCAAGCGGTTTCCGCTGCACTGGCGCGCTCAAGAGCGATCCCTGATAGTGTGCCCGCCGCATCTGCGACCTCTTCCATTTCTTTCAGGATCGCGACCGGATCTTTTACAAAGCCGGAACAATGCAACAGGACATCGCACCCCGCCGCGAGGGCTTTCGCGCCACGTGTTGCGAGGGACCCTCCCAAAGCATCCATCCCCAGATCATCCGTCATTAACAGCCCTTGAAATCCGATTCGCGTGCGAATGGCCTCAGAAATAACGGTTGGTGAGATGGTTGTCGGCAAGTGTGGGTCAAAAGCCTCAAAAATCACGTGACACGTCATGCCCATGGGCACTTGGTCTGCAATCGCTTCGAAAACCGCCAGATCATCGTGCACGTCTGCTACGCTTGCGCTCACAGAAGGCAAATCATAATGGGTGTCAGCTGTCGCGCGCCCCTGTCCGGGCATATGCTTTACCACGCCCACAACGCCAGACATTGCCAGCCCACCGAGCGCGGCTTGGGCAAGTCGCGTGACCGCGTCTACTGTGTCACCAAACGCCCGATCGCCAATCGCGTCATGCGTGTCGGGTTGGCGAAGATCACAGCACGGTGCGCAATCAGCGCGGATACCGAGCTGATAGAGTTCCTGCCCCATAAGCTGATGGCCAAGCTGGCAGGCTTCAATTGCGATGTCAGGCGCAGCCTCAAACATTTCGCCATAAACGCCAGCAGCGGGGAATTTCGGCCATTCCGGGGCTTTCAAACGGGCAACGCGTCCGCCTTCTTGATCAATAAAAATCAAAGCATCGCGTCCGAGCGCGTTTTTGATCTCGCTCACCAGGGCGCTCACCTGCTCGCGCGACACGCACGAACGCCCCATTAAGATCACGCCCCAGGGCTGTGCCTCACGCAGAAAGGCCCGCTCCTCTTCTAAAAGAGCTGGGCCAGAAACGCTGGTGATGCACGCAGAAAGACTCATCCAGTTGCCTTTGCGACGACCATGCAGTCTTTACCAGTTGCTTTTACGTCATCGCAAAATCCCGATGCAGCGCTTCGGTCCTCAAACGACCCGATTCTCAGGCGATAAAACACGCCTCGCGCCCCAAGATCGGCCCGCTGAATATCGAGATTTGCGCCTGAAAAGAGATCTGGCGCCGTGTTCTGGAACCGTGTCCACGCTGCTTGCGCGGCATCTTCTGATCGCAGAGCCGACAATTGCACTTGGAACGCCCCGTTAGACACAAAGCGCGACCCGACATCAGCCGCACCCGTTTCATACTCTGTGACCGCTGGAAGCGCCGATTCGACGGCCGGTAATGCCGTTGTCGCGGATGCGATTTGGATCGGCTGATCTTCTTCCACAATGGTTCGAGACGCGCCTTCGGCCTCTGCATAGATGATCCGCGACGGTGTTTCTGGCTCTTCCTCAATCGGAGGCAAAGCGGCAGGCCCCCCTTGAAGCACAGGATCGCGGCGGCGTATGTCAATCGGGTTACGTGCCGCTACGTTTTGGAGCGCAGGATCTCCCATGCCGTCCATGGAGTCGTAATAGGCCTTGTCCTGTCCAGCGACCTCAAGACCCCCTTGCTCGTCGGGCGCCCGCTTGAATGGGGTCTCATCGGACGCAATGATGGGCAAACCGCCCTCAGTGGCGCGCACGCCTTGACGATACGTGTTCCAGACAACGCCTGCAAAAATCAGCAATACGCCCAACGCGAGCACCAGGATTAATGGCCCTCGACCGGTTTCATCGTCGCGAATGTCAAACCCGCGATATTCATCTTCATAAGGCCCAAAATCATAGTCAGGCTCTTGTTTTGCACGACTCATACGCACCCCTGCCATCAATAGTAACGTTAACAGATAGGCTTGTTTTGTTAACGATGCCTGAATCTTGAGGCCTTATTGCGGCTCAGAGCATGCTTTCCATGCTGAAGAGGCGTCGGTGCAACTCGATCGCGTAATTATCCGTCATGCCTGCGAGATAATCGCAGACCAATCGGGCCTGTCTCTCAGGTGTGGCTTGCTCAGCGTCGCGCCGCCATAGATCTGGCAAAGTCTCAGGCTCCGCCATGAATAACTCGAACAGCTCGTTGAGGATCCGCTTGCCTTGTGACCGCATACGATTGACCTTGTAGTGCTTATACATGCGCTCGTAGAGGAATGCTCGCAGCGCGCGCTGATCACGGTCGAGCTCTTCTGAAAACGCGACGAGGGGTTCGGGCAAGGCGCGCACGTCCTCGGCGCTCTGCGGCTTGTATTTTTCCACCCGCCGGCGCGTTTCCGCTGTGAGATCATCAATCCAATGCCCGATGAGGCGACGCACAGCCTCGCCTACGGTCTTTTTCTGGTTAAGCGCGGGATAGTCCTGGCGCACGCCTCGAAAAATATCGCCGACCAGCGGCAATTCGAGCAAATCCTCGATGCTGAAAAGTCGCGCGGCCACGCCGTCATCAATGTCGTGATTATTGTAGGCGATATCGTCCGCGAGCGCTGCGACTTGCGCTTCTGGACCCGCGAATTGATCGAGCTCAAGCTCTTCGAGCCATGGAAAATCGCGAAACGCGGCCGGCAAATCCGCGATGGAATTGTCCGCCGTAATGAGAGGGCCATTGTGCTTCACCAAGCCTTCAAGCATTTCCCAAGTCAGGTTTAGGCCGTCAAAGGTTGGATACCGATCCTCAAGCCGAGTTACGACCCGCAAGGTCTGAGCATTATGATCAAAGCCCTCATAGTCCTGCATGCACTCATCGAGTTGGTCTTCGCCAGCGTGTCCAAATGGCGGATGCCCAAGATCATGTGCGAGCGCCATCGCTTCGGCTAAGTCCTCGTCCAGCCCCAAAGTCCGCGCCACTGAGCGCGCGATTTGCGCCACTTCGAGCGAATGGGTGAGTCGCGTGCGGTAATGGTCCCCCTCATGGGCGACAAAGACTTGCGTTTTCTGCTTCAAACGCCGGAAAGCAGAAGCATGAATAATGCGGTCGCGATCACGCTGAAACGGCGTTCGGGTGGCGGAATGCGGCTCCTCAATGAAACGGCCGCGCGACTTTTCCCAATGCGTCGCGAAAACTACCCTCTTTTCAGGAATGTCTGGGGTCACTATCTTAGCGCTCATGAGCAATGTCACTTTATCTGAATCAGCCGCCAATCGCATTAGAGCGATTCTGGCCAAACAACCGGATAAGTCCTACTTAAGGGTTTCCGTCGAAGGGGGCGGCTGCTCTGGATTCTCCTACAAGTTCGATTTGGATGATACCGCCAATGACGACGATCTTGTGGTGACCCGCGACGGTGTCAGTGTGCTCGTTGATGAAATGAGTCTCGAATTCATGGCAGGCTCAGAAATTGATTTCTCAACCGAGCTGATCGGCGCAGCTTTCAAGATCAACAATCCTAATGCAACGGCTGGATGCGGCTGCGGGACCAGTTTCTCAATTTAAAGCACGCTCAACCCGATTAGGATTTTGTCCGAAGTGTCACAATCTCTTCGGCGATGGTCGGGTGCACCGCGCAGGTTTCATCAAATTGCTGTTTCGTCGCGCCCATTTTGACGGCGATGCCGAGCATTTGGATCATCTCGCCGGCGTCTGGTGACACGATATGTGCGCCAACCACAACTTGGTCTTCTCGGCGCACCACCACTTTCATAAACACACGCTCAATTTTGCCATTGAGCATGTTCTTCATCGGTCGGAATTTGGTTTTGTAGACATCAACCGCACCGTACTTACGACGCGCTTCATGCTCAGCGAGCCCGACCGTGCCAACCTCTGGCTGCGTAAAAACAGCGGTGGCAATATTTTCGTGATCAAAGGTGCGGGGCGCATTGCCAAACTCAGTATCCGCAAAGGCGTGCCCTTCGCGAATGGCAACCGGGGTTAACTCGGCGCGGCGCGTAACATCTCCGACCGCAAAAATATTTTCAACACTGGTGCGGGAATATTCATCAACGACGATCTCATGACGCTCACCGATTGAGACCCCTGCGGCGTCGAGCCCGAGACCCACCGTGTGCGGGCGTCGTCCAACCGCCATCATAATCACGTCGGCATCCAGGGTGACGCCATTGGTGAGCGTCAGATGCAGTGGGCGTTCAGCATCATCGGTTTTTTTGATCGATTCAAAGATCGTATTGGTGATAACGCGGACGCCTGCCTCTTTTAGACCTTCATGCACCGCGGTTCGAACATCCATATCGAAGCCATTGAGAACAGTGTCCCCGCGATAGACCAAACAGGTCTCCACACCCAGCCCGGCAAAAACGTGAGCAAATTCACACGCAATGTAACCGCCGCCCGCAATCACAATGTGCTTGGGCAGGGTTTTGAGCTGAAACACACCGTCGGACGTGATTGTGTGCTCAACGCCCGGAACCTCTTCAGGCGACGGCCGCCAAGGCGATCCACCGACCGCGATCAAGATCTTGTCAGCGGTGATCGTTTTACCGCTCTTGACCAGCTTAAGCGTGTGCGCGTCGATGAATTCCGCGCGCTCCTCGAATACATCGACGCCGGCATTGACCTGACCGCTCATATAGATACCGGACAAACGATCGACCTCAGCATGTAAATTGGCCATGAAGCCTGAGAAATCAAAAGCACCGACTTTTACGTCCCAACCATACTTCTGGGCTTCTTTGAGTTTGCGGCCATAATCGCTCGCGTAGACCATGAATTTTTTTGGAACACAGCCGCGAATCACGCATGTGCCTCCCATGCGGTACTCTTCTGCGAGACCGACTTTCGCGCCGTGACCTGCCGAAATTCGCGCGGCCCGAACGCCGCCTGATCCGCCGCCAATGACGAACAGGTCATAGTCATAAGAGTGGTCTGCCATTGTGCGGTCCCTAAGGTATTTTGAGTGTGTTTGTGTTCAGCCAGTCGGCGCGCCTAGTACTCGAATATAGTGGCGCCGTCTTCAGCCCCAATAATCACGGTGCGGGCGAGATTGATAAACAATCCGTGTTCAACAACGCCGGGAATGTTCGACAGGAGCGCTGCCGCCAGCGGCGCGTCAGGGATGGTCCCGCACGAACAATCAAGAATGAAGTTGCCGCCATCTGTAACAATGGGTTTGTGTCCCGGCCCGGTGCGCACCTTGATCATCGGCTTTAAGACACCGGCTTTCTTCAAGGCGTCATAGGCTTTCTTAGCGGTAATCGTGTAGCCAAAGGGTGTCACTTCCACCGGAAGCGGAAACTGGCCAAGCATATCGACATGCTTAGAGCTATCGGCGATCACAATCATCAGATCGCTGGCATTGGCGATGATTTTCTCGCGCAGCAAGGCCGCGCCTCCCCCTTTGATCAGCTGCGCTTGCTCATCGACTTCATCGGCGCCGTCGACCGTGAGATGAATGCGATCGACTTGCTCGACATCGACCAGCGGGACTCCGAGCGACTCCGCCAACCGGCGCGTCTGCTCGCTTGTCGGCACCCCTCGCACAACCAGACCTTCAGAAATGTCCTCGGCCAAGAACTCAACGAAGAACTTCGCCGTAGAGCCGGTTCCAAGGCCAATCGTCATGCCATCTTCAACGAAGTCCATCGCCGCTTGAGCGGCATTCTCTTTTTCGAGTTCATTGGCCATCTGGTGTCTCTCTTAGGCTTTTTTCTTAGCCGCTTTAATCGCCGCCATTTTATCTCTAAAGCTCGTCGCCCAGCCGGACTTCTGCATTTGACGCCCGCGGGCAACAGCGAGCGCATTCGCTTCAACATCTTTGGTTACGACTGATCCCGACCCAACAAATGCCCCGTCGCCAATCGTTACCGGCGCGACCAAGGAAGAGTTTGAGCCAACAAAGGCATTCTTGCCCACTTTGGTCTGGTATTTCAGAAACCCGTCATAGTTACAGAAAATCGTACCAGCCCCGATGTTCGCGCCCGCACCCACTTCGCCATCGCCGAGATAAGACAGGTGATTGGCCTTTGCGCCTTGGCCGAGATGGGTCTTTTTAACCTCGACAAAGTTCCCGATCTTGACGCCTTCCTCAAGCGACGCCCCAGGTCGCAAACGCGCATAAGGTCCTATCTCGCAGTTCTCCGCGACCTGCGTCCCTTCGAGATGCGAAAAGGAACGAATACGCGCGCCGCTTTTCACAGTCACACCAGGCGCGAAGATGACATTTGGCTCTATCGTAACATCCGGCTCGATTGCCGTATCATGGCTGAAAAACACCGTTTCCGGGGCCGTCATGGTGACACCTGAAATCAGTAGAGCATTGCGCATTCTGACTTGAAATGCGCGTTCCGCCATGGCCAATTCAACTCTTGAATTTACGCCTAAAACATCCGCCTCATCGCAGGCGACCGCGCGGCACGTATGTCCGGCGTCCCGGGCAAGTCCGACCACATCGGTGAGATAGTACTCGCCCTTTGCGTTTTCATTGGAGACATTTGAAAGCATGTCGAACATAAGCCGCGCAGGTGCCGCCATAACGCCAGAATTGCAAAACCGCACAGCCAATTGCTCTGGGCTCGCATCTTTGGCCTCAACAATCGCAGTGAGGTCGTCCGTCTCGGTCGTGATCAAGCGACCGTATGCGCCAGGATCAACCGCCTCAAAGCCCAGCACACCGACCGCAGCGCCGCGCCCAAGCTCCGCAAAGAGAGCGTTGATCGCGCTCACGGGAATAAGCGGCGTGTCGCCATAAAGGACGACCAGCTCACCCTCGAAGTCTTTCAATGCCGGTTGGGCCGCAAGCACAGCGTGACCGGTGCCCAGCGGCGGGTCTTGAATGGCGATCGCGCCCGCGCCCAGCGTCGCTGCAACGTGGTCCTGAACGGCTTGACCATCTGGACTGCACACTACGATCACTTGCTCACACCCAACCGCATGCGCGAGCGCAACCGACCAATCGACCATCGGGCGACCGCCGACCATATGCAGCACCTTGGGTCGCGCTGAGCGCATCCGCGTGCCCTGCCCTGCCGCCAAAATGATTGCCGCACGTTTGGCCATGCTAATATCCCTCGCGAAACGTTTGTGCTTGCCCTAGAGCATGTTCTGAGTCGAAGCGAGCCTTAATCAGCGAGGACACATATGTGATGGGCAGTGATTTGTCAGGATGGACGCTGGTTTTTGATCTCGACGGCACGCTGATCGATACAGCACCGGACCTCCACGCCGCATTGAATCACGCTCTAGCGCAAAAGGGCTTCGCGCCGGTGCCCCTCGACAGTGTCCGGATGATGATCGGGGATGGCGCAAAAGCGATGATCCGCAAGGGCTTATCTTATCATGGCGCACAGATTGATGAGACTGAGATCGCTGAAACGCTATGGCCGGCTTTTCTAGACTATTACGTCGCTCACATCACGGATCAGAGCGTTCCGTTTGACGCATGTGTGGCTTCACTCGATCAGTTTTGCGCGTCCGGAGCGACACTGAGCGTTTGCACGAATAAAGCGCAAAGGCTCGCAGAAAGCGTGTTGGACGGTTTGGGTTTGACGCAATACTTCGATGCGATCGTTGGCGGCGACGCGCTCGCGGTCAAAAAGCCCGATGGCACCCACATCGAGGAAACCGTAAGACGCGCGCAAGGAACAATCGATCGTGCAATTATGGTGGGCGATGCTTGGACAGACGAAAAAGCAGCCCGGAATGCCGGACTGCCTTTCGTGTTCGTCTCATTTGGATACGGCACTCTCTCTGCCGAACCCTATGAGCCCCTCCAATCGATCTCTCACTGGCGAGAGATGCCGCAAGCGATCGCAGCGCTTGCGCAGTTGGATTAATCTGGACGGTACTCGCTGCGCACCTCGTTTACATTCACGAGTTTGCGGCGCGGCATGCCGTTGACCATATTGCTGCGAACGTCTGTTCGCGCGCTACGCATGGCAGGAACGAAGCCAGCGTCGACCAGATCGACCTCCACTTCATAGCCACGGTCGGCCCAATATTCGGCAATTTTGTCCTTGAGACGGCGAGCGCCGTCGGTGTTACACCAGTCTTTCATTATCTCACTCTCCACATCTTGGATGTCGCCTTTTGCAGATGTTCGTTTGGCGACTGCTAAAAGATGTCCTTCACTGCATTCTGGGGCTTGCTGCCCGCTCTGAACGGTCCCTAGATGCATGTTACATAACCGACATACAACCCCCTGTTTGGGTGAATTTTCGATTAGTTTTTAAGATGAACAACCATTCATAATGAACAGCTGTTCATAAATAAAATAGTTTACAACAAAGCGTCACAAAAGCGTCTAAAACCTAATAAATATGCCGTGTTTATTCTGGTCGCAGGATCGCCATATTTGTTAACGAATTCCGCCAAAAATCTCTTACTCATACAATTTTTAGCGATTATGCATACCTTCTATTCGCAATTGCATAATAATTGGCGTCACGTCTTCCGCGTGTTCCGCAGGTGTTCTAGTTATACTATAACGCGAATGCGATCATTTTCCGATTCGAAGATCGGTTTTTCCTATCCGCGCATCAGAAGTCACGCCGAATCTCGATGGAACTGTCTACACAATTGTCCAAAGTGCAGAAATAACGGGACGGTCGCAGACTATTGCTGGACCCAGACAGAAAACAGGTCACATAGAGGCCCATGAGTTTTGATCTTAGAACATTCAGAGACACGCTGGGCCTATTCGTTACGGGAGTAACGGTGATCACCGCTCGCGATGCCGATGGAGCCCCTGTCGGGATCACAGCAAACTCATTTAACTCTGTCTCACTCGATCCACCTTTGATCCTATGGTCGATTGGATTGAACGCGAGAAGCCTCGACGCTTTCCGTCAAGCCAATGCGTTTGCCGTGCATATTCTAAGAGACGATCAAGCGGCTCTGTCGCAACGTTTTGCGACCTCGGGCACAAATAAGTTCTCGGGCCTTTCAATTGAGACAGGACTCCGAGACGTCCCGCTCCTTCCAGACTGTGCCGCGCGCCTCGAGTGCTCGCCTTACGCCAAGCACCCGGCAGGTGACCATATCCTATTCATTGCTGAGGTTCACCGCCTTGCTTCTGATCCAGACGCCATGCCATTGGTCTATCATGGCGGGCGATATGCTGAGCTTGCAGACAAGCCAGACGCGCCGGTCTAACGACACGTTAATCCACAACCACAAATTCCGTCAGCGCTTTAGCTCAATATAAGCCATTTTGTGAGACACCAGGATCACGAGGTCAAAAGGCCCGATCCGCAGCCATCGTGCTGCACTGTCATGGAGATTAAATTAATGAGCTTTCGCAAACTGCTTCTCGCAGGTGTTACTTTGGCTATGAGCACAACTGCCATCGCCCCTGCCCACGCATCTATCGTCGATCGACCACACTTCAAAGTCCTCGGTGTCGTCATCGTTTGGGCTTCAGATAATACGGTTGCGGGCGGCGCGCCAATCGCAACAGACTTCATTATCAATGATGATGCCGCCAGCGCTGATACCGACTTGATCGGTGGTACGGCCGTCGACGGTCGGACGGTTGTCACCGGAACCCTGACCCCAACCAGCGACTCGTCAACATCTGTCGGGCTGGGCACTGTTTTGGAACTTGATGATGGAAGCACGACCTTCGAGACCATCAATACGGAGAGCCCATCAGGGTTTAGCGCGTTCAACGTCGATGGTGCATCCCTGTCTGGCCAAGCGCTGACTTACAATTCGAGCTTCTATGTCGCTTCAAACACGGCCTTTAGCATTAACGGACAGGCGTCTGTTGAGAATCAAAGCGGCGACTTTGACCTCGACACGATCGGCTATGATCTCGACGTCATGGTCAATGGTACGGATGGCTCAATTACGTTTGGCGGAAGCGCTCAAAACCCGAATGGAACCTTCCCAGCGATTGCTGACTTGTCCGAGCTCAACACGGCAACACCAGTGTTCCAAGGCGATCGACGCACCGCCGCTGCGACCGGCTCTATCGTGGATCAATCTGTCCGGTTCGACGCGACCTACACGCTTGGTGCGGGTGGCGCGTACGATCTATCACAAGGCGCGGGCGAAATCGAAGCCGCCGTCGTCTACACGGTTTTCGTGCCATAAGCACTGACCGACATTAAAAATCATGAAGATGCGCCCAGTTCGTTGGTTCGAGCTGGGCGTTTCTGTATCGACACTCTTTGCGCATTCGCCAATCATCGCTACAGACTGCGGGATGAAATCCATCCTGCGTAGCGCGATTGTGACCAGTTTTCTGGGCTGGATCATTTGGGCCTATATGGCTTTGTGCAATCGCACCATTCGATGGTCCGTCGAGGGCGATGAAGAGGCCCTGAAAGTCTGGCTTGGATATCCAAGTATTATCGTCGCCGCCTGGCATTCGACAATTCTGTTGCTGCCATCCGGTTGGAACCGCATCATCCGCAAATGGCCGCGCCAAAAAACCCGTTCGGCGATGCTGATCTCCTTGTCGAGAGATGGCGAACCTGTCGCCAAAGCGATCAAACATCTTGGGCTTGAAGCGGTACGCGGATCATCAACACATAAGCGGAAAAAGCGGGATAAAGGCGGCGTGAAAGCCCTTGCAGAGGCGCTACGGATTCTCAAAACAGGTGGCGGGATATGCATCACACCCGATGGACCGCGTGGGCCAGCGGAGATCGCGCAGAATGGACCAATCATCATGGCGCAACGGGCAAGCGCACCAATCCTGCCATATGCGATCGTGTCCGCGCCAAGGAAACGCCTCAACACTTGGGACCGGTTTCGTATCCCCTACCCGTTTACCCGCGGCGCTTTGGTGTTTGGCGACGCGATCATTCCGAACAAGGACGAGGATCGCGAAACACTTCGCGCTCGCCTCGACGAAAGCATGAGCAAAGCCATGGCCCGGGCCGAAGAAATTGTTCAAAAAAAAGGCCGTCCCTAAGGAACGGCCAAGGTCAAGCAAGAAGGACGTCGTCAGGTCTTCCGCAAAAGGCGATCTCCCTGGCGACCTGTATGTTTTACCTGAATCAATATGAACGCAGACGGAGCGTGATCTCATATTCCGTTCATAATTCTCCCCCAAAGCGAGGGTTTTCTGAACAGCTATTCAGACGCGCGAGTAAAAATCGCCTCCAAAGAGCGCAGGTTCATGCCATTCTTCAAATAGTTGGCAGGCGTCAGGTTCACCGCTTTGATCATGGCGCGTTCGATTCGCGTATCGCCTTGCTCGTCTGGGACAAGGTCGAAATCGATAATGTTGATGCAGCCCGTGTCTTGTTCGAAGCCCGCACTTGATCCGAGCGGCGCGCCAATCGCCCAAGCAAGGATCATTCGATTGACCACTTCGTGTGCGACGAGCAGCGCGGACGCCCAACCCGGGCGTGAGAGCAATCCCCTCAATCCGTCTTCAATTCGGATCATCGCATCAGAGAACTTTTCCCCGCCATCGAGAAACGTCGCTCCGGGCTCGCCGGCTCGCTCAAACTGAAACGTCATCGTCGCGGCCAAATGCTCGGCGGACTTGAAATCGATATACTGACCAGACCGTAATTCTTGAAACCGGCCTTCAAATTCGAGCTCGGGCGCTTCAAGATCATGTTGGGCGAGCACAATCTCAGCGGTCTCCTGCGTCCGGCGCAGCCCGGTATGAAAAGCGATATCCAGCGGAACATCCGACAAAGCGATGCCTGCAAACTTCGCTTCTTCGCGTCCGGTCTCCGTCAAATATGCAATTGATGGATCTTGAGCAGCCCGCACTTCGGGGGATGTATAATCGACAAAACCGTGCCGCATAAGATAAAGCCGCCGACGCCCCGTTGTTCCGGGAAGTGCACCCATTCCGCTCTCCGTCCGTATTTTGAGTTACCGATCGTCGCGTTTACGCGATTCCCCAGTCTTTGAGCACATCTTCTTGATGCTCACCGATTCCGGCCGGTTTGCCTTGAATGGCCCCCGGCGTTTTTGAAAAGCGAGGCGCGGGTCCTGGTTGAACGACGCCGTCAATGGTTTCAAACGTGCCGCGATCAACATTGTGTTTATAGGTCGGCGCTTCCGCCATCGAAAGGACAGGTGCGAAGCAAATGTCCGTGCCTTCCATAATCCCGCACCATTCATCGCGTGTTTTGGTCTTCATCACGGCGATGAGCTTATCCTTCAAATCCGGCCATTTGGATCGATCCATCTGGGCTTGGAATTCAGGATCTGTAAGGCCTGCTTTCTCGACCAATAAGGCGTAGAATTGTGGCTCGATCGATCCGATGGAGACCCATTTCCCATCTGCACATTCGTAAGTGTCGTAGAAATGCGCCCCACCATCGAGCAGATTGGCTTCGCGGTCATCCGTCCAAACGCCCATGGCGCGCATGCCATAGAACATGGTCGCCAAGGACGCAGCCCCATCAGACATAGCGCAGTCAATCACTTGGCCCTCGCCGCCATTCTTCACATTGATAATCCCTGCGAGTAGCCCCATCGCAAGATACAGCGCTCCCCCCCCATAATCGCCAATTAGGTTGAGCGGTGGACGCGGACGTCCGTCTTTATAGCCCATCGCGTGCAGCGCCCCAGTAATGGCGATGTAGTTCAAGTCGTGACCGGCCGAATGACTAAGCGCGCCGTGTTGGCCCCATCCGGTCATCCGCCCATAGACCAGCTTCGGATTGCGCGCCAAAACGACATCTGGACCGAGCCCATTGCGTTCCATCACGCCTGGGCGAAAACCCTCGATCAACCCATCCGCTTTTTCCAGCAATTTCAGCGCTGTTTCACGATCATCTTCATCTTTTAGGTTAAGCGCGATCGAACGTCGGCCACGGCTCATCACATCTGCTGGATTGCCGGGACGGGGGTTCCCAGCCCGATCAATTCGAACCACATCTGCGCCCATATCGCTGAGCAGCATGCCACAAAATGGACCGGGTCCGATGCCCGCGAATTCGATAATTTTGACGCCGGAAAGGGGTCCCTGAGCCATCTGATTTTCCTCCTAATGAGTCGTAATTGCGCTCACAATCAACCAGACCTTAAGACTCAAGGGCGCAAAGAAAAGGGCTGACGCTACGTCGACCGAGGGACAAGATGATGCTGAACGAACAGAGCTTCGATGCACCCGTAATCCACGTGGTTTCTGAGAGTCCGAGATTGGAAATGCTCCAAGCGCGGCTGCGCCAGGCTGGGATTAGGCCCGTCCCCGTCCGCGGTTCATATATACCGCCAGACTCGGCCCCAGCGCTGATTGATCTTCTCACCCGGTCCTTAGATGTCGATGATCGCGATTTAAGGCTTATCATCACGCTGGGACGCGACGCCCGTCCGCCCGATCGCAGCAACATTCATCTGACCGATATTGGACAGATCGCATCTTTGCCCGCGCGGATTGCCATTCGCCGCCGCGAACAGCAGCGCAGACGAGAAATCAAACTGCGGGGGGAAACCCTTAAAAAGATTGGCTCCAGTCCGAGTGCAAACCGATCAACTCAGCGCGCGCGTGTCTTGTGGCTCGGAAATGACGCACCGTTTTTGAACGCGCTGAAATCGAGTCTGAAAGCAGCTGATATCAGCCTGGTCGCAGCGATCAGTCATTTGACCGCCGAGGACTATCTTGAAAGTGGCCGGTTCAAAACTCTCGCTTTGTGCCCGAGCGCGCCAGATGATGAAGCGGTCAAGCTGCTCGCCCGCGTCAAACGCTTGCCCTTAGTGCAAGCCCCGCACGTGGTTGTGTTGCTGGCGCCTGGGCTCTCCGCAAAGCTGGATCGAAACACGCTCGCTCAAGCGGATCAGATACTCGACCTCGGAAACGACTTAGACCTCGTCGCCGCCCAACTCAAAGGGCTTTGTGTTGCGCCCGGTTTACAAGCAGAGCCGGTCAAAGGGCTCGCCTCAATGGCTCAGGATCAAGCAACGGGATTGGTCTCCCGTGCATACCTAGAAACGCATTTGCAAGCGCAGATGGATCAAGCCGACGAGTTAGCAACGCCGCTTTGCGTCGTCTCAATCGACTTAAAAGATAATGAGGACCTGCGCGCGGTGGCGCGAAAGATTAAAGTCCTCTTGCGCGACACAGACCTTGCCGCGCGGCTTGATGCTCAACACATCTGCATTACGCTGCCAGAGACCCAATATCGTGGGGCCATCGTACTGGCTCGGCGGATTGAAGAGTCGCTGGAGAGGGCTGTAAATTGGCG
>JBCBQS010000014.1:0-21700 GCA_039820085.1 Pseudomonadota bacterium
AAAAAAGTCAAGGTTTCGGTCTAGAACTTTTGCTCCACATCGATGGTTGCTTCGCTGCTAAAAGATTATATCAGGCAGCATGATCTACGCCGACTATAACGCAACAGCACCGGTCCGTCCGGAAGCCAAGCAAGCCATGCTGGATGCGCTAGACGTGGGCGCGAACCCATCGAGCGTGCATGGCCCGGGCCGCGCGGCGCGCAAACTCTTGGAAACAGCACGCGGTCAAGTGGCGCTTTCGATTGGGGCGCGTGCGCAGGATGTCATTTTCACCAGCGGTGGCACCGAAGCCAACGCGCTCGCGCTCTACGGCGTGGTCGCGCAGCTCGATGGAAACTGCACGCTCCTGGTCTCGGCGATTGAACATGAAGCGGTCACGAAGAACGCGGGCTTTGCAGGCGTGGCGGTTGAAACCGCTTATGTCACCGCCGATGGGCGTCTAGATCTCGATTGGTTGAGCGATCGGCTCAATCGCTGGGACTCCTCGCGCGATGGTCAGCCGGTTTTGGCATTGATGCTGGCAAATAATGAGACAGGCATTTTGCAACCTGTTGCCAAAGCTGCGGCGCTCATTCGAGATGCTGGCGGATTGACCCATTGCGATGCGGTCCAAGGACTCGGCAAAGTGATGGTCAATGTTGGTCTGCTTGGGGTCGATTTTCTTGCTTTATCCGCGCACAAAGTTGGTGGGCCACAGGGGGTCGGCGCGCTCTGGGTCCGGTCCGGAGCACCGCTGAAGCCCGTTCTTTTTGGCGGCGGGCAAGAGCGTTCTTTGCGATCCGGCACGGAGAATTTGAGCGGGATAGCCGGATTTGGCGCTGCCACGGAGGCGGCCATCCGCGATATGCCGAAACTGCAAGCGCTCGCGCCATATCGGGATCGGATGGAAGACCGGCTGATTTCCGAGGCGGGCGTGACGGTGTTTGGTCGCGGTGTTGACCGGCTCGCACAGACGTCGAACTTCGCAGTTCCCGGATTTCGCGCTGAGACGCAAGTCATGGCGATGGACCTTGGCGGCGTCGCGGTCTCGTCTGGCTCGGCCTGCTCGAGCGGCAAAGTGAAACGGTCTTTAGTGCTCTCCGCGATGGGGGTCGAAGATGACCTCGCTGACAGCGCGGTTCGCTTGAGCTTCGGTTGGGGCACGGCGCCCGAGGATTTTGACGTGGCCGCAGCAGCATGGATGAAAGCCGCAGAGCGGGTGCTGAAATCTGCATCGGCCTAACCTGCGAGACAGATGTCATGCCGGACCGCCAATTCTCAGACCAGCGGCTTGCCGATCTCTATGACCTTGGCAATGCGGGCTCAGAAGACCGTGACTACTATCTCAAATTACCTGGGACGCCTCCTCAGGACATTCTCGATTTAGGCTGTGGCACAGGTCTTCTCTGCCATGCTTATGCCGCGCGCGGGCATCGTGTTGTCGGTGTTGATCCCTCTGAGGCAATGCTTCGCGTGGCGCAGCGCGGGGCACTTGCCAACAAGGTGATTTGGCAAAGAGAGACGGCCGAAGCATTCCGATCGGATCGAAGATTTGATTTGATCACGATGACAGGTCACGCCTTCCAAGTATTGCTCACGGACACTCAAGTGGCCGCGATGCTAAACAGGGCGGCAAACCATCTGAAACCCGATGGACGGCTGGTCTTTGAATCGCGTAACCCGGCGATTGATTGGGACCAGATATGGGCGCGCGATTATGAGATGAACACGCAAGCGGGTCCGGTCAGAGCCGCGCGCAGAATGACTGATACGTCGCGCGCGCCAGAGTATCTCAGTTTTGCTTGGGATTATGAGTTCCAGGATGGCCAGATCACCTCAGAGAGCACGCTCCGATTTATGACGTCAGATCGCATTCAAACCATTGCCGCTGAGGCGGGCTTAGAGCTTGTTTTGCTTCACGGAGACTGGGAGTGTGGGCCGTTTGTCTCGTCAGTCTCTCGCGAAATGATCTTTCATTTCACTTCTGCCAATGCAAAGACGTAGCAGGTCTTAGATGGAGGAAACATGTTCAGTCACATTATGGTCGGGTCTGACGATCTCGATAAAGCCAAAGCTTTCTACGATGCGACCTTTCAGGCCCTGGGCGGCAAACCCGGTATCACCGACCCCAAAGGCCGGCTGATTTATCTCTACAATGGCGGGGTTTTCATGGTCTCTAAGCCGATCGATGGTGAGGCGTGTACCCACGGCAATGGCATGACTATCGGCTTTGCTATGGAGAGCCCAGATCAGGCCGACGCATGGCACGCGGCGGGCGAGGCAGCGGGCGGCACCTCAATTGAAGACCCTCCAGGCTGGCGCGAACAACCCGCGGGACGAATGTATCTCGCCTATCTCCGCGATCCAGACGGCAACAAACTCTGCGCGCTGCATCGCGGGTAAAAGCGGGTCATCCGTTTTTTATATCACGTCGTATAGAGTGCATGACAAAGGAGCTTATCCCATGCGCTTTATCGTGCTCGCTACTGCAATCCTCGCCACACTTCCGATGACCGCGAACGCGACTGAAGAACCGGCCCATACGACTCTCGTAAAAGACGGAAAGTATGAAATCCGTCAGTATGAACCGACAATTGTGGCTGAGGTTGAAATCACGGGCGACATGCGCCGGGCGGGCAATTCTGGGTTCCGTCCCCTTGCGGATTTCATCTTTGGCAACAATACCGCGCGCTCTGAAATTGCAATGACGGCGCCCGTGACTCGGGTGAAATCTGAAAAAATCGCGATGACGGCCCCGGTTACCCGGACGATGGAAGATGATGTCTGGACAGTCGCATTTGTGATGCCGGGCGAGTTTACAATGGACACGCTGCCTGTGCCGAACAATCCGGATGTTGCCATTCGTGAGGTTCCGGGCGAGTTGATGGCGACGGTGAAGTTCTCAGGCATTGGCCGCGAAGCGGCGTTTGAACAAAGACATGGCGCGCTTGAGGATTGGCTCGATCGTCAAGGCTTTGAAGCGATTGGGCCTGCGAGGTATGCTGGCTACGACGCCCCTTATGTACCGGGTCCCTTCCGGCGAAATGAAGTGATGATCCCCGTCGCGGAAAAGGCACCTGCCAGCTAAGCGCGACATTCCGGCCGGATCCTGCCGATAGGGGGTGAAAAACCGCCCTGAATGCGCCATATAGAGCACACGCGCTTCAGTAAGCGTTGTGGATTGTCTCAGCGGCATCGAGGAAGTCGAGGATACTCGGATGGAAGTCAAAGTTAAGGACAGCATTGACGAGGGGACCGTCGCAGCGGCGAAAGCGCTGGAGTCTGAAAACTATTCTGCTGGGTTCTCAACCGAGATTGAGACAGAATACGCGCCAAAGGGTCTAAACCCGGATATCGTGAAATTTATCTCCGACAAAAAGGGTGAGCCTGAATGGTTGCTCGATTGGCGGATGAAAGCGTATGAGCGATGGCTGACTATGGACGAGCCAGACTGGGCGATGGTCAATTACGAGCCCATCGATTACCAAGACATTTATTACTATGCCGCGCCAAAGGCCGGTGCGAAATATGAGTCGATTGACGACGTTCCGAAAGAAATCTTGGAGACGTATGAAAAGCTCGGCATTCCGCTTCGCGAAGCTGAGGTTTTGCTCGGTGTCGAGGGCGCGGCAGCGACCGCAATTGATGCGCGCACCGATAGTGACCGCCCGAAAGTGGCCGTTGATGCGGTCTTCGACTCTGTCTCCGTGGCGACGACATTCCGCGAAGAACTAAAGAAAGCTGGCGTGATCTTCATGTCGATTTCGGAAGCTGTGCATGAGCATCCCGAATTGGTGAAGAAATATCTCGGCACCGTGGTGCCCCAGTCGGACAATTATTTTGCGACCTTGAACAGTGCTGTGTTCTCGGACGGTACGTTTGTCTATGTCCCGCCTGGCGTGCGTTGCCCAATGGAGCTCAGCACATATTTTCGAATGAATGCCGAGAATACGGGTCAGTTTGAGCGGACGCTGATTGTTGCCGATAAAGGGGCCTATGTCTCTTATTTGGAAGGCTGCACGGCGCCTATGCGCGATGAGAACCAGCTCCACGCTGCTGTGGTTGAACTCGTTGCGCTTGAAGATGCGGAGATCAAATACTCCACCGTCCAAAACTGGTGGCCCGGCGACGAGAATGGCAAAGGCGGCATCTATAATTTTGTGACCAAACGTGGCGATTGTCGCGGCGCGCGCTCAAAGATCAGCTGGACCCAGGTTGAGACCGGCTCCGCAGTGACCTGGAAGTATCCAAGCTGCGTTTTGCGCGGCGACGATAGTGTCGGCGAATTCTACTCGATTGCGGTCACAAATGGTCGACAAATGGCCGATACGGGCACCAAGATGATCCATCTCGGCAAGCGGACACGCTCGCGGATCATTTCCAAAGGGATCAGCGCAGGTCGGTCAGACAACACCTATCGCGGCTTGGTCTCGGTCCACAAAAAAGCGGATGCGGCACGTAATTTCACCCAGTGTGACAGCCTGTTGATCGGCGATCGGTGCGGTGCGCATACGGTGCCTTATGTCGAAAACCGCCGCGCTGATGCGCAGCTCGAGCATGAAGCGACGACCACAAAGCTTGCAGATGACCAACTCTTTTATGTCCGCCAACGCGGGATTGGAGAGGAAGAAGCGGTCGCGCTTCTTGTCAATGGTTTCGTCCGAGAGGTGTTGCAAGAATTGCCGATGGAGTTCGCGGTAGAAGCTCAGAGCCTGTTGAAAGTCAGCCTTGAGGGCAGCGTCGGATAAGCCTGATCGCCGGCACGTCATTTGCTGTCGTCTAAGCTATGACGTCGCCTGAGATACGAAAATCGATGAATTTGTCCCGTTTTTGCGTGACGGCAGCAGCTATCGTGCTGGCAGGCTGCACCAACGGAGCCGCAACAGAGCGTTACTATCTCGGTTCGGGCGGGGCTGTGCAAGAACAGCCCGTCGCCGAGGTCTCGCAAATTGACGCCGCGATGGCGCAGTTTTTGAGCCAAGAGGGCGATGCTCTCATCTTACTGCCGAACCGGTTGGAGAAATCCAAACTCGACTATTCGTTAGATAGTCTTGCTGAAATTGATCGCTGGTTGGCCGATGTTCACACCGTAAACCGATTGCAGTCAGACGTCGGCCGAGCCGGGGAAGCGCTGGTGCTCGATGGGCGAGGTGAGAATTCGGTTACGTTCGCGGGTTTGTATCTCGGCCAAATCATCCGCGCGAATTCAGAGCAGACCTGGTTTTGGGAACGATTTGATACGTTCTTAGCGGCAAATCCAGCCTTCGCTGAGCATTATGGCCGGGACGCCGAACTCGACACGTTTGTCTTGATTGGTCCGCAAGGCGTCGCGACGCCGATCAATACGGCCTTGAAACGGGTTGTGCATGGCAAAGAGGAGAGCCTTGCCTTCATCGCGAACCTTTTGATTAAGGACATTGACCTTGATGAAGCCCTATCGAGCCAAGATCTGCTAGGTATGGATCGCGCAGATTGGGCAGGTTAGCCGTCTTTTACGGACCGACTAAATGTGAATGAGAAGGCCAAAGAGAGGATAAGCGGAACCCAAATAGGCAGCTCTCCCAGACCAGGTGAATTAAGCGCTTTGGCAAGATGATCATCCACACACCACCAAAGCAAAAACAACCACATACTCGTTCTCCTTTTCAAATCCTTATTGATAAACAATAAGAATTGTGCGGTGGTTTTTCAAGTTTTGCGAGCGAGGGACCCGAAACGACGATCTTGCGCGGATTTCCTCCTAGAGTGCGGCAATTGTCCCTTTGAATTTGGCCCATTCGGTTCTACATGCGGGCCATGTTAGTTTTGGATCAGCTCTCCGCCACAGTTGGTGAGGACGACGAGGCAAAAACCATTATTTATGGTTTGTCTCTTGAGGTGCCTGCTGGCGAAGTTCATGCGATTATGGGCCCGAACGGTGCCGGCAAATCGACCCTATCTTACGTTCTAACGGGTCGGGATGGCTATGAGGTCACAGGCGGGACCGCAAAGCTTGAGGGCGATGACTTGCTGGACATGGATCCAGAAGAACGCGCGGCAAAGGGCCTATTTCTATCGTTTCAGTACCCTGTTGAGATCCCCGGTGTTCCGGTCATGACGTTCGTGCGCACCGCTATGAATGCGCAGCGAAAACTACGCGGTGAGGACGAGATTTCAGCCCCGGATTTCATCAAGAAATCCCGCGAATTGGGCCAGAAGCTTAATCTAACACCTGATATGCTGAAGCGACCCCTCAATGTCGGTTTCTCTGGCGGTGAAAAGAAGCGGCTTGAGATCTTCCAGATGATGATGCTTGAGCCGAGATTTGCTATTCTAGATGAAACCGATTCCGGGCTCGACATTGATGCGCTTCGAACCGTGGCCGATGGTGTGAACGCATTGCGGAGCACAGAGCGCGGAATGCTCGTGATTACGCACTATCAACGGCTGCTCGATCATATCAAACCTGACAAAGTGCATGTTCTGGCGAACGGCAAGATCATTAAAACCGGTGGACCAGAATTGGCATTGAGGCTGGAAGCGGAAGGGTATGATGGGGTTTTGGGAGAAGCCGCCTAGTGACCCTGTCGATCGATGTCCTCAAAAACAAGTTAAACAAACCGGGCGCGGCCGAACTTGAGTTGATTGCGCGATACGCGATGCTGCCTGAAAATGCGCAGCGCGAGCGCGCCTTCGATGCGTTCGCCCAAACCGGCTTGCCGCATCGCCGGATGGAAGCTTGGAAGTGGACGGACTTTAAAAGCGCTCTTCCGCAAGTGGAGGCTTCCGCGTTTCACAATGAAACCACGCCGCTTCCGACATTTGATGGACCTGTGATTGAGTTCACACCACAGGGCGTGACCCTGCCAGACGTGCTGCCCTTTGGAGTTAAGCTTCACCAGCAGCTCGACGCGCAAGCGCTCGGCAATGCAGAGGACATTCCGCTCGGTGCGATGACCGCTGCTTTGGCAGGTCGCGTGGGTGGACTGGATACGCTGATCATCGAAGTGACCGAGCCTACAGAGACCCCGCTCCATATCGTCATGCGTGGTGATCGTGACGAGACGAACTTTGGCCGTGTCGCCGTCATCGTCCGTCCCGGTGCGAGCTTGGACTTGATTGAAAGCCATATTGGCGGGGTTGGGTTCTCATCCTTCCTGATCGAATTCGGTATCCAAGACGGGGGCAATGTTCGCCGCACGGTTTTGCAGCGGGGCAGCGCCGATGAAGCAAAAGCCATCACGGCGGTGGTTAATCTCGGCGCGGCAGCGACCTACACGCAAACCGCGCTCGCCTTTGGCGCGAAGATTGCGCGGATCGAAACGCGATTAACCCATCAAGGCAGTGAATCGCACGCGACGCTGAATGGCGCCTATCTGGCGGCCAAAGGCTTCCACGCTGACTTTACCAGCCATGTTCGCCATGGCGCGCCAAGCTCGGTCACCCGACAAATCACCAAGGGCGCTGTTCTGGATGGCGGGCAAGGGGTCTTTCAAGGTAAGTTCTACGTGCCGCGCACCGTCGGTCAGCACACCGATGCGGATATGCAGCATCAAGCGCTCTTGCTTGAAGACGGCGCAGAAGTCTTCGCCAAGCCCGAACTCGAAATCTATGCCGACGATGTCGAATGCGCACACGGCAACACATCGGGTGCGCTTGATCCCAATCAGCTCTTCTATATGCGCCAACGCGGCATCCCAGAGGCCGAAGCGCGGGCGCTCTTGACGCAAGCCTTCGTGGCGGAGGCGCTAGAAGACGCTAATGAAAGTGTGCGGGATGCGCTTTTGGACGCGGCGCGCGAATTTCTCGCGGAGACAGTCACATGACCCGGTCGTTCGACGTCGATAAAATCCGCGCAGAGTTTCCGATCCTCTCGCGAGAGGTCAACGGCAAGCCGCTGATCTATCTCGACAATGCCGCGAGCGCCCAGAAACCGGATGCCGTGATCGACGCCATGTCGGACCAAGCACGCACGGCATATGCGAATGTCCACCGCGGTATTCACACGCTCGCGAATGAAACGACGGAAGCCTACGAGGCGGCACGGGAAAAAGTTCGAGCGTTCGTAAATGCAGGCGCCGCAAGCGAGATCATTTTCACCAAAGGCGGCACCGAGGCGATTAATCTCGTCGCCAATGGGATTGCCGATGAGATCAAGCCCGGCGACGAAATCGTACTCTCTATCATGGAGCATCACTCGAACATCGTTCCGTGGCATTTCTTGCGAGATCGCCATGGCGCTGTTCTGAAATGGGTGGATGTCGACGAAACCGGCGCGCTGGATATGGCGGGCCTCGAAGCCGCTTTGTCGGATCGCACGCGCATGGTCGCGATCACGCACATGTCGAACGTTCTGGGCACCATTGTTGATGCTGCTGAAATTGTCCGCCTCGCACACGCTGTTGGCGCAGAAGTCCTGCTTGATGGCTGTCAGTCGGGCGTTCATCTCGATATAGACGTTCAGGCGCTCGATTGCGATTATTACGTTCTGACAGGCCACAAAATATACGGTCCGAGCGGCATTGGCGCGCTCTATGGAAAAGCCGATAGCCTCGCCCGCTTACGCCCATTCCAAGGCGGTGGCGAGATGATCGAAATCGTCGAACGCGACCGCGTCACTTATAATGAAGCGCCGCACAAATTCGAAGCTGGCACGCCGCCAATTTTACAAGCGATCGGGTTTGGTGCGGCAATTGATTGGCTCAACCAGTTCAAGAATTCGGATGTCGCGGCGCACGAAGATGCGATTTATCAGCGGGCCTATGAGGCGGTTCGAGGCGTCAACGGCCTCACGGTTCATGGCACTGCGCCAGGGAAAGGGGCTGTTCTATCCTTCTCGATTGAAGGCGCACACCCGCATGACTTGGCGCAAATCATGGATCGCTACGGTGTGGCGGTCCGCGCAGGTCATCATTGTGCCCAGCCTTTGATGGATCATTTAGGCGTTTCAGCGACAGCGCGAGCCAGTTTTGCGATCTACAATACCGAACGGGATGTAGACGCGTTTGTCGAAGCGCTACACAAAGCGCGTGGGATGCTTATATAATCTATGCTATGGCAGACGACATGACCCCTCGCGATGTAATAGACGTATCGGCGCCTGAGCCTGCACCTGTTGAGAAATCAGCGATTCCGCAGCATGAGCTCAACCGCATTACGGACGATCTGATTGCGGCATTCAAAACGGTCTATGATCCCGAAATTCCTGTCGATATCTATGAATTGGGCCTAATTTACAAAGTCGATATCGATGATGATCGCAAGGTCGACATTGATATGACGCTGACTGCACCTGGCTGTCCGGTTGCGGGGGATATGCCGGGCTGGATTGAAACGGCGGCGCGAACCGTTGAGGGAATCGAAGACGTAGAAGTTCGTCTGACATTTGATCCGCCTTGGGATCCGTCGCGAATGTCGGATGAGGCGCGCCTCGCATTGAACATGCTTTAATTGAAGCGCAAAGGTTTAGGCCCTATATCAAATCCATGGCGAGACGACCGAGACCCAAACTAGTCAGCTTGACCGACGCCGCGGCGACGCGTGTGTCTGAAATCATGTCTGAAAAAGGCACGGGCTTTCTGCGTGTCGGCGTCACCAATGGTGGTTGTGCGGGCATGGAATACGTCATGGACTATGTCGACGCGCCAGAAACCTTAGACGAAATCGTCGAGGATAAGGGCGTTAAAATCGTCGTTGATGCGAAAGCCGTTTTGTTTCTGCTGGGCTCGACCGTCGATTATGAAACAACGCTGTTGCATGAGAAATTTACGTTCTCGAACCCTAATCAAACCGACGCATGCGGTTGCGGCGAGAGCGTTACCATTGTCCCCGCTGCTGCCGAATAGAGCGCCGTAGGATTTCCAATAGACTTGCAAGGTGCGACTGAGTTGGGCCAAACTGCCGTCTTCGGGAGGCAATTATGGTTCTATTTTTGATAGGTCTGGCGATCTTTTTCGGCACCCATGTGTTTTCGGCAGTGCGCGCACGCGCTCCGGAAAATGATCTTCGAGAAAAGATCGGGTATGGACCGTACATGATCGGCTATAGTCTGGCATCGATCTTAGGGTTTGTTCTCATCGTCTATGGCTATGGCGCAATGCGCGGCGCGGGCGTTTTGTACGTGCCGCCAACTTGGCTTGCGCATATCAATCTATTGCTGACCATTCCGGCGCTTATTCTCTTGGTCGCCTCGCAATTGCCCGCCGGTTACATAAAAAAGGTGACCAAGCATCCAATGCTGCTTGCCGTGAAAATTTGGGCGCTGGGGCACCTCTTAGCGAATGGCGAACTCAATTCAGTCATCTTGTTTGGAAGTTTCCTCGCATATGCGGTGTTCGACCGGATCATGGTCAAGCGTCGCGGCGATATCGGACTTGGCCCAGATGCCGCCTTAAACCCTGCCATGGATGGTGTGACGATTGTGCTTGGGCTCGGCGCATGGGCAGCGATCGCGTTTTGGCTGCACCCAATTTTGTTCGGTGTCTCGGCTGTGCCGTTCTAATTGTCCGCAGCGAACACGCTTGCTCGTTGAACCGGGTCTGCTAAAGGCACCGTGAAACGCGTATAGGGTGCCTTATGTCC
Source organism: Pseudomonadota bacterium (assembly GCA_039820085.1). Classification (GTDB taxonomy): domain Bacteria; phylum Pseudomonadota; class Alphaproteobacteria; order Caulobacterales; family Hyphomonadaceae; genus Henriciella. The sequence continues at coordinate 10,540 of JBCBQS010000014.1, forward strand.
GCACAAAGCCAAGTCCGTCGCAAGACGGTGAAAGACATTGTCAAAGCTAAAACCGGCGATCCGTTGGTCTGCCTCACCGCTTATGATGCGCAAATGGCGAGTCTTCTCGATCCACATTGCGATATCCTCTTGGTGGGTGACAGTGTCGGTATGGTGGTGCACGGGCTTGCCTCTACGGTCGGCGTGACACTGGACATGATGATCCTTCACGGTCAGGCCGTGATGCGGGGCTCCAGCGAAGCCTTCGTGGTCGTTGATATGCCGTTTGGATCTTACGAAACGAATTCCGATCAGGCCTTTTTGAACGCCGCGCGGATTATGCAAGAGACAGGCTGCCAGGCCGTCAAGATTGAAAGTGGCACATATGCGGCGACACAAATCGCGCACATGGTGGAGCGCGGCATACCCGTTATGGGGCATGTTGGCTTGCGGCCCCAAGCGATCAATGTGGATGGCGGATTTCGGGCCAAGGGTCGGACCGAACGCGAATGGGACCTAGCGATTGAAGAGGCGGTGGCCGCCGACAATGCGGGAGCTTTCGCGATCGTGGTCGAGGGTGTGGCACCAGATCTCGCGAACAAGATCACCGAAGCGGTGTCTTGCCCGACCATCGGGATTGGTGCATCGGCAGGCTGTGACGGTCAAATCCTGGTCACCAATGACCTTCTTGGCATGACAGACTGGGTGCCGAAATTCGTCAAAAAGCATGCCGACCTGAAATCCATTATCGGAGATGCGGCCGCGCAATATGCGAAAGGCGTGAAAACGCGGGCGTTTCCGGGGGAGGCTCAGACCTACAAACTGCGTAAAGCTGCTAAGAGCTAACCTTGTCCGTTGCGGGCGCGCACGGGCGCGGTTAGGGTGGCGTGAGTAATCCCATACGATTTGTTTGGAGACGTATTTTTGGCCGACATTTTTGAAGAAGTTGAAGAGGGCTTACGACAAGACCGGTTCTCCGGCTTGTGGAAGAAATACGGCATTTTCGCTTATTTGGGCGGTGCGCTGATCATCGGCGGTGTCGCTTTGAACGAGTATATGAAAGCCCAAACGGTTCAAACGGTGGAAGAGAACGCAACGCGTCTGGAAGCGGCGCTAAATGATGTTGATGCGCGAAACTATGAAGCCGCCGCCGAGCAACTCACAACCTTGGTCGCGGATCAAATTCCACCATCGAATGTCGCGGCACATTTGCTCGCAGGCGTCCGCTTGGATGGAAATGGAGACGCGGCAACGGCTGCGGAAGTTCTGGCGACGGCTGCGGGCGAAGCTGCGGACCCAACTGAAAAACTCGCGCTTATCAAATCCGCCTACCTCCAGGCCGATACGCTGGATCGTGCTGGGCTGGAAAACGTGCTTGCGCCGATCGTGAATGATGATGGCCCCTTCGGCGCGCTGGCCAAAGAACTGATCGCGGCAAAAGCGTTGCAAGATGGTGATATCGCGTTCGCCCGCCGTGAGTTTAATTTTCTTCGGTTTGCCCAAAATGTGCCACCTGGTGTGGTTACGCGGGCAGAACAAGCGCTCGCGGCTTTGCCGCCTGTAGAAGACGTTGCGCCTGAACCGACCCCCGAGCCCGCTCCGGCGGAAGACACTGAAACGCCCGTCGATACAATCGATGACGAAGCGACTGAGGAGACGCCTGAATGAGCGCTCAATCTGCCCTGAAACTTATTGTTGTTTCTGCCGCCTGCCTGAGCCTTGCCGCCTGTTCGATCTTCGATCGCAATCGGGCTGCGCGACAAGCAGAGGAGGCCCTCGAGAAAGAAGGGCGGATCACCATGGTGCTGGGCGATGAGGGTCTGCAACCAGATCCGACCCTCGTCAGCGAAGTGGTTTCGCTTTTGGAACCGCGTGACCTCACAGATGGCTGGCCGCAAGCCGGTAGCCGGGCCAGTAAAGCCATCGGCCATATCGGTGTCGCAAGCGAAATGGACGTGGCGTGGCGCGCGAATGTTGGCAATGGTTCGGATCGCCGGTCAGCTCTCACCACACCGCCTGTAGCATCACCGGACACGATATTCACCATCGATGCACGTCAGGTGATTATTGCGACCAATGCCTCGAATGGAAACCGGCGGTGGAGCAAGAGACTTCAAAGCAATAATCGCCGAGATGGGCGTGGGATAGGCGCTGGCATTGGGTTGGAAGGCAACACTCTTGTGATCGCCAGCGGATTTGGCTTCGTCGCAGCGTTTGATGCGTCGAATGGAAATGAGCTGTGGCGCACCGAGACCGAGGCACCGATGACGGGATCGCCAACAATTAAGGATGACCGAATTTTTGTGTCATCAAACAATAATGAAGTTTTGGCGCTCGATCTGACAACCGGGGCGTTGCTCTGGAGCGACCAAGCGATTGCTGAATCGGCGCGTGTGCTTGGGTCGCCGAGCCCGGCGGCCGTCGAAGACATTGTGGTCGCGCCATATTCCTCAGGTGAGGTGATTGCATATCTCGCGTCGAATGGTCGACGCCTTTGGAGCGAAGCGCTGGCCAGTGTCGGTCAGTTTACGCCGATTTCGTCGATCAATGATATTGGCGCGCGCCCAATTCTGGGCGGTGGCCTCGTCTTCGCAGCCAGTCAGTCCGGTGTTTTCGCGGCAATTGATGGACGCACGGGCAATCGTATCTGGCAGCAACCAATTGGCACCACCCAAGCCCCCGCGCTCGTCGGCGAGTATCTTTTCATTGTCGGTGTCGATGCTGAGCTGGCGTGTATCAAAGCGGGCACCGGGCAAGTTGTGTGGGTCAAAGACCTCGATAAGTTCTCCAATGAACGCCGCCAAAAAGGCCGTTTGACCTATGCGGGACCGATTGTAGCGTCTGGCCGGGTGCTGATCGTCTCTTCCAAAGGCGAACTCATCGCGTTCGATCCACAGACCGGAGATGAGACAGACCGCTTGAAACTTGGCGATCCTGTCTATATCGAGCCGATTGCTGTTCAGGATAAACTCATCGTTTTGACCGACGACGCGCGTTTGATCGCCATCCGTTAAAGCGGAGCGCGCGCCCAAAGGTCTGATTGAGGCGCGCTATGCCGTTAAAGATTGCCATTGTGGGACGCCCAAACGTGGGCAAGTCGACCCTTTTTAATCGGTTGGCCGGTAAACAGTTGGCCCTGGTCGATGACCAGCCGGGCGTAACGCGCGACCGCAAGGAAGCCGAAGGCCGCCTCGCTGATCTGCCACTCATTTTGATCGACACGGCGGGATTTGAAGACGTCAATGACGGATCGCTTGAGTCGCGAATGCGCGAGCAAACTGAGATTGCGATCCGTGAAGCCGAGGTCGCGCTCTTTTTGATCGATGCTCGCGTCGGTGTGACGGCGATGGATGAACGCTTTGTGCAAGTTCTTCGGCGCGCTGATATGCCGATCGTGTTGGCCGCCAACAAAGCCGAAGGGCGCGCCGGTGAAGCCGGTCTATTGGAAGCGTGGAATCTCGGTCTCGGTGAACCGGTTGGTCTGTCCGGGGCGCACGGTGAGGGCATGGCGGAACTCTATGCCGCGTTTCGCGAAGCCATCGGAGAAGAGGCGTTTGAACACGCCTTGCAAGAAGAGATTGCGGACGAACAAGACACGTTCAATCACGGCATCTTAGATCAACTGGAAGGATTAGATGTCGATGATCCTTACCTGAACGAAGCAAAGCTCAGCGCGGCCTTGGCGGCGGCGGGCATAAATGATGCCGCCGAAGACGAGGCGATTGAAGATGCCAAAGCCGAAACCAAAACGCGACCCATCCGCCTCGCCATTGTCGGACGCCCAAATGCGGGCAAATCGACCTTGATCAATCAATTGGTTGGCGAGGACCGAATGCTGACCGGACCCGAGGCCGGGATCACACGCGACTCGGTCACACTGAGATGGACTTGGGAGGGCCGCGAGGTTCGACTGGTTGATACTGCGGGTCTTCGCCGAAAGTCGAAAGTGCAAGAGCGCTTGGAGAAGATGTCGACGGGTGAGACAGTACGATCGCTGAAATATGCCGATGTCGTTGCCCTGATTATGGACCCTGAAGACTCCTTCGAAAAACAAGATCTTCAGATTGCAGATCTCGCGATCCGCGAAGGCCGAGCCGTCGTTTTTGTCATTTCCAAATGGGACACGATCAAAAATCATGGCATGGCGATGAAAGAGCTTGAGCGTCGCTTGAAAGAGCATTTGCCTCAAGCCAAAGGCGCCGCGCTGGTCACGCTTTCAGGGCTGACGGGCAAGCGCGTGGAACGGCTTATGCCAGCGGTCGCAAAAGCCTATGATGATTGGTGCGCGCGCGTCAAAACGGGCGATCTCAACCGCTGGCTTCGCTACATGATTGAGCGCAACCCGCCACCAAGCGTCCAAGGCAAACGCATCAAGCCGCGCTACATGGCGCAAATCAAAGCGCGCCCGCCGACATTTGTTTTAATCGCATCGCGCGGGGATCAGATGCCAGAACAATACAAACGCTATTTGGTGAATGGACTACGAGAAGCCTTTGAATTGCCCGGCATCCCGATCCGCCTTCATGTTAAACAAGGGGCAAATCCGTACGCAGATAAGGCACGCCGCAAACACTAGGTGACCGACCCTCCAATTTAGGTTGAATTTCGCGCATCGGGGTTTATCGTTGCGCGATAACAAATTATATTTGGAGCGTGTCCATGTCCTTTCGTTTTGCCTCAATGGTATCGGCTGCTGCTTTGATTGCGGGATGCACCGCCATTCAGACGGCGCCACCCCCCGCAGAAACCGAGGCGGTGGTCGCTGAAACAGTTGAAGCTGTGGACGCGGTTATGCCCGACGAGGCAGCCGGACTGCTTCCCTTTGAGCAGTTCACCTTAGACAATGGGCTGACCGTGGTCTTCCATATTGACCGTTCGGATCCTGTGGTTGCGGTGTCATTGACCGCGCATGTTGGCTCAGCGCGAGAAAAGCCAGGCCTGACCGGCTTCGCGCATTTGTTTGAACATTTGCTTTTCTTGGAATCAGAAAATCTGGGCCCGGGCGGCCTTGATAAGCTCTCAGCCCGTATTGGCGGCTCTGGGGCGAACGGCTCCACGGGGCGAGACCGCACCAATTATCTTCAAACGGTCCCGAATGACGCGCTTGAGAAAATGCTCTGGGCTGAGGCAGATAAGCTTGGATGGTTCATCAACACGGTCACTGAGCCGGTGCTCGAAAAAGAGAAGCAGGTTGTCAAAAACGAGAAACGCCAAGTCGTCGATAACCGTCCCTATGGTCACACCTTCTATGTGATGCACAAAGCGCTCTACCCAGAAGGACATCCTTATAGCTGGCAAATCATTGGCTCACTCGAAGATGTTCAAGCGGCGCAGGTCTCCGATGTAAGAGAGTTTTTCACCACTTGGTACACACCAAACAATGTCACACTGGTTGTCGCCGGCGATTTCGATACTGAGCAAGCGAAAGACTGGGTGGAACGCTATTTTGCAGAGATTCCGAGCGGCCCGGACATTGTTCCACAGGACCCGCAATCCGGCTTTGTTGAAGAAACCGTCCGTCTGTTCCACGAGGATAGTTTCGCGCAGCTCCCCCAGCTGACAATGGTTTGGCCGACCGTCGAACAGTATCATCCAGACAGTTACCCGCTTTCCGTGTTGAGTGCGCTACTGACCGATGGAAAAGACGCGCCGCTCAATCAGGCGGTGATTGATGAAGCTGAAGTTTCAGCTCGCGTTTCGACATTCAACTATGACAGCGAACTGGCCGGAGAATTGATCTTACAGGTCAGCGCATTCCAGGGCACTGACTTGGATGAGGTCGCATCTGCAATTGAAGTTGGGTTTGAGAAGTTCGAAACCGAAGATATTTCCGAAGATGCTTTGCAGCGTGTAAAAATCAACCAAGAGGTCAGCTTCTATAACGCGTTGAATGGAGTGATTGGCAAAGGCGCACAGCTTGCGCAATACAGCATTTTCGCGGGCGACCCGGGCTATATCGACGAAGACTTAGCCCGCTTACAAGCCGTGACCGCCGAAGACGTCCGCCGAGTCTATGAAACTTATATCAAAGACAAGCCATTCGTGGTGACGAGTTTCGTCCCGCAAGGCCAACCAGACCTCGCCCTGGAAGGCTCAACAAGGGCCGAAGTTGTGATTGAGCCGATCGATCAAGACGCCAATGACGTCGATCTTTCAACGCTCGATGCAAGTTTTGAGCGCACGCCGTCACTCATCGACCGAATGGTCGAGCCCCCGTATGGCGACGCGCCCCAGCTTTCCACACCGGACGTATGGCAAGGTGAGACGGCAAATGGAATCAAAGTCTTTGGTATGTCGGACAGTGAATTGCCACTCGTTCGCTTTTCTATAGTGATGGAGGGTGGGCATTCGCTCGATACACCCGAAACAGCAGGGACCGCGAACATGTTGGCTGAGATCCTGACTAAAGGGACTGCCAGCAAGACCCCAGCTGAGTTCGACAATGCCCTCTCATTACTGGGGTCAAACGTGTCGGTAAATGTCGGCAATGAGAGCTTTCAGATTTCGGGTCAAACCTTAGCGCGGAACTTTGATGCGACCATGGCCCTGATTGAGGAAGCTTTGCTTGAACCACGTTGGGATGAAACCGAATTCGAGCTTGCGAAAGCGCGGACGCGCGACTCGATCCAAGCGTCTCGCGCGCAACCAAATGCGATCGCAACAAAAGTCTTCAACTATGTGACTTACGGCGAAGGTAGCATGCGCGCGTTAAGTCCGCTCGGCAGCGAAACCACACTCGAAAGCATCACCCTCGACGATCTTAAAACCTGGCACGCAACCAATCTATCGCCTCATCTAACGAGTATGCGGGTTGCTGGCGACGTCTCATTAGAAGATGTTTCTGCGGCGCTCGATGGCATTTCAACGCGTTGGTCGCGCGTTGAAATCGACCTTCCAATCACGGACATGCCAGAGGCACCGACAGAGTCGGCAGTCTACTTTTACGATGTCCCAGGCTCGAGCCAGTCAGTTCTGCGATTTGGTTATCCAGCGCTAAAACGTACCGATGAGAGATTTAATCTTGCGAGTAACATGAACTATCGCCTCGGCGGTGGCGGATTTGCATCGCGGTTCATGCAAGAACTACGTGAAGGCAAAGGCTATACGTATGGAATCTCTTCTGGCTTCTCCGGGACCGAGCAAGTAGGCACCTTCTCGATCGGGAGCAGCGTACAATCTGTCGTCACACTTGAAGCCGCGGCTTTGGTTCGTGACATCATGATGAATTATGCTGACACTTACACAGCCGACGATCTTGGTGTGACACAAAGCTTTTTCACAAAGAGCCAATCGCGCCGCTTTGAGTCCCTTGGTGCAAAACTAAACGTCGTTTCGGACATCGCCGATTATACGCTTCCGGCTGATTATGTGGCTCAGCAAGTTGCGGAGGTTGAGGCGATGACCGTTGAAGACGTTCAATCTCTGGCGCGCGCGTTCGTCCGTCCCGAAGCGATGAATTTCGTTATCGTCGGAGATGCTGAGACTCAATTGTCGCGGCTGTCAGAGCTTGGCTATGGCGACGCCATCCTGATCAATGAGGCAGTGGACGCTCTGTCAGAATAAGGACGCGGCTTCACACGCATCAAGGCGAAGTCAGAAGATCTTTCACGTCGATCCGAGCTTTGGTGCGTGTCTCCGTCGCCTCGAGCAGCGGGACCATATGGACCGCGACTTGATCTGGTGTCGGCAGCGTCATCGGATCTTCGCCCGGCATCGCATCGGCACGCATTTGGGTGCGGGTCGCGCCCGGGTCAAAGAGATTGACTTTAAGTTTGGTTTTTTCGTTTTCGTCCGCCCAGGAATAGATCAAAGCCTCGAGACCCGCTTTCGACGCTTGGTAGGGCCCCCAAAACGCGCGCGGTCGTGGAACAACGCCCGAGGTCACAAACAGTGCGCGTGGGGCTTCAGACTGGCGGAGCAGGGGGTCCATTACCCGGATCAGGCGCCAATTCGCACTCAGGTTCACGTCAATGACGTCATTGAACTGGCGTTCGCCGCCTGCTTGTAAGGGGCCGATATGACCGAGCAGTCCAGCATTTCCAAGCAGGCCATCCAAGCGACCGAACTTTTCAGCAATCGCCATGCCGAGCGGTTCATATGCGCCGGTATCTTTGAGATCGAATGGGATGAGAGTCATTGAGCCGCCAAGCGCTCGAATGTCGTCGTCTAGGCTCTCAAGGGCTTTTTTTGATCTCGCCAAACCGATCACATGGTGACCAGCTTTCGCCAAGGCCAGCGCGGCAGCCCGCCCAATACCTTGGGACGCGCCAGTGAGAAGAGTAATGCGTTTATCCATGTCCGCGCCGTAGCGAAGCCAAGCACACTAGTCCAGCAGCGAAAGCTGTCTTTCTTTGCTGCTTTCATTTTGATCATGATCGATCAAGCGCGTTGGGTAGTTGCCGGTAAAGCAATGGTCCGCAAATGCAGGCGTTTCTGGATCATACTCGACGCCAATCGCGCGATAGAGCCCGGGCACGGATAAAAAGCCAAGGCTCTCGACTTTGAGATAATCGCGCATTTGCTCAAGCGTCTGGTTGGCTGCAATTAGCTCGGTCCTGTCGGCCATGTCGATGCCATAAAAGTCTTGGTGGGTGATGGGCGGACTGGCGGACCGGAAGTGGATTTCCTTGGCGCCGGCCTCTCGAACCATTTGGACAATTTTCCGGGACGTGTTGCCGCGCACGATCGAGTCATCAACCAGTAGAACACGTTTGCCTTCAAGCACGGCACGATTGGGTGAGTGTTTGCGAGACACCGCCTTTTGCCGACCGGTTTGGGTCGGCTGAATGAACGTGCGCCCAACATAGTGGCTTCGGATGATGCCGAGCTGAAACGGGATGCCTGAATGTTCCGAGAAACCGATCGCGGCGGGAACGCCAGAGTCTGGCACCGGCACAACGACATCAATCTCGGCAGAATGCTCGATCGCCAGTTGGTGCCCCATTTTACGCCGCACATCATAAACCGACCGTCCTTGAACGACGCTATCGGGCCGGGCGAAATAGACATATTCGAATAAGCAAGGACGAACCGGTTGCGACGGGAACGGATTGTAAGAGCGAATGCCATCTTTACTGATGATAACAACCTCGCCCGGCGCGATTTCGCGAACCATTTCGGCGCCCATGAGATCAAGCGCGCACGTCTCGGATGCGAGCACATGGGCCGTCCCGATCTTACCCAAGATAAGCGGACGCAGACCGGAAGGATCGCGTGCGCCGATGAGCTTTTTGTTTGTCATCCCGACAAAAGAAAATCCGCCTTCAATTTGGCGGACTGCATCTAGGAAACGATCTGAAACAGTGTCTTGGTCGGAGCGGGCGAGCAGGTGAAGGATCACCTCTGTGTCCATGGTCGACTGAAAAATCGAGCCGCGCCGAACCAGCCGTTTTCGAATGGCCCGCGCATTGGTTAGATTGCCATTGTGCGCGATTGCAAATCCGCCGGAGTCGAGATCGGCATAAATCGGTTGGATATTTCGGATCGCGGGTTTGCCCTGGGTCGAGTAACGGTTGTGTCCGACGCCAGCATGCCCAGGCAGACGATCCGAAACGTCGCCGCCAAAATTTTCTCCGACCAGACCCATATGGCGTTCGCCGTGAAATTTTTCGCCATCAAATGTTGTGATCCCGCAGGCTTCTTGTCCGCGATGTTGCAGCGCGTGCAATCCAAGGGCAACGAGAAGAGAGGCTTGGGGGTGCCCGAAGACGCCAACGACACCGCATTCCTCGCGAGGCTTGTCGTCATCATGGTCAAAGATCATTCGACTAACCCTCACGGTCTGTTCGTGCGCGGATTATTCTGTGGGGGCCTCGACGTCAAGGTTTGATGTCTGCGCGGTGCGTTCAGCCAGCTCTGGCGCCCGCTCACTGAGATACCCAGCGCCCGCGGCAATGATCGGATAAGTCCTTGCTTGTGTTACGAATTCTGGGATCTGGTCCCGGTCCATTGCAAGGTTGAGCAAGTACACAAAGAAAATCAGGACAACGCCGCCACGGGCAAATCCAAACAGCCCTCCGGCGACTCGGTCGAGCAAACCGATTCCATCGACACCTTGAATGGTGCGAGACAAGTTGGCACCGAACCAAGCGACAGCGACGTAGACGACCAAGAAAACGATCACAAAGATAATTGCATCCGGAGTCCAACTCGGAGCTTCCGCAGGCAGCAAATCGGCAAGCGTCGCAACAAAGTATTTGCGGGCAAAAAAAGCCGCTGCGATGGCCGCGATAAATGCACCGAGCGTGGCAAGCTCTCGCATAAAGCCACGCGCCAGCGCCATGAGAGTCGAAACGATCACAATCACGATCGCTACGGCGTCAAACGCTGTTAGGGCTTCCATCATTGGCCGATTTCCGGTGCAAGCAACTCTACCAAATCAGATAGGCGCTTGATCGGGGTGATCGTCAAGCCTTCTATAGCGGTTGGACTGCCATCGGGAACGAAGGCCCGTTCAAAACCAAGTCGCGCCGCCTCTTTTAAACGCTGCTCCATCCGTGCAACTGGCCTAATTGTTCCAGAAAGCGCGACTTCGCCAAAGTAGATGGATTTGCTTGGACCGGGGGCGGCGGCGGCGGAGCTCAGCAAAGCTGCAGCGGCGGCAAGATCTCCCGCAGGTTCAGCCATTCGATATCCGCCAGCGACCGAGAGATAGACATCGCGGCCACCAAGGGAAACGCCGCACCGCGCCTCTAACACGGCCAGTAGCATGGCCAGCCGGTTATTGTCCCAGCCGACTATGGAACGGCGCGGCGTCCCATAAGCACTCGGCGCGACCAGCGCTTGTACTTCAGCGAGCACTGGCCGCGATCCTTCCATGGCGGCGAAGACGGCCGCCCCGCCGCTTTCATCGCCTTCAGACGACAAAAATAGCGCTGACGGTTCGCGCGCCGGCGCGAGACCATATTGGTGCATTTCAAAGATGCCGATCTCATCTGTTGGACCGAAACGGTTTTTGACCGCTCGGAGAATGCGAAACTGGTGTCCGCGTTCGCCCTCAAAGTAAAAGACCGTATCGACCATGTGTTCGACCACACGTGGTCCAGCAATCTGACCTTCTTTGGTGACATGACCCACTAATATGAGCGCGGCGCCAGATTTCTTCGCCCATCGCGTCAGTTCTTGTCCGCAGGCGCGGACTTGGCTGACACTACCAGGTGCGGCTTCGAGGCTGTCTGACCAC
>JBCBQS010000015.1:0-21300 GCA_039820085.1 Pseudomonadota bacterium
CCATAGGCGATGACCGTGACCTCGCTGCCAACGCGCCGGATGGCGGCTTCGCCGAGCGGGACGGTGTAATGCCCATCTGGAACCTCACCGAGCTCATGCTTCGACCATGGCGTCACCGGGCGGTCGTGATGGCCGTCGAACGGGCCATTATAGAGCCGCTTGGGCTCTAGGAAGATCACCGGATCGTCGTCCTCGATCGAGGCGATAAGCATGCCCTTGGCGTCGTACGGATTGGAAGGAATGACGGTTTTCAATCCAGCGACGTGAGCAAACAGTGCCTCCGGACTTTGAGAGTGCGTTTGCCCGCCAAAAATCCCGCCGCCGGTCGGCATACGAATGGTCAAAGGCGAGGTGAAGTCACCGTCTGAGCGATAGCGAATGCGCGCGGCTTCCGAGACAATCTGGTCATATGCTGGATAAACATAATCTGCGAATTGGATTTCGATGCATGGGCGCAGCCCATAAGCGGCCATCCCGATCGCGGTTCCCACGATTCCGCTCTCATTGATTGGCGCATCGAAACAGCGATGACGTCCGTATTTTTCTTGCAGCCCTTTGGTGCATCTAAACACGCCGCCAAAGTAGCCAACATCTTCGCCGAACACGACCACGCCCTTATCGCGCTCCATGCAGACATCATGGGCGTCGCGAATGGCCTCGATCATCGTCATATGAGCCATCAGACACCTGCCTCTCTGCGTTGGCGGACAAGGTGGCTCGGAAGCGTCTTGTAAACGTCCTCAAACATATCCTTGGTGCTTGGATGCGGGCCGTCATTGAGCGTACCATTCGCCTCGGCGCGTTTTTGCGTTGCGATGACGTCGCTTTCAATCTCAGCCAAGGCCTGTTGATGGCGCGCTTCGCTCCACCAGCCTTGCGTGATCACGTGCTGTTTGAGGCGCTCAATCGGGTCGCCGAGCGGCCAAGAGCCGGACTCTTCCTTTGGCCGATAACTTGATGGGTCATCGGACGTTGAATGCGGTCCTGCGCGATAGGTGACGTATTCGATAAGCGTTGGCCCAAGACCAAGCTCGGCGCGTTCGACGGCCCATTTCGCTGCCGCGTAGACGGCAAGATAATCGTTTCCATCGACGCGTAGAGAAGGGATGCCGAAGCCCAAGCCCCGAGCCGCAAAAGTCGCCGAACGTCCACGCGCGATGCCTTGGAAGGTTGAGATCGCCCACTGATTGTTGACGATGTTGAGAATGACCGGCGCGCGGAAGGTCGATGCGAAGACCATCGCAGAGTAAAAGTCCGATTCCGCTGTCGCGCCATCGCCAATCCAGCCCGCAGCGATCTTGGTATCATTTTCAATCGCCGAGGCCATCGCCCAACCCACGGCTTGAACAAATTGCGTGCCGAGGTTTCCAGAGATGGAGAAGAACCCATACTCTTTCGACGAATACATGATCGGCAATTGCCGACCATTCAGTGGGTCAGCGGAGTTGGAATAGATCTGGTTCATCATGTCTTCGAGCGGATAACCAGCACTTATGAGCAGACCTTGTTGGCGATAGGTCGGGAAGTTCATATCGCCTTTGCGCAGGGCCGCTTGGAACGCGCAAGCGATGGCTTCCTCGCCAAGTGCCTGGACATAAAAACTCGTCTTCCCTTGGCGTTGCGCCGTGAGCATGCGGGCGTCGAAGGTCCGCACGGTGAGCATATCCCGCAAGCCTTTGAGCGCGTGTTCTTCGTCAATATCAGGCGCCCAGGGTCCAACCGCATTGCCCTCATCGTCCAGAACGCGGATAATATCATAAGCGAGATAGCTGATGTCTTCGGCCGCCGCGTCGGGAGACGGGCGCTGGGTAGATCCAGCTTCTGGAATATCAAAATCGCTAAAGTCAGGCGTGTCGCCTGGGCGGCATTCTGGCTCGGGGACATGAAGTTCAAATGGCGTTGTTTTCGTCATCTAGTCATATGCTCGTCGATCAAGGAATGAGGCGTATTCGAGTATGGGAGACACGCGCTCAGAATCGGGACTTCGTGCCGTAGCTAGTCGCACGCTGCCGCCCAAAAAGAAAGGGCCTATTTTATTGCGATGCCTGTTCAAATCGGCAAATAAAATTCTTGAAAAGTCATATGATAGAATAATATTCTAATTCATCAGATCGATCGATAATATTCTTTCTCACATGCTTGGTGGACGATGCTGCGTGCGCGCTGATGAGGATATGATTTCGAACGCCAAAATCGCAGCGATGGTCGAAATTGTGTGCCAAGCCTCTAATTTAGCATGGACACTGCTGGCAAGAACAAGGATCGCGTCATGGAAGATAAGCGGGAAGACCTCACCTCCGAAAAGCAACGCGTCTTGTTGGAGCGAATTGTCGCCGACCTAAGTGCGTCCGACCCGAATTTCTATTACCAGTCCACCAGCGATATCGCCTATCTCATCAAAGACTTTGTTGGCTCGAACAAAACTTTGAATGTGGAAGATCGGGAGATCCTCTTACCCCTCACCGCACGCGACATTCAGCTCTTGCTAAGCATCCGTTAGAAAGCGGCGCGGCGCAGTTCGATCAGCCACCGAAATCGTCGAGCATGATGTCTTCACGATCAACACCCAGTTCGAGCAACATATTGATCACTGAGGAATTCATAATCGGCGGTCCGCACATATAGAATTCGCAATCTTCCGGTGAGGGATGATTTTTCAAATACTCGTCGAACAGCACGTTGTGGATGAAACCGGTATGACCGTCCCACTCATCTTCGGGCAATTTATCGGACAAGGCGCAATGCCAATCGAAATTGTCAAACTCGTCTGCTAACTGGTCAAAGTCTTCAACGAAGAACATTTCTTTCTTTGAACGGGCGCCGTACCAGAAACTGATCTTACGGCCGCGATTTTTGAGCCGCTTCAGTTGATCGAAAATATGGCTGCGCATCGGGGCCATGCCCGCGCCGCCACCAACGAAGACCATTTCCTTTTCAGTCTCACGCGCAAAGAATTCCCCGAAGGGGCCAGAGATCGTGACTTTGTCACCAGGCTTCAGATTGAAGATGTAAGAGGACATCTGACCAGGCGGGACGTCGGGATTGCGTGGCGGCGGCGAGGCGATCCGGACATTCAGCATGATCATGCCTTTTTCATCCGGATAGTTTGCCATCGAATAGGCGCGCTCAATTGGGGCGTCGACCGTGGATGAGTATTGCCAAAGGTCGAACTTGTCCCAGTCTTCGCGATACTCGTCCCCGATTTCGAAGTCTTTGTAATCAACAGAGTGGGGTGGGGCTGCGATTTGGATGTATCCGCCCGCCCGGAAGTTGACGTCTTCACCCTCTGGCAGTTTGAGGACCAGAGCTTTGATGAAGGTCGCGACATTGTCATTGGAAACGACTTCGCATTCCCATTTTTTGACCCCAAACACTTCCTCGGGGACTTCAATGTCCATGTCTTGTTTGACCGCCACCTGGCAGGATAGCCGGTCGCCACACGCGGCCTCGCGCTTTGTGATATGGCTTTCTTCTGTCGGCAAGATCGAGCCGCCACCGGCATGAATTTTGACCCGGCATTGAGCGCATGTGCCGCCACCGCCGCAAGCCGATGGAACAAATAGCTTTTGCTCGGCGAGCGTTTGCAATAGTTTGCCGCCAGCCGGAACTGAGACAGTTTTCTCACCATTGATCGTGATATTCACCGCGCCGGTTGAGACGAGGCGTGAGCGCGCCGCCAAGATCACCGTGACCAATGCCAAGACGATCAGCGTAAACAGGGTAACCCCGAGGGTGAATGTTTCCATAGCTTTCGCGCTCCTAGAGTTTGATGCCGCCGAATGACATGAAAGCGAGCGACATAAGACCAGCCACGATAAAGGTGATCCCGAGCCCTTGGAGGCCATCTGGAATGTCAGAGTATTTGAGTTTTTCGCGAACACCGGCCATTGCCACGATCGCGAGCGCCCACCCAAATCCGGAGGACATCCCATAAACGGCTGACTCAGTCAGATTATAGTCACGCTCGACCATGAACAGAGAGCCGCCAAGGATGGCGCAATTGACGGTGATAAGCGGCAAGAAAACGCCCAATGCGTTGTAGAGAGGTGGGAAGTACTTATCGAGGACCATTTCCAAGATCTGCACCATCGCAGCGATGACGCCGATATAGCAGATCAGGCCGAGAAATGTCAGATCGACATCTGGTATTCCGGCCCAGGCCAACGCTCCGTCATTCAACAAATAGGTCTGGATCAGATTGTTGGTTGGGACCGTGATCGATTGAACAATGATCACCGCAATGCCGAGACCAAGAGCCGTCGCGATCTTTTTCGAAACCGCGATGAATGTGCACATCCCCAGGAAGAAGGAGAGCGCCAGGTTTTCGACAAAGATCGCCTTAACGGCAATGGAGAGCAGGTTTTCCATCAGTGCGCGTCCATCGTCTGTATCTCGAACTCTCGGCGCTCAACTTGTTCCGGTTTCCATGTCCTAATCGCCCAGATGAGTAGGCCGATGATGAAGAATGCGGATGGCGGCAAAAGCAGCATTCCGTTTGGCACATACCAGCCGCCATTATTGACGGTTTGCAGAACTGTGATGCCGAACAGGCTGCCCGCACCGAAGAGCTCACGGATCGCCCCAACCGACATCAGAATAAGGCCATAGCCAAGCCCGTTGCCGACGCCGTCAATGAAGGATTCCATTGGTGGGTTCTTCATTGCAAACGCTTCAGCGCGGCCCATCACGATACAATTGGTGATGATCAAGCCCACAAAGACGGACAGGGTCTTCGACATGTCGAATGCGAACGCTTTGATCAGCTGATCAACGATGATCACGAGCGACGCAATTACAACCATTTGCACGATGATCCGGATCGAGCCCGGGATTTGATTGCGGATGAGCGAAATGAACATGGACGAGAAGCCCGTCACCATGGTCACGGCGAGCGACATCACAAACGCCACTTGTAGCGAAGATGTTACCGCCAGTGCCGAACAAATGCCGAGCACCTGTAACGTGATCGGATTGTTATCGACCATCGGGTCAATCAGCATTTTTGTGCGGGTTTGAGACATTAGATTTCTCCTGCACTAAGCTTGGCGAGGAACGGGCCATACCCGGCTTTGCCGACCCAAAAACGAACCAAGCTGTCAACGCCATCAGACGTCAGAGTGGCGCCAGATAATCCATCAATATGATAGTCTGCGCCCGCGCTGGGCGCGGTTTTCGCGACAGTGATCTGAAGCTGTCCGTCATCATCGCGAAGTTTCTTGCCGTTCCAGAGCGCTTTCCAGCGCGGGTTGTCGACTTCTGCGCCAAGACCGGGGGTTTCGCCATGCTGGTAGAATTGGAGCCCGAAAATGTCATTGCCGTTCTCTTCGATGGCAATGAAGCCGTAAAGCGTCGACCAGAGGCCATACCCATGAACCGGGAGCACCACTTTGTCGATGTCGCCCTGATCGTCGCGTAGAAGGTAGACGGTGACATAGTTCGCGCGCCGCCCAATCGAGGCGGGATCATCCTGCAGCGCAATCGATGTGGCAGGATCATCTGCGGCGGCGCGGTCGTCAAAGGTGAGCGGATCAAACTGGTCAGTGAATTCACCCGCTTCGATGTCGAGTACGCGCGGCTCAAACTTTGAGAAGGCTTCTGCGATATTTGTCCCCGGCTCGAATGCGCCTGCGACTTGGAGAATATTGCGTTGTTTGTCTTGTAAGCGATTTGCGTCTTGCATCGGGCGGAGCGAAACCGCCATAGCCGACACGGCCATAGACGCGACCATGCAAAGTGTCACCGCCACGAAAATCGTCTTCGGCACCGAATCCGGCGGTAGTGCTAAGAACCGGCCGATGGGGCCTTTTCTTGGTTCGGGGGCATCAGATTGAGGCATTGCGGCGGGCCCTCCGTTTGATGTTGGCTTGCACGACAAAATAATCGATCAATGGCGCAAAGACGTTGCCGAACAGAATCGCGAGCATCATCCCCTCTGGAAAAGCCGGATTCAAGACGCGTATCAGTACCACCATGAATCCGATCAGCGCTCCGTAAAAGTACCGACCCAAATTGGTATGGGCGCCAGAAACGGGCTCGGTCACCATAAAGACCAGGCCAAACGCATATCCGCCAACGACAAGATGCCAATACCAAGGCATCGCAAACATTGGGTTTGTATCTGAGCCGATCCAGTTGAGCAAAAGCGAGAAGCCGATCATTCCGGCCAAGCACCCGAGGATCATGCGATAATTCGCAATTCGCGTGTAGAGCAGGAAGGCCAAACCGATGAGACAGGCAAGTGTTGAGGTTTCGCCAAGACAGCCTTGGATGGTCCCAAAAAACGCATCGGTCCACTCAATGCCGACATCTGGCAGCGCTTGATATCCATCAGAGGCAGACACAGACAGCGCCGTCGCGCCAGAAAATCCGTCGACAGGGGTCCAGATCGTGTTGCCGGACATATCAGCAGGGTAGGCGAAATAAAGAAACGCGCGACCTGTGAGCGCCGGGTTGAGGAAGTTCTTGCCGGTTCCGCCAAACACTTCTTTGCCAATGACGACACCGAAAATGATCCCGAGCGCAACCTGCCAGAGCGGGGCGTCTGGCGGCATGGTGAGCGCAAAAAGCATTGAGGAAACAAGGAATCCCTCATTAACCTCATGCTTGCGTACGACCGCGAACACCACTTCGAAAATGCCGCCAGCGATCAACGTCGTGAGGTAAATCGGAATGAAGTATAGCGCGCCGTGCACGAAGTTGGCGAAAAAGCTATTTGCATTGAAGCCAATCCCGAGCGTGCTCAAAATCCAAGCGCGCCAGCCAGATGCGCCATAGGTCTCGATCGCTGTGTTGACCTGTAAGCCCGTATTATAAAGCCCGAACAAAATGCAGGGGATGGTCGCGATCACGACATAGGTCATGATCCGTTTCATGTCGGTGAACGTCCGGGCGTGCGGCGCCGCGGTGGTCACAGTTTTTGGGGTGAAGAGAATGCTCTCCACCATCTCATAGACGGGGAAATACCGTTCCCACTTTCCGCCTTTCTCGAAGTGCGGTTCAACCTTGGCGAAGTAGTTTTTCAGCCCCATAGCCTTAACCGTCTTTCTCGATTTTAGTCAGGCAGTCCCTGAGTGCAATACCGTATTCATATTTCGCCGGGCACGCATAGCTGGCGAGCGCCAAGTCTTCTTCATCGAGTTCGAGCGCGCCTAAATCCTGGGCGGCGTCCGTATCCATAACGAGCAAAGCTCGGAGAAGCTGGGTCGGCAAATAGTCCTGAGGCATAAGCTCCTCAAACACGCCGGTGGGAACCATAGCTCTGCGACCACCATTCAGGTTTGACGTCATTGGATAAGCATCTCGTCGGAAAAGAGACGAGAGCAAAACCGGCTGGACCGCGTGTTTAGAGACCCATGGTCGGATCCATCCCATCACGGTCTTCTCCGTGTCTTCTTTGATGATCGTAACTTGGCGGCAATAGCGTCCAAGATAATCACCTTCGGCAACCTCCGATGAGCTGCCGCTCAGAATCGAACCAGAAATCAGACGAACGGGGTCTGAATCATCATACTCGCCGTCGGACAGATCCCGCAACGAGGCGCCCGCAAGGGTGCGGATGAGACGCGGGTTTTCGACGAGCGGCCCAGCGAGCGCCACGATCCGCTCACTGTTGAGCCGTCCGTCCTGCATCAGATGACCAATTGCGATGACATCTTGATAGCCGATCGTCCAAACGGTTCGCTCAGCGCTTGGAGGGTTTAGAAAGTGGAGATGTGTGCCGGTCAGTCCGGCCGGGTGAGGTCCAGAAAACTCAGCAAACTCAACGCCGGGGACCGCCTCTCCTGGCACCGAGGCCTCCGGAGCTTTGCAAACATAAGTTGGTCCCTCGCAAAGCGCTGTGATGGTTTTGAGGCCCAATAAAAAAGCGTCTTGCTTGTCCGCAATCACAATGGCGGGGTCTGGGGCCAGGGGTTCGGTGTCCATCGCATTGACGAAGATGGCTTGTGGACGCGCGATCGCAGTGGGTACTTTTGAATAGGGGCGAGTCCGAAAAGACGTCCAAAGCCCCGCCGTTTGGAGGCGTTCAGCGATGCCGTCACTCGTATCCAGATCGCCAATCTCGCTAAAGTCCAAAGGGGGTGCGGCGTCTGGATCAATCTCGATTTCGACGCTGATCAGAACGCGCCGATAACCGCGATTGATCGCTTTCACTCGTCCTGACACGGGCGAGGTGACGAACACGGTTGGTGTGTCTTTTTGAAAAAGGATCGGCGCGCCCGCGCCAACACTATCGCCTTCGGCCACGCAGAGCCTTGGTTTCAAACCCATGTAATCGCGCCCTAAAACCGCTACGGTTTTAGGAGTCACATGATCATAGACCTTTTGTTCTGGCGTGCCTGCGACTGGTAAATCCAGCCCCTTGCGCAGGTTAAATTTTTTCACTGTAACGGATCCCAAATCGTTCTATCTAGAAACTCTCCGAGCTTTCGATGTGCGTGCCCTTAAATCCAATTTGCAAGGACTTCTAGCCCTGATATGCGCCCGACTGTACAAGTTGGCTGATAATCAATCGCGAGTGGTGAAAAATCAAGAAAAGAGCATGGCAGATATGACAAATCGCATCGCGCCCTTGCTGGCTCTGCTGTTCTGCTTCGCCTGCGGAAACACGCCCATGCCCATTGAGATTTCAGGGCAAACGATGGGCACGACGTATCGCGTAGTCGTCACTGATCAGGCCATGGAGATGAATGCCGAATCATTTCGGGTTTTGGTGGAAGCGACGCTTGAGCAGGTGAACGCGGATTATTCGAACTGGGACCCTGATTCGGAAGTATCCCGGTTCAATGCCTCGGAAAGTCTAGAATTTGTTGAAATCTCACACGGATTTCGTCAGATGATGTCTCTCTCTGATGCGGTATTTCACGCCACGGACGAACGGTTTGACCTGACCCTAACCCCTGTCATTGATCTTTGGGGCTTCGGGACGTCTGGTGCCGTTGAAACGAGACCAAATGACACCGATCTAAAGGCCGCGATGAGCCTTGTCGGCCAAACCCGTGTGATCGAGCGCTCAAGCGATGGTCGTCAACTGCGCAAAACAAGGCCTGGAGCAACCATCTACTTAACTGCGGTGGCGAAAGGATATGGGATTGATGCCGTCGCAGCAGCCTTGGCCGATGCTGGCGCGACGGATTTTATGGTTGAGATTGGCGGTGATCTGTTCGTGAGCGGCCAATCCGCCCGAGGCAATAAGTGGATGATCGGGATCGAGCGGCCAGAACCTGGGATGCGACAGGTGGAGGAGATTGTTGCCCTCACTGAGGTTGGCATGGCGACGTCGGGAGATTATCGGAACTATTTTGAGCAAGACGGCGTCCGGTTCTCTCACATCATTGATGCGACAACAGGCGCGCCAATCACCCATCGAACCGCTTCTGTCACGGTGATCGCCGAATCCGCGCTTGCGGCGGATGCCTGGGCCACGGCTTTATTGGTAGTGGGCGCCGAGGAAGGGCTCCAGATCGCAGCTGAAAACCGTGTCGATGCGCTCTTTATTGTTAAACAAAACTCGCGTAATGGAGACACATTCGAACACGTCATGACGCCTGGATTTGGCGCTTATCGACAGTCTGCGGAGAATTAGCCCGTGCAATTATTTCTGTTGGCATTTGGCTTGATGCTTATTGTAACGGTCGGAATGGCGGTTGGCGTGATCTTTTCTGGGCGCACCATTAAAGGCAGTTGCGGCGGTTTGAACGCGATCGCGGACTCAGACCAATGCCTTGTTTGCAATAAAGAGATTGATCGTGACAGCCCTTTGCGTGAGCGCTTGGCTTGTCCGCGAGCCCGCCAAATGGTCGATCAGATGCACGCGGATGCGCACCTTGAGTCCTAAGCTCAAGACCCGTTTGCGTTAAGCGGTATTAGAGCAACGGCTAAAAACAATCCCCCTGCAAGCACGCCAAAAATCCAAGCTTTCCAGGCGGGTCCTTCGCTTTTCCAGACTTTGCGATATTGATATCCAGCGAGGATCGCAGCGACAAATAGAGCTGAGGCAATTAGCGGACTTAAGCTCATTCTGGACCTGCTCGACGAAAATAAAATTCCAATATTGGCCTAGATACCATACAGTCGTGGCGAGATAAGAATAAATCGGAGGAAAACACACATGCGCGCGCCGACAAATTATGCAGGTCCAAGAGCGAATGACGGTAAGAAACGGGAAAAAACCCATAGCCAGTCAGTTTCAAACACGCAATCGAAGCCAGCGGTCGATTTTGGTACGGTCAAGCAACTGCTCGCCACGAAGGGCGATGCGATCTTCACCGTGCAACCCGATGATAGCATGCGCAAAGCCGTGGACCTTCTAAAGGAGAAGCGCATCGGTGCGTTAATCGTAACCTCTGACGCAGGCGAGCTACGCGGCATTCTCTCTGAGCGCGACATTGTCCGCCGGTTATCAGAGACACCCGGTAGAGTTCTGGAGCAAAAAGTCGATGCTTTGATGACGCATACGGTTCAAACTGTTTCATTGGATGAACCCCTCGCCGAAGTTCTCCACCGGATGACCCAAGGTCGTTTCCGCCATATGCCGGTTGTTGAAGATGGGAAGCTTCGCGGCATGGTCACCATCGGTGATGTGGTCAATTTCCGGCTCAAAGAACTCGAATACGAGACGATCCAGCTGAAGCAGCTAATTGTCGGTTAGTTCCGAGGCGACAGCACTTTGTTTAGCATGTCAGTCAGCGTCATCTAACGCCCCGAGCAATGATGCATTGCCTCCGGCTGCTGTCGTGTCGGTGCAGACGTGTCGTTCAAGACTGCAATAGTCCTCGAGATTTCGCGTGCTGACCAGCGGACTGATCGCGCCCTCCCGATCCGCCAAAGCAATGCGCGCGCGTCTGACACTCACATCGTCCGCCCATAAGGCGACCAGATCAAAACCGCGAGCTGTTTTGAGCGCGTCGAGGTCGAGTGTGCCATCGAGTCCATCCTCGCCATCATAGCCGGGGGCGATTATGAAAGCTGCGCAGCCCATACGGCGGGCCGCGCCAGCTTGGCGAAGCGCATCTGTCAGGGTTGGTCCGAGGCAGAGAACCAAACCTCTTGGCCAGATTGATAACGCGTTGGTCTCGCCGGTGGGGCCGGGCAGATGGGTCTCCGACAAATGGCGAGCTGGTGGAGACACGCTTTTGACGAGCGCATCGCGAAACTGTTCGAATGAGACCGATGCTTCCGGATAAGGACCAGAGTCCACGCGTTCAGCCCGCGAGAACCGTTTGACATAGTGCGGACCGCCGGCCTTGGGTCCGGTCCCTGAAAGGCCTTCTCCACCGAAAGGTTGGGAGCCAACAATCGCCCCGATTTGGTTGCGATTAATATAGATGTTTCCAACATTGAGCCTATCAGAAATATCGCGCACGCGCTCGTCTATTCTGGTGTGTAGGCCAAATGTGAGGCCGTATCCTGTCTCGTTAATCTGCTGCAGAACATCATCAAATTTGTCCGCTTCGAAGCGGGCAATGTGGAGGACCGGGCCAAAAATCTCTTCGGTCATATCGGCGATTGAATCGACAGCGATCACTGCCGGTCCGACAAAGTGTCCATTTTCTGGTGCGCGCAGTTGTTTGAGCAACCGGCCCTGCGCCTTCGCCGCATCGATATAGGATTGGATTTTCGTGTGTGCGCTCGCGTTGATCAACGGACCGATATCCGTCGTGAGAGACCAAGGATCGCCGAGTTCAAGCTCATCCATAGCGCCGAAAAGCATGTCTAAGAAGCCGTCGGCGATGTCGCTTTGCACGTATATGCATCTCAACGCGGAGCATCTTTGACCGGTGGACTGAAACGCCGATGCGATTGTATCTCTGACGGCTTGCTCGGGCAGGGCAGTCGAGTCGATTATGCCCGCGTTCAATCCGCCCGTTTCCGCAATTAGAAATGCATCAGGTTGAGCATGCCGGGCGAGCGTTCGGTTGATTGCCTGAGCTGTTGCCGTCGAGCCGGTAAAACACGTTCCGGCGATGCTGGGGGCGGAGACGATTGCTTGGCCAATGCTTCGGCCATGTCCCGGTAGGAATTGCAGCACCTCTCGCGGAACGCCGGCGTCATGGAGAAGCTGGATTGCAAGCGCCGCGACCAAGGGTGTCGATTCTGCAGGTTTTGCCAAAACACCATTACCACCGGCGAGTGCCGCTGCGATTTGACCGGTGAAGATGGCCAAGGGAAAGTTCCACGGTGAAATGCAGCTCACCACACCGGTAGAGGTATGGCCCGGCGCGTCGACGGCGCGATTGGCATAGTACCGCAAGAAGTCGACGGCTTCGCGCAATTCTGCAACGGCGTCCATTTGCGTTTTACCAGCTTCACGCGCAAGCAAAGCAAAGAACTCCCCATAATTGTCTTCATAGAGATCAGCGGCGCGATTAAGGATCGATGCTCGTAGAGGGGCCTCCGCCTCAGTCCAACGCGTTGCGGCTTGAATGGCGGCGGCTGCATCTTCTTGAGACGCGAGCGTGACTTTACCGACTTTATCCGTCTCATGTGCAGGGTTCACGATCGTTTCGGTATCGTCGCCTTGCCAGTAAACGGCGAGCATAGGCTCAGCCTGCCACTGTTTGTGTTGGAATCCTTTCCGGGCGCGCGCAATGTCTTCGACATCCGTTTGGTTGCGCAAATCCCATCCTTTGGCGTTTCGTCGATCTGGCGCGAAAAGCTGGGTTGGATTCTTGAGCGCGTGTGTTCGAGAACCTGGCCTCGCCAAATACTTCTCAAACGGGTCTCTCGCGAGTTGCGACGCGGGGAGGCGGTGATCTACGACTTGATTTACAAAGGAAGAGTTTGCGCCGTTTTCCAATAGCCTGCGCACCAAATAGGCCAATAAGTCTTTGTGCGGTCCAACCGGGGCATAAATCCGGCAGCGGGCGCCGGCATCCTCCAAGAGATGGTTATGCAACGTCTCGCCCATGCCATGGAGACGCTGGAACTCGAAGAGGTTCGGATCATCGCACAGTTCCAAGATGGTCGCTGCGGTTTGCGCATTATGCGTTGCAAACTGCGGATAAATTCGATCCGTCATCCCGAGCAGCTTCTTGGCGCAGCACGTATAGGCAATATCCGTGGCCACGCGCCGCGTGAAAACCGGAAAGTCTGCGACCCCGTCGATTTGCGCGCGCTTGATTTCGGTATCCCAATAAGCGCCTTTCACCAGGCGAACCATGACCTTTCGATCGTAGCGTCTTGCAGTTGCGTACAGCCAATCGATGACCGCGGCCGCGCGGCGGCCATAGGCTTGGATAACGAGGCCAAGACCCTCCCATGCTGCCAAGTCCGGATCTGCCAGTAGCGCTTCAAACACACGAAGCGTTGGCTCCAATCGATCTGCTTCTTCTGCATCAACGTTGAACCCCAAGCCCAGCGCTTTGGCGGCGCGCGCAAGCTTTGTAACGCGCGGCACTAGCTCTTGCTCCAAGCGCGTTTGCTTCGCGAACTCAAAGCGAGGATGCAGCGCCGAGAGCTTGACCGAAACACCGGGCGAGTTCTGAATATTGGAGCCAATAGACTGCGCTCCAATTGCGTCTATTGCCTCCGCATAAGCTTGAAAATAGGCTTCGGTATCGTCGGCGGTCAGGGCAGCTTCCCCTAACATATCGTAGGAGTAGAGATAGCCTTTTTTGCGCTCTGCCTCGCCTCTGCGAATGGCATCCTTGATTGTTTGCCCGAGGACGAACTGATCACCCATCTCTTTCATCGCATGGCGCACAGCGACGCGCACGACTGGCTCGCCGAGACGCTTCACGGTTCGATTGAGCAGGCCCATGACGCTGGCGGAGTTGTCATCATCTAAAACCCGCCCCGTCAGCATAAGGGCCGCGGTTGATGCATTTACGAGTGCCGATTGTGATTTGCCGAGGTGCTCATCCCACTCATAGGGCGCGATCTTGTCTTCGATGAGCGCATCAATCGTTCCGGGATCTGGCACGCGCAATAGGGCCTCGGCGAGGCACATCAGAGCGATCCCTTCATTGGTTGAGAGACCATACTCCGCCAAGAACATATCCATCAGACCGGGTTTGCCATCTTCACGCATGTGCCGAATGAGACCGACCGCGCGCTCATGAATCCGGTGTCGAACGTCGCGAGATATATCGGCGTCGCGGATCAAATCGCTCAAGATTTCGTCCTGATCTTTTCGATAGAATGAATTGATCCGCGCGAGGGCAGTTTCATCGTATTGAGGGGCGCGCGTTTTGGTCATCAATATGGCGTCGTAAAGGGCAGGGTCTTTGTCTGTCTCTTTGGTGTTCGTGCCGGGATTTGAAACAAACGGATCAAGGAGAACGGCGTGCGAAACATCACTGCCACACACGGAAGTCCAAATCGAGAGCTAGATCGTCGATCGTTCAAATTCGCGCTTATCAAGCCGAATGTCTGAAGCGGACGAGCGGGTTCGGTCACAATTGCGCGAGGCCTGGTTGTCAACGCTCGACAATGTAAGCGCACGCCCGGTAGCCTTTCGACTTGAGCGATTTGAGGACGCGACCATTGCAAGCCATCTATTGGGTCCTGACGTGGGCCTGCCATCGAAAATGCAAACACTGCTATGATGATCGCTTTCGACCTTACGTTCGCGATGCACTGACAAACGTCGTCGGCGAAGGACAGGCGGCTTACCAAAAGATCATCGCAAACTTGCCGGATGATCTAAGCTGGGTCGACGATACAGGCAGGCGTGATCGGACGCTCCTGGTGCTTGCTGGCGGTGAACTGCTGATCAATGGCGTTCGGGAGGAACTGTTCTATCCCGTATTGGATGCGTTGCGAGATAAATACGGCGAGCGAAGCCCTAAGATTTCCATTCAAACAACCGGAGACGTGCTCACGCCCCAAATTCTTGATGAGTGTTTGGCACGCGGCGTTGAAAGCATCGCAATCGCCTCCATCGATGATTATCATGTTGGCATGCAAGGCGACCGAAAGTTCGCGTTTATGGATAAGATCCGCGAACTCATGTCGTCCCGAGGTGTCAGAGAAGTTTCGCTTGGCGGGGCAAAGGATAAGCGCCTCAAAGAACCTGATGTTGCCGCAAGTGGCAAAGCGAGCGGGCCGACCTTTTTATTTTTCGGGGCACAAGAGGATCTTTGGATTGGTGAGCTCTGGCCGCGTGGGCGTGCGCTTGCGAACGGATTGAGCAAAGCGGGGTATGACGTCAATTTCTGCGCGCGATGGTCGGGGGCTAAGAACTTCCTGCATATTGGTCGAGCCGGTTCAGAGATCGCAATTGAGCCAGATGGGTCAATCTATCCATGCTGTTTGAAAACGAAAGCGCCGCTTGGAAATCTGACTGAGGAAAGCCTTGTAACTGTTTTGGAAAGTGTTGCCGAACTCCCCGCGATTCAGGCCTTGAATGATGGCGACCCTGAACGAATGGGGGAAACCGCAGGTTGGTCACGCGAGCGGTTTGAAGCAGAGTCGCGCGCCAAGGATGGTTTGGGACAGAACATTCAAAATATGTGCATCGGGTGTGATCGATTTTTCGAAGAGCATCTCTCAAAGCAACTGGCTGAGCTAAGGCGTGAACGCCGCAGAGCATTGAATGGGGAACGACCGAAAAGCCAGTCTGTTGCGAACGCTAGTTAAGTCTAAAATAAACGCTTCGCGGGTGAGGTCTCAATTCGCCTCGTAACCTGATCGAGAGCGGACACCGAACATACATCATCACCGCAAGCTGGATGATTTAGGGCGATGTTTTGAAATAGCGAAACGGGCTCTTGGTCATAGGTTGAGCGTGGGGTCGGGTGGTTAAGGCGCACTTTTCGCTGACGAGTCCGCCTGGCATTTGGCATCTGAACGCACACTATCTGCGCAACGCGATGCGTTTTCATTCAACTTTTCGGTTCGTACAAATAACGGACAAGTCGCGAGCGGAGACGATGATGAAACGAGTGAGAGCGTTTGCAGCAGTAATATTCACAGTTTCAGCAATCGCTTCTGGCGGTATTGCGAGTGCTCAGAGCGATACAGATTCAGATCTGCTGGCAACGGCGGACAAAATGGATACGGGCATGGGAGCGGAGCTCTATTTTTACATAACGCTTCCGGAAGTGCCGTTTGAAGAAATAGTCGAGGTCTTGCCTGCCCATATGGATTTTGTTCACACAATAGAGGATGGCGGCATAATGGTGATGGGCGGCCAAATCACGCCGGAAGGACTCGCGGATGCTGGCGGGCGTGGTTTGATTGTGATCCGTGCTGAATCGTTCGAACAAGCTCGGGCCATCGCCGATCGAGATCCGATGCACGCGTCTGGTGTTAGAAGCTATCAACTCTACAAATGGAATGTGAACGAAGGCGTTACCAATATCACGCTCAAATTTTCCGATCAGAGTTTTGTAATTGAATAGCGATTTATCTCTGACCTTTGATGCCGCCTGACGACAAAACAAACCTCTCCACATCACGTTGAAGGCGCTACTATTTGTGGTCGGCTATGAGTGAGATCGCGCTGCCGGGTGTTGTCACAAGAATGATCGTTCTTCGTCATTTCGCGTCCTGCTCCGATAAGATCGGAACAAGACTGCTAGAGAATTGATAGCGCTTAAAAAGTCTGCCACCAGAACATCCGTAGATTTGCTCTCGGAATTCGAGCGAATTGTCCCAATGGGACGTTCCAATGACAATTCCCCGATGTTCCCGCCACTCATCGTGCCCGGCGCTGTTCCAATTGCCAGTCATAAAGAGAGCGCACTTCAGGTTGTGTATTCACACTCATAGCCTTTGGCGCGGGGCGATAATCGACCTCGAATGCGCGGTTGCCGTGCACGCCAATGATAAAGGCCTCGGGGCCTTCGGCGAGACCATCTAGGATGACGGTCTCGTCGCGCCCGGCACCGTTTTCGACGATGACGTTCAAATTCCAAGTCGTGTTGAATCGGCCATGACCCGGCTGCCAATACGGCGCGCCGCTGCCATTCCAAATGGGATAAAACGGGCGTCCATCGCGCCGCTCTGGCCGAACATAGAGCGTGACATTATCGAATAGGTTTTGATGGTTCGCACCTGCGTGTTGATCGAGCACTGACGCGTTCAACACGGTTGCGTTTTGATAGACGCTCTTTGTCGATTGGGTGTTGAATGTGAGCGAATGTATCACTGGGTTTTCAACCGTCAGATTCCGCACAAGGACATTGTGAACATTGCCCAAGTGCACCGCATAGTGTCCCGGTCGATCACCTTCGGAGCGAATATTTTCGATGGTGAGGTTGGCGCTATTATACGTTAGAATCCCGCTATCGGCGTTACTGAATCGCACGTCCCGCACCCAGCCATCGATTGTGCTTGTGACGTAAATGCCATTATATCCGCGCTCAAGATGGTGACCGAAATAGGGGCTGTCTGGAAACGAAATTGAGAAGTCTTCCAGTCCAACGTGTTCGAGGTGATCCCACTGAGAGATCTGAGCCGGAATAGCTTTTGAGATATTGTGTAAAAGGGGATCACCGATTTCAACGCGGTTTCCGGAGATGCTGACAATGCGCGTTGTTTGTCGAACCAAAGGGCGCTCCGAAAACGTCCAATGGTGCGAGCCAATCGCAAGATCCGTATCGCCATAGATTTCATTCAGAAGTGGCCCAGTTTCGCCGGAACGATTGAACCAGTGGATTTGAACCGCATCGCCAATCTTGAGGTCTTGGGTGGACTCGACGTTGACGAGGCGGCTGCCGCGGGCGCCTGACTTGATCATGGAGAGGCGCGTGATTTCTGGGTCGTATTCCTCCAAATACGCAGCGGCGCGCGTTTTTGGTTTTTGAACCCAAATGAATCCGCCGGTCCAAGAATATTCGGAAAACAGCTCGTCGATATTCCGAGCCGGCTCACGCTGGCGTTTCTCATATTTGCGAAGATAGATACGAAGCTCTTCTAGCCGCGTCGATTGATCGATATCTCGGAGAGGGCGAGGAAAATGGATCTCGGTTCCACCCTTGCCTGCGCCCGACCCGCGAAGGATGAAATCGCTGCGGGTGATCGGAAGAATTTCTGAGACAACAATCCGGCCTTTCGGGAGTTGCAAGGTTACGGGCCCTGATACGGCATGCGCAGCGTCTAGCGCGTCCAACAAAGCGGTTGAATCGTCCAAACCGTCATTCGCAATCACGCCAAAGTCAGTTGCGTGTATGACCGTTCCGCGCGCAGATGGGATTTCTCCCAAACCGAATTCAAATCCGGCATACGAAAAGTCTGGCAGATCCGCAGCCGCATCAGAGTTTAGGAACGCGTTTTCTGCGTTAGCAGCTGCAAGTGTGGAACATGCAGGTAGGATGAGCATGGCGGTTGCGGCGATCGCTTTTGCTATAGAATTGATGCGCAGGTTGTTCTCGTGCGCGCGGTGAGACGGATGCTTGATCGTCATTGCAATTCCTCCGGCTCTTGCAGTCTTATGTGCCCTGGAGCTCTTCTTGATCTCTAATAGGTTACCGGTGTCATTTTGGCAATCCAGCATATAGGGAATGAGGTGAATCAAACTCATATTTCGGGTGGATATGTGAGAAATAGGCGATAACTCTTGCGTTGACGTTCGGATTTGATAAGTAACCGGTGTCATTTTGAGGATTGGATCGGATATGAGTTCCCTTGCGCATGAGGCCACTGTTCGCGACACTCGGATTGCTCATATCTCAAACACGCTCGTCAATGCGCGCTGGGATCGGCGTGTTCTGTCGTCTTTTCCGGGTGAGCTCCCTACAGATTTAGACGAAGCGTATGCGGTCCAAGATCGATCCATTTCGCATTGGGATGACGACGTCGTTGCGTGGAAGGTTGGAGGTATTCCGCCTGATTTGCGTCCCGTACTCGGTCAAGATTGGGTTACCGGTCCGATTTATTCCAAGCGCCAGAGATTTGCGGGCCAAGCCCCTGTAGACATGGCTGTTTTCGATGGCGGATTTGCTGCCGTCGAAGCTGAGATTGTTCTTGAGTTTGGAGATCTCAGTCGTCTTCACACCGCATCACCCACAGCCGATGAGATCGTTCCGTTTATCGCGGCATGTTACATCGGCGTTGAGATTGCGAGCAGCCCAATGCCAGATATCAACGTGATTGGTCCCCTCGCTGTCATAAGCGATTTTGGCAACAATCACGGCATGATCGTTGGACGCAGAATAGAGGATTGGTCGCCAGAAAAATTGTCTTCAATTGAGGTGAAAACCTTCGTTGAAGGCGAGTTAGTGGGAACAGCGTGTCCGCCAGCGCCGCCCGCGGGTCCGATGGGGGCTGCAGCGTTTCTGGTGGAGAATCTTAAGCGCCGTGGGCGCTCAATCCCTGCGGGTTTGAGGGTTTCGTCGGGCGCGCTCACCGGGATACATGATGTCTTGGTTGGGCAGCGTTCGACGGTGACGTTTAGCGATTTCGGCGAAATCGATATGAACATTGTGGCGCTCAAAGAAGGCGATTGAATTAATCGCAGCCGGGCGATCCGGTTTGACGTACGATTCATATCAATGTGCTATGCCTTGTTGGGTAAGACAGATCACATTGGGAACCTAGATGCCTGAAAAGCAGATAAAAAAAACTAGCGCTGAAGGCGCAAAAGAAGCGTCTGCTGAACGTGCGAAAATCACGATCAATGATATTGCGCGGCTGGCAAATGTCTCAAAAAAGACTGTTTCCAGAGTTTTGAACGATCACCCAATTGTACGTGCCGAGACGCGGGCAAATGTCAAAAAGATTATGGCGGAACAAGGCTATGCGCCTGATCCACAGGCGCGAGCATTGGCGTTCCGGCGATCATTTCTTATCGCGCTCGCTTATGATAATCCGAGCCCGCAATATGTCGTAAATATGCAGCGGGGTATCTTGGATAAGCTAGACGGCACGGACTATCAATTGGTCCTTCACCCAGTTGACCGAAGCGCCCCAGACGCGCTGGATAAAATGAAACGCTTTGTCGAGCGCCATCGGCCGGCGGGCGTGATTATGCCGCCGTCTGTGTCTGAAGACGAGACGCTTTGTGAAATGCTGAAATCGCAAGCCTGTCCTTATGTTCGTATTGCGTCGCTCGACTTGGATATTCCCGAGCACATGGTTCGCACCCATGACGCCGATGGCGCGGCGCAAGCTGCCAGACACTTGGCCAGTCTAGGCCATAAGCGGATCGCTCATGTGCATGGTCCGCGATCGTTCCGCTCCGCCCATGAGCGCCTTGCCGGGTTCAAGGCGGGATTGAAAGAGTTCGCTCTTGAGCTTGATGAGGCACTTACCATAGAGGCTGGCTATACATTCGAGTCTGGCGTTCGCGCAGCCAGTCAACTCTTATCGCTTGCTAGCCGCCCAACGGCGATCTTCGCTGGTAATGACGAGATGGCGATCGGGGTTTACACATCAGCCCGCAAGTTGGGTCTCTCGATCCCAACAGATCTATCGATCATCGGGTTCGACGACACGCCCATGGCCTCTCGAATCGCACCTGCATTGACCACTGTTCGGCTGCCCATACGCGATATGGGAGCCGAAGCTGCGGTGGCGCTGATGCGCCTAATAAAGGGCGTGGAAGGCACTGAGACTAAGAGCTTTCTTCCAGAAATTATTGTGCGCGAGTCGACTCGTTCAATCGGGTAGTAATGGCGGTTGAACGCTGAAGGTGCTCATGTTATGACACCGGTTACCGAACTGAGCGAAATTCGTTGACTCCAAAAAGATGGATTTCGTGCGCGAAAAACATGAGGAAAGACCCGATGAAAATTGCACTCATCATAGAGAACAGCCAGGCCGCAAAGAGTGAAATCGTGCATGACGCACTCAAGACGGTCGCAGATCCGCTCGGTCATTCGGTGTTCCATTATGGCATGTACGGGCCAGATGATGAGGCACAACTCACTTATATAATGAATGGGATACTCGCTGGCATTTTGTTGAACTCAAAAGCTGCTGACTTTGTTGTCACGGGATGTGGTACCGGCATGGGCTCAATGCTCGGTTGCAATGCTATGCCTGGAGTCATTTGCGGACTGGTGATTGATCCAACGGACGCATTCCTGTTCGGGCAGATCAATGACGGCAATGCGATTTCGATGCCTTATGCAAAAGGCTTTGGATGGGCGGCTGAACTCAATCTGCAGGACTGTTATCGCAAGCTTTTTGAGGTGGAACGCGGCGTTGGGTATCCCAAAGAACGCGCCGCAATCATGGCCAAAAACCGAGGTATTCTCGGCGCCGTGAAAGACGCAGCCTGTCACGATATACTGACGGTTTTGAAATCGATCGACCAAGATCTGCTTAAAGCAGCGATCTCCGGTGAGAAGTTTGAAGAATACTTCTTCGCCAACTCAAAAGAGCGGTTAGGGGTGGATTACAGTTAGCTTTTTT
>JBCBQS010000016.1:0-21059 GCA_039820085.1 Pseudomonadota bacterium
ATTCAATGCCGCCGAGGTGATCAGACAGCTACCGCAATTTGGCATTCCAGGACTGACATCGACGACTACAAACTTTACGGTTTTTAGCTCGGGTATAGAAACGATCGACCTAAGAAACCTTGGTGACGCGCGAACTCTTACCTTGGTTGATGTCAGTCCTGGAATGCCAAATTGCGGTAGCTGTCTGATCACCTCGGCGGCATTGAATGCGCTTGACGCAAGTAGTTCATCAGCTCCAACAGTCGTAACCGGAATCGAAGAATCCAAGTTACTATCACGCCGTATTCTAGATCCGGTGACGACGACCTTATCTTGAACAGATGTTTGATCTTCGGAAGGACTTTCAATTTGGGTTGTGTCCGCCTCTTGCGCTTGGGCCACTCCTGATCCCAAACTTACTGCAAGCGCGCTGGCGAGTACGGTCGTTGTAAATAATCTATTTTTGAGAATTACATTTCTCATGACTAAGGGTCTCTCTCCATTTGTTGGAGCATCTCTGCTCCAGGAGTCCCCTAGACTTTCAATTACTTGAATACGTACTTTATCCGTTAGCTAGAGATCGGATGAGGTCAATTGGAACATGTCTGAAAGTTCACTTTCAAGTTCAACTGATTGGGGAATGTGACGAAATTGCCACATTTTGATCCACTCGGAGCATCAATGTGCGCGTAGCATCAATTTTCCAGAAAATTTATGCGCGTGGCTGAGCGCCGTGCGCCTAACCCAAACAGAAAAAGGGCGACCCGCGAGCCGCCCTTTTGGATTTGAACTATGTCGCTTGGCTTAGAAGCGGCCGCGGACACCGAAGACGTAACGACGTCCGATTGTGTCGCCAGCAAGACCCGCTTCAGGCTTGAGCTCTTCGTCAAAGATATTGTTGACGACGAACTGAACAGCCCAGCGATCGGTGAGGTCATACGATGCGTTATAGTTGAACGTATTGAACTCTGGACGCGCGAAGTCGACGTCCTGATCGAGCGGTGGTGTCGTGCTAATGACGTTTTCGAGAACGTCAGAAGAGCGGAACCACTGTAAGCTGTGGGTCAGCTTGTTGTACTGGTGGGTGACTTGCAGAACTGTAGACAGTTCTGGGTCGCCTGGCTCACCGGCACGTGGGCTAAAGGTCACGCCATTGTTCGACTCGTCGAAGTTTTCGAGCAAGTAAGCTGACGCGTTCACAGTGACAGAACCGTAGTCACGCTCGGGCAGATCGATCAGGGTGAGCAAGTCAACCAGATCAAAGTCATAGCGTGCGGTACCATACCAAGAGCGGATTTCCGTCGCGCCGAGGTTCAACGTTGGGAAGAACGAGAACGTCGATGTAAACGGAGTGTTGTCTTGGGCTGGTGATCCTGGGTTTGCGATCGGGTCAACAGGCTGGCCGTTAACTGGGTTGATCGCTGGAACGATGAAGTTGCCTGATCCTGGCGTGTCTTCGACAGCGAAGATCAAAGCGTTACAGGTTTCGAATCCACCCACAACTTCCGTTGGGAAGGTTGGTGAATCGAAGCAGTCAAAGTTCAGACCGGTCAGACCGATTTCACCTTCAAGATCAACTTCATAGTAATCCAGAGCCAGAGTCAGGCCGTCAATGAAGCGTGGCTCATAAATAATACCTGCCGTCCAAGACTTGGACTTCTCGTTTTCCAGACCGGGGTTACTTGCACCCGCAGCTGGAGCCGAACCGCCTGGTGCCTGGAAGGTCGGCAGGAAGGTTGCTGGATCAAGACCAAGTGTGACTGCGAACGCTTCACAGTTGGTGCGACGGAAGCCTCCTGGGCCGCCATCAATTGAATCCGCGTCACATGGGTTCAAGTTCCCCCGACCGAGACCGGAGAAGCCTGTCACACCTGCGCCGAAGAGTTCAACGATTGATGGTGACCGTACCGCTTCGGAGATAGACGCACGAATGGTAACGTCTTCGAACGGAGAGTAACGCGTTCCAACATTGAAGACCGAGTCATTCGAGCTTGAGCTAAAGTTGAACGGTCCACCTTGTGAATCCCGCTTCACTTCACGGTAAGCACCGTCAAAGACGAGGCGTTGCATACCTGGGAAGGTGAAGTCGCCACCGAAGAATGGGACAGAAAGTTCCACACCCCATTCGGTGAATTCAGATTCACCAGCAGATCCGCGACCTTGGGTGTTCCGAGCGAGTCCGTTACCGAACACTTCACCAGGGATAAACTCGTTCTCTTCCTTACGGTATTCCGCTTGGACTGAGAACAAGATGTCACCTGCTGGAACTTCAATGAGTTCGCCACCGAACTGTGCGCCATACGCAAGCTGAGAGCTTTCGTTTGTGGACAGAGTTTGTGTCGTGACATAGTCGATTGCGGCTTGTGATGGTGATCCACTGCCGAACAGGTTCAGCGGTTGACATGCATCAATTGCAGCTTGGGTTGGAACACTGCTTACTGCAGAGTTGATGAACGCAACACCTGGGTTACGGTCCCCAATATCCTCTGGAGCACCAAGGGTTTGCTGACGACAGACAGCCTGTCCACCATCAAGAACCACGTCGGTTGCAAGGGCAAATTCGATGTCGAGGAGTTCGTCACCGAAATTGTCCTGAGTGACTTCACCGTAAAGGGCAAAGACATCCCAGTTGAAGTTGCGGTCCATAAATTCGAACTCGCCTTCAACTGACTGAACAATCCGGAAGAACTCAGACTCAGAGCCATTCTCTTCAACGCCAGTCACGTCGAGAAGTGAGCGGTTGAGGTAAACCACGCGCTCGCCATTTAGTGTTGGCAAGGTCGCGCCTTGAGCTTCCAAATCAGCCAGAGTCGAAAGCGCCTGAGCGCTCAAGAATGGGTTCTGGTCAACATAAATTGGAAGCGCCCGAGAACCTGCAGAGGCTGAACCTGTGCTTGAGTTCGAAGCTGGTGCGTTGAACGACGAAGACTCGATGTCTGCGTAGTAGAACTCACCTTTCCAAGTGATGTTATCTGTGATGTCGAAACGAGTCAGCGCGTTCAGCGTGATCCGTTCCTGATCCGATGTGACGTTCGCAAATCGACCATTTGGAAGACCGTCGCCGCCTTGGATGGTGTTTTGGTCAGCCGGTTGGAACACATTACCGACATTGTATGGAACCAAGTCACCGGCAGAGTTAAACTGCAATGGTACCGCGAGGCTTGGGAACAGAGCGCTGGTTGCCGCATCTGTGTTCGGCACCGTGAAATACAGGTTCGAGTCACCAAACGTACCAATGTAGAGGTTTGGATCGATCGCTTGGCCTGCAGCAGTCTGAGAAAACTCAAACGGCGTTCCTAGTCCAGCATTTGTAAATGCAGTGACGGGTGAGTTTGGAACCAACTGTGTGGCCGAGCTTCCAGCTAGACGCTGACCAGCTGCGATCGCACCGTTTACAGAGAAGAGCGGGTTGGTCGCACCAGGAAGCAAAATACTGCCCGGCTGTCCATCAGCTCCACCCGTGTTCAGCGGGTTGCGAACGAAAGTTAGCTGCTGACCTGAGAGACGGCTATCGTCGTCAGAGCGGATGCCATCTGTGGTGAAGTATTCACCGGCAACCGTGATATTCGCACGCCCGTCGAGGAAGTTTTTACCACCGAGCAAGCTGAGGCGGTAATTGTCGCCGTCGCCGCGATCCGTCACGCCGTAGCGTGCAGAACCTTCGAGGCCTTCATAGTCATCTTTCAAGATGATGTTGACAACACCGGCCACAGCGTCAGCACCGTAGGTCGCTGAACCGCCAGACCCAATAACCAGATCCGTGCTTTGGATCAGCGATGGGTTGATCAGGGTCAAGTCAACCTGAGAGCCGTTCGCGTTGCCAGGAACAAACACAGTCGCTTGGTTGGCACTGACGAAACGCTTACCGTTCACAAGTGTGAGGGTCCGGTTGGTTTGAAGGTTCAGGATGTCTGGGTTCGCGCTGTTGTCACCGAACTGGGTGTTTGCGCCATCCAGGTTTGTCCCGAGACCAACGAATGGAATTTCTTCAATCGCTTCAATCGGGTTGGTAAATGCGCGAGAGTCAATTTGCTCCGCACCAATCGTGGTGACAGCGACAGTGTTGTCCGCTGGACGCACGAGACGCGAACCGGTGATGACGATGGTATCTTGTACCGCTTCGTCTTCTTCCGCCACGTCTTCGACGACTGTTACAGCCTCGTCAGGGGCATCTTGGGCAACGGCGGCGCCGGCCCAAAGCCCACCAGCAACCCCAGCGAGTAGGGTGCTTGCGAGCAAATTCTTCTTGAGAAGATCATTAGCCATGATCTAGTGTCCTCCAATAAACTGAGCGCTCCCACTCCTGAGAGCTCCCTCGAAATGTGAATAGAAAAACGCAGATTTTTCTGGTCACGCAGATTGCCTGTTAAAGCAGGTATCTTTGCTTAGAGGCGGGGGTCTGCGAACGTCAATTAACAGATCACAGAATTGTCACGCAAATGGGCAGGTCGTGAATTGGTGTGCTGATTTTGCCACAATTTTGACACGAGAAGGGGGTCGTTCAACCGGATGGCGAGCCGATTATGGTAAATTTTTGCGCTCATACCGCAGCGATCGCACAAATGATCTGAGTGGCCTCATTTGAGTGTTGTCATTTTTTGTCAGCAGCGCACAAAGTGCGGCCAATCCGATATTGTATGCCCGGCAAAGCGCCATAAATCATAGATCATGACCACACCCTCGAATTCTCCCGGAATGTCCAATGCCGCCGCTCAATTCGATTGGACGGGCGCCGCGCGCGATGCGGTTGGCGGTTTACCATCGAGTGAGTGGACGCCGCACCGACCAGATCGGCAATGGGAAAAACTAGAAGGCGGCATCGCGTTTCGCGTTGATGCACCATACGAACCAGCCGGTGATCAGCGCGCCGCTATTCCAGAACTCGTTGAGGGGGTTCAAGACGGAGAGCGAGACCAAGTTCTCTTGGGCGCGACCGGAACTGGTAAAACCTTCACGATGGCGAAGATTATCGAAGCCACGCAACGTCCCGCGTTGATCCTGGCCCCGAACAAAACGCTCGCGGCGCAGCTCTATGGCGAGTTTAAATCCTTCTTTCCGGACAATGCGGTTGAGTATTTCGTCAGCTATTATGATTATTATCAGCCCGAAGCGTATGTCCCCCGACGCGATCTTTACATCGAGAAAGAGAGCTCGATTAATGAAGCGATTGATCGCATGCGCCATTCCGCGACGCGAGCAATTCTGGAACGCGATGACTGTATAATTGTTGCGTCTGTGTCTTGTATTTACGGCATCGGCTCGGTCGAGACCTACACCTCAATGACCCGAAAAATAGAAGCGGGACAGCGGATCGACCCGCGCGATGTCGCGAAGCTTTTGGTCGAGCTGCAATACACACGCAATGATATGGCGTTTCAACGCGGCAGTTTCCGAATGAAGGGAGATATCATCGATATTTTCCCCGCGCACTATGAAGATCGTGCCTGGAAACTCTCATTCTTTGGCGATGAGCTCGAATCCATCACGGAGTTCGATCCTCTGACCGGCCGAAAGTCAGAAACGCTTCCGGCGATTAAGCTCTACGCGAACAGCCACTATGTCACGCCGCGGCCGACCCTGAACCAAGCCATCGGGCAGATCAAAACT
This sequence comes from Pseudomonadota bacterium, assembly GCA_039820085.1. Classification (GTDB taxonomy): domain Bacteria; phylum Pseudomonadota; class Alphaproteobacteria; order Caulobacterales; family Hyphomonadaceae; genus Henriciella. Next base: position 5,587 of record JBCBQS010000016.1, read on the forward strand.
GAGCTCAAACAAACGCTCGAGCATTTCCAGAAAGAAGGAAAGTTGCTCGAAGCTCAGCGGATTGAGCAGCGCGTTCAATATGATCTTGAAATGCTTGCCGCGACCGGGTCCTGCAACGGGATTGAAAACTATTCCCGCTATCTGACTGGGCGCAAACCCGGCGAACCGCCGCCAACCATGTTTGAATACTTGCCGGACAATGCGCTCGTGTTTGTGGATGAGTCACATCAGACGATCCCGCAATTAGGGGCGATGTATAAAGGCGACTTCGCTCGAAAGCGCACGCTCGCAGAATATGGCTTTCGCTTACCCTCTTGCATGGACAACCGACCATTGAAGTTCGAAGAGTGGACAGCGATGCGTCCACAAACCCTTCACGTGTCAGCGACGCCAGGCCCGTGGGAGCTCGAACGCACAGGCGGCGTCTTCACCGAGCAAGTCATCCGCCCCACAGGCTTGCTCGACCCGACCGTCGAGGTGCGCCCGGTCTCCACGGGTACGACCAATCAGGTCGACGACCTTACGGCCGAAATCCGCACGACCACAGAAGCCGGGTATCGCACTCTGGTCACAACTCTGACCAAGAAAATGGCGGAAGACCTCACAGAATTCTTGCACGAGCAAGGCATCCGGGTTCGCTATATGCATTCCGATGTCGATACGGTTGAACGGATCGAGATTATTCGAGATTTGCGGCTCGGAGAGTTTGACGTACTCGTTGGTATCAACCTCTTGCGTGAGGGGCTGGATATCCCCGAATGTGGACTGGTTGGTATTCTCGATGCCGATAAAGAGGGTTTCTTGCGCTCTGAAACATCGCTCGTTCAGACGATTGGCCGCGCCGCCCGGAATGCAGATGCGCGCGTGATCCTGTATGCTGACAAGATCACCGGATCAATGGAACGCGCCATGGGTGAGACCGAACGGCGACGAGAGAAGCAGCAAGCTTACAATCTTGAACACAATATCACGCCCACCACGATTAAGCGCGAGGTGGCGGATATTCTCGGTGAGCTTGGCGAAAAGCCAGGCGGGCGCACGCAGCTCAAAGGCGGCAAATCCCGCCGCAAAGCGCTGGCCGAGGAGCAGGCCCCATTTGAGGCGGGGCAGGGACACAATTTGCAAGCCGTTATCGCGAACCTGGAAAAGCAAATGCGCGAAGCTGCTGCGAACTTGGAGTTTGAAGAAGCCGCTCAGCTGCGCGATCAAGTTAAGAAGCTCCGCGAGGATGAGTTGGGTCTTTAAGACGCTCGCTCCAACGTAAAGCGAAGTCCTGGGACTCATCGACTCAGTTTCCCAATTCTCCCAGCGCTCCGGATCAGGATGCCAAAGCCATGCGCGAGTTCGCTCTGGCTTTGCCCGATGGCACGGTTTATAATCTCGTCATGTCGACGTAAGGCGTCGTGGGCGCATCCGGCGAAACGAAGCAGGTTCTGGGGTGATCGTGAACTGTCTCAAGATGGGTATTGTTGCCTTGCTCAGTGTGGGGCTCGCAGCTTGCAGTGCGGATATGGATACGGCCGCTCCGCCCGACATTCCGATTGAAGGCGCGCCTGGACCAGCCCCGCCAACTCTGCCGGTGAGTGACGGGTTCGATCCGATAAACGAGATTCCAACCCCGAGCGAAGAAACGGATGTAGAGGAAGTGCCCGATGAAGGGCGCATCGTTTACAATATGCCCCGCGAAATGGTGCTCGAGCGAAGCTATTTTGCAGAAATCCTCATCCAACCATTCGAGGATGGTGCTGTGATTGAGGAGGTCGACCAAGCCTTGCTCAATGAACTCGGTATCACCGAAAACATCGACCCGTCGACGGATGAAGTGCCGCTGATTGAGACGATCGAGACCACGAATGAGATGAGCGTTGAAATCCGGGCCAACGGCGCGGAGGTGATCGCTTTGACCGATGTCCGGCAAGCGACCGCTTCGGGCGACAGCACACCCTGGCTTTGGGAAGTGACCCCGTCCCGCGCAGGTCCGCTCAAATTGACCGTGATCGTGTATCAATTCCAAATGTCTGACGCGGGTGAGACGCGCCGTATTGCAGGCATCAAGCAGTTCGACGCCACCGTCATTTCTGAGGCGGATCTACTTGAAGTTAGAACACCCGCGCGCGTCGGTTCGCCGGGGACGATTGAAACGGCCAGTCCTATGCCAGAGCGCGACAGATTCACAGAGTCGACCGGGTGCGAGACGACTTACACTAACGTGGACCGAGAGCGATGGGCGCTGGTTATTTCCAATCAAGACTACGCCGCCTCGGTCGGTCCGCTCGCCAATACGCATCTCGACAATCAAAGACTGGGCGAGGCGCTCCAGATAACCGGGTTTAACATCATTCAGTGTCGAGATATCGGTGCACTTGAAACCCGAAACGCTCTGTCTCGGTTTGCGCGCGAGATCAATCAACAGATCGATGCCTCTGCCGAGCCCGTTGCGTTTTTCTACTATTCCGGACACGGCATCAATCTCGGCGGGCGCAACTATATGGTGCCCGTTGATATGCCGGACATCAATGAAACCACGATTGAGACCTATGGCGTCGGATTTGACGAAGTGTTGAACCGGATTTGGTTCCCCAATGATAGCACGAGCTTTGCTGTTTTCGACGCCTGCCGCAATGTTTACGGCGGAAGCAAAGGGTTGCAGCCGATCGTCGCGCGCGCGACCGGCGCTGGCTTGTTCCAAGCGTTTGCCACCGCGCCCGGCAAAGTTGCCGCAGACAACGGATACTATTCAGAGGCCTTGTCGTCCGTGTTGCCAGAAGCTGGACTGCGCGCAGAGATGGTGTTCAACCGCGTGCAAGACACCGTGGCGGAGCGCACAGGGTTCACGCAAATTCCGTTCAATAATGACGGGATCGCTGGCGAGTTCTACTTTGTAGAGCCCTGACGGCGATTGGCTTTCACGCCGCCTTGGTGATCGCTGATCGGGGGCGTCGGTCCTCAAACCCGCCCATACCCTGTGTCGGCATTTTGTGCTAAAGGCCGTATGCATGTCTTACGATGTTGGTGATGGTGATTTGGTGTTGTGCGTGGATGCGTCACCCAATCACGTGAATGGCGACCCCGTGCCTCTGGTGCGCGGCGAAACGTACACGGTATATGGCATCTATCCGTTCCTATGCCCATGCGGACGCGGTGACGCCTTGCTGGATGTCGGTGTCGGATTTGCCTGGTGCCAGACCCGGTTCAGGCTCTTACCAAAGCCGCGCAAGCAGGAAGAAAAGCAAGAGTCTAAAGCGCCGATTGAACTCGAGGAGGTCTAGGCGCGCGTCTGGGCGATAGACTGTGGGCGCCGGGTGTAAGCGTGTTCTAAGTCGAGCAGACGCGGCCTGCCAATCAAATAGCCTTGCACTTCTGCGCATCCACATTCGGTGACAAATCGCTCGATCTCTGCTGTCTCGACGCCTTCGACACAGCAATTCAGATTGATCTGTTGGAGCAGCGCGATGATTGCAGACAGCAATTCGCGGCCGTGACCGGTCTCCATCGCACCGCGCACGAAAGTGTGGTCGAGTTTCACCTTTCTGAGCGGCAAGTTGTCGAGCAAAGAAATCGAGGAGTAGCCGGTACCGAAATCATCTAAGACGATTGAAAATCCGGCTTCGGCTGCCGCATGGAGGCGGCTCAAATTTTCCGCATCGTTTCTCAGCGCGACTTGCTCTGTGATTTCAAGCTCAATCTGCTCTGGCGGAACGATATGGCGGTGTAAGACAGATTGCAGCTTTTCGAAAAAGTCCGATGAAAGGAGCTGCGATGGCGAGATATTGATCGCCAGCGATCGATCTGTGCCGCGCACAATCGGCAATGCCTGGTCCAATGTGCTCCATAATATATCGTTTAAGAGCCCTAAGCGTTCCGCAAGCGGGATAAACTCATTTGGCGTTAAGCTCGACCCACCATCCGTCCGGACCCATCGCGCCAGCAATTCGTATTTCTTAATGTCTTGCGTTCTGACGCATTTGATCGGTTGCAGTGCCGCTTTGATATCGCCGTCTTGTACAGCACTGCGAAACGCACGTTCGATCTCTGCAAATTCGAGCATGCTTGCATCGATTTTAGGGTCGAACAGGGCGACACCGCCGCCATCGGCTTTGACGCGGATCATCGCCACATCGGCGGCGTGCATAAGCTTGGAGTGATCGTCGAGGGCCTCGGTCGAGCGCACACCGCCGATCGATGCGCCCAGGTCGACCGGTCCAATGGTTGTTGTGATCGGGCGTGTCACCGCGCTCCAGGTCGCGTTTAGCTGCGCTTTTAAATGATCAAGCGTCGGCTCAGCCCAGATAAGCACCCCGAACTCGTCGCCCCCCAATCTTGCTGCGAAATCGACCGCACTGGCGCTTTTCAGCCGATCCGCAATGGCGATCAGCGCTTCATCTCCAACCGCATGTCCATATTCATCATTGAGAGGTTTAAACCGATCAAGATCGATGAAGGCCAAGGCAAACGGGGTCTGATTGGCCCGTAGCGCTTCTATTTTTTCCGCAAAATGGCGACGGTTCGAAAGGCCCGTTAAGGGGTCTTCGCGAGCTTGTTTGGCATTGCTGTCCGCAAGCTTCGACATTTCTTCTTGCGTCTCGAGATGAGTGAGCAAAAGCATGACGAGATAGGCCAGAAGCAGCACAACGGAAAAAACGATCAGTGTCTTGTCCCGCACAAGAAATGTGTCAGCCCCCAAGATTAAGACCGCCATCGCCGCGATTGCGATGACCAGCGGTGCTGAAACGGATGACATAAGCAATCGGCTATTTGCGTAGATCAACGTCACATGCATCAACGTGCCGAGCATCAACACCGCACCGACGGCCATGATGGCTGGATCGTTCGTCATCCAAAGCGCAACGCCTGCTACGGCCCATATGGCCGACCCGCTCGAGATATGTGCGGCGTAGAACAGAAGTGTTTTGAGACACGGCGTTGGGCGATTTTGAAGCCGGCGCACTACGCTCGGTTCCAACGCCTCGTTTACCAGGACGAAGAACACCCAGATCAAAGCGGTTTGGGTCAGACCGCTCCAGGCGATGATGCCTGCGGTCAACGCGCATGAGAGGATTCGAACAGGAAAATCGCCTTCCAATCGCGCCGCAACGGTTTTTGCGGCGGCAAACTCGCGTTCAAGATCAAATGTAGACGGCTTAAACAAGGCAGAGTCCCGGCTGTGACAGACAAAAACCCTATCATGATAGGGTAAAAGTGATCCCAGCTTGGATCTCAGCTTTTCAACCCTTACGTGCACCTATGGTTAATCTTTGAATCGCACGAGGGCGCGTTTTCCAGGCGCTCGGTCTAACTGGACTTAGGCCTGCGACGTGTCGGTTTTTGGTCGAAACCGGCGCGCGAGGGCGAGCCCGAAACTGAGCAGGACCATGACCGCAGCCAACGCAAACAAGCCGAACTTCGCTGGGGTTAGAATGTCTTTCAGACCAATCAGAGAGTCATTTCCAGCGAGAGCCAAGGCTTGGGTCGTGTTTTCTGCAAGATCCGCAACAATCACCGCGACAGCAGGCAAAATCAGCCATTGCCGCAGCTGACCGGAAAATCGCCAAATCAGACCAATGAATAGACCGCCATATGCAAGAGGGTAGGCGGTATCATTCAGGACGGTCGCCCAAAAATGTGCGGTTTTCTGGTCAGGGCTCATTTCGCTTAAGCGCGCTTTGGCCTCTTCGCCCGTTCCCAACATGTCGAGCAAGAGGCCTCCGGTCGCATCTTGCGCAAAGGAGAATGAATAGCCGATGGCAAGTGTTGCGATAAACAGACTTACCAATACCCATGTTTTAGAGAGCGTGTTCAACACGGTCTTTCTCCTCCCCTTTTTGAGATCTTCTCTATCGGTCTGCACGCGATAAGAAAAGTGGGGATGTCGGCACGGTCTTGGGTGTGCGTGGATCTCACCACATTGACACTAACGGTCTGAGGACAGAATTTTCGTCATTAAACCTGAAAACGTTTGGACCTCGGAGGCGCTTAAGGGGCCTAGCACGCTTTTTGCGGTTTCGACCAAAGCCCCATTGAACGCAGCGACTTGCATTTTGCCTTTCTCAGACAGATGGAGCGTGGCGCTTCTTGCATCCTCGCGATCTGTCGTCCGGTCGACCAATCCCTTTCGCATCAATAAGCTCATCACTCTCGAGATCTGAGATTTGTCACGGCTGAGTGTGTCCGCGATGGCTTGAGCCGTGAGCGGACCCTGCTCAGACATGACAAACAGGATCATCCCGCCAATCGGTCCGATTTTCTCAGCATCAATCTTTTGCGCACGCGGATGTAAGTCCGTGTGAAATCGGCGCATTAACCGATCAATCTGCAAGGCAAGGGCGGCGTCGTGATCCAAAACACAATCCATAAGTTGACTCAGTCAACTATAATCTATCCGTTATCTATGCCAACGCGCAGGCGCTGGCGAACACGATGTTTGACAAGGAGGGGTCTCATGTCAAATTTGCAGCTTACGCTTTTGAAAATCGCTTCGGTTTTGTGGGTCATTTGGGGGCTGGTGCATATGCTCGCAGGCGTGATCGTTATCCCAGCCGATGCTTCGGGCGGGTTTCAAGCGATCGCAGACGCGGTCCCTGCCGAAGATTTGCAAGCCGACTACCACCCCGCTGTCGGTGGGGTTTTGAACCAACACGCGTGGAATCTGCTATGGGGCGGGTTCGTGACAGTGGTTGGCGCAGTGTTTATCTGGCGCGCAAACATAACCGCGATTTGGGTGACCGCGATGATTGGCGGGCTCTTAGACTTTGGATACTTCGTGTTTGTCGACATCCCGGGATACGTTCACTTCGTTCCAGGGACGTTGATGACGATTGCGTCCTCTTCTGCGATCATTTTGAGCTTCTACGTCTGGTATTCGAGCGCGCGAAGCCGCGCCTGATCTCATCCGGCCTTATTCAATCCGACGGAGATCCTGGCCGGATACGCTCCTGCCTATGCGAGATCTGAGGTCTGTTGCGCCCGAGCAACGTCAACGCCTGGCCGACGCGGCAGAGCAGCAGGCGCGGGCAGGGGAACCGCCCGCAGAGATTTGCAAACGGCTTGGCGTCACGCTGCGCACCTATCGTGTGTGGGCGAAGCAAAGAGGCTTTCGCAAAAAGGACCTGTTGGACGCGGGGTCTGTCTCAGAGGTCAGTCAAGCGGCCGCGGCGACCGCGCATCAAGCGGAAGACCCGGTTGGCATACTTGCTGCGGTTCGTGCCGCTTTGGCTTGTGGAGACCAGGCCGCCGCTGATCGTTTGATTGCCGATTGGAAGCGCGAGGCGCGGCGCACACGCGATGTGTCGGCTCTGGAAGCGGCTGTGGCGGCGGCGCGTCTCGCCGCTGAGCCCACCTTATTGGATGATGTGACCTTAGCGATTGAGGTCTCAAACCTGATCAAGCGCCAGGTGAGCGTCCGAAAATGAAGAATAGGGACAGCGCCGGGCGCATACCGACCCTGTTTGATACCGCTGTCATTGAATCTGTTGGAAAAAATCTCGAATTTTATGACCCTGAAAACATTCAACTTTTAAAAAAACTTTCCGAAAAACGATATGTACTTATTGAAAAACAATAAGAACTCTCCCAATTGGAAATGCATCGGCGGAAACAACTCTCCACATCAACCCCCGTCGATCAGGTTCGTCACCTGAATTATGAAGGAAAAAGACCATGAACCCGCAAGTCCGCGAAACTGAGCAAGCCCAAATCGCGGGTCCTCGCACCACCCTTGAGGCGACCCCGGTAAATGCCCTGCAGATTGCTAAGCCGGCGATCGTCGAGATCAAAGCCCCAGCTCCCGAAGTTCAAGAGGAGACAGGCCCAAGCATGTTGGACAAGCGGCGTCGGCGTCGTGCTCGGTTGAGCAACCGCCACTAAGTTTCATATCTTAATTCATAAACAAGGCCGTCTCTGTTCCCTCCCAGAGACGGCCTTTGCTATTGGGCTGGGGCGGCTCAAGCGCCCGGATCAGTTACCAGCCGAGGCGGAAGCCTGCACGCGCCCCCACTTCACCTTCATCGGGCGAGGCGCCAATACCTCCATTGATCGACCAGTTCTTGTCGAGCCGTTGAGTGGCGGTCACGGCGAAGGCGTTGGTGCCATTGAAATAGCCCCAATTGCCTGTGATCGCGTGGGTTTCATTGGCTTGCAGCCAGGTTGTGCCGGCTAAGGCATTGGCGATCGCGATCCCGGCACGGTTCTCTTGAATGTCTTCGGTATTGCGCGACACTTGATTGCCGAGCGTGTCGAGCCGGAGGCCCATGGTCTCGAAATTGGAGTTCAGGTCAATGATGCTTTGCGTGTTGCTTGAAATATCCGTCTCCGCCCGCGCCACACGCGCTTGGTTGGCGGAGGCTTGGGACTGCGCGCTATCGGCAACTGTCTGGACGCTTTCAATCGCGGTCGAGTTGTCGGCGATCGCTTTCGAGACATCATCAACGCCGTCAATGTCGCTCGGGGTTGTGATCAGGTCGAGCGCATCGTCCAATGCGCTTTGAAGGGTGTTCAGTCCCATTTCATTGCTCGCCACCGAACTGGTCAGGCCCGCAATGATCGTGCCGCCATCGGTTGCCAAATTGCCGTTTGCGTCGCTGGTGACAAGTTCAAGCGGGCCGGTCTGCACGTCTCTCGAGGCCTGAGTGACGATGCCCGGCATGGTATAAGTGTTTGCTCCGAAATCGATATCCCCCAGAGAACCAAATACCATTTGATTCGCACGTGTTGCCACCGCACGTGTGCCGATGGCCGTGGAGTTTCTGAACCCTGCGGATGAACCGAAGCCAAGCACATTGGCAAAGTCTCCAGCTGCTTCAGACGAGTTGCCGACCACGACAGAGTCCCCACCGCTGACCTCCGTGCCGGATCCAATAGCCAGTCCGCCTTGTGCTGTCACTGAAGTTCCCGAACCAATAGCGATCGTGAATGATCCAATCGCTTGGGTCGGCGCTGTACCAACTGCGGCGTTGCCAGGTCCACTTGATCCGATCGCAAGCGCTCCATTCCCGTCTGCGATCGTGCCATAGCCCACTGAAGTTGCGTTATTGCCACTGGCCGCTGCCAGCGTACCGATTGCGGTCGTTCCCACAGTGTCCGCTTGGCTTTGATAGCCAATCGAAACGGCGTTTGCTGCAGTCGCATCGGCGTCGTTGCCAACAGCTGTTGTATTGTCACCGGTGGCAGCCGCGCTTCCACCAACCGCGGTTGCAAACGTACCCACGGCTTCAGTACCGCCGCCTAAGGCATGTGCGTCAAATCCGTCTGCAGTTGCTTGATGACCCAGCGCGGTTGCATAAGATCCGGTTGTTGATGCCTGAAAGCCGATTGCGGTTCCACCAATGATTTCGACCGATTCATCAATACCTAAGGTGTCAACAAAGTCCTCGGTTCCTAAGTTGACATTCGCGTCCGTACCGATCGCCAAGCTTTGGCGCGCGTTTTCTAGAATAGTTGCCCCCGTTCCGACAGCCGTACTGTTCGTGGCACCCTCACCAACGAATGAGTCTGCGCCAACTACCGTTGCATTCAAGGCCTCCGCAGTTGTGTTGTTGCCAAGCGCTGTAGAGTTTTCAGCCAAAGCTTCGGCAAAATCACCGAGAGCGGTCGTGTAATCACCCAAAGCCACTGCGTTCCCACCGACCGCCACGGCGGTAAAACCTGTTGCCTGCGCATTCGTTCCAATCGCGTGCGCCCAAGATCCCTTCGCACGGGACATATGCCCGATGGCAATCGCGTTTTCCGATGGATCAAATTCATCATCATCTGTTGTGAGTGGGTTGCCATCATCCGTTGTAGGGTCGTCGGGAATAAAATCCACTCGTGCATCCTGCCCGATGGCGATGCTGTTTGACGCGCCTTCCTCGACATAGGCCTGGTTGCCGACAGCGAGTGAGTTCTCGCCTCCTGCGAGGGCGCGAAATCCGAATGCAGATGAACCGGGCGCGACAGCAGATGCGTCATTGCCCACCGCAATTCCCCTTTGAGGGTTCGCTGTGGCGCCTTCCCCACATTCCAGACCAGTGACTTTGACTGGCAGGCCGGTTGATGCGTCTGAAACCACATTTCCGTCGTTATCCAATAAGTCAACCTCGGCCGTCGTTCGACACGCTACATTTGGATCCGCAACCTGCGCCTGCGCCACTTGCGGCGCCACCACACTTGCGCCCGTCGCCATCAGAGCCCCGATTGCGGTTGCCCCTAAAAGTCTGTTCAACATCGGACCCTCCATTGATACGAGGGGCTGCCCGAAGCCTTTCCCCGCGCACGCCGCCCTCATCCGGTTGAACGTCCTCGCTGACACTAATCTACGCCAAGATCATTGTTCGAGCGTCTCAGTATCTAAATTTTTAGGTTAATAATTACATATTTCTGCGCGCGGTTGCATAAATACAAAGACGAGTGTTTCTTAATGAAACACACACCTATTAACTTTAAATACTTGTCCGAGGGTTGGCTTAGCTGCGCGGCGAATTAAATGGCGCTTCGGCGCGCTGGCGCATCAGCGGGACGTGGAACCCCTTATCTGGATCCGACGTGCCATCTTCGTATCGCCCGACCAATCGATAGGCGAGCCAAAAGCTGACAATCCCAAACAGAACGCCGCCAATCGCTTGGCCGATCAAGACACCAGGTGCGCCGCCAAGCACCGCGCCCACGGCAATGAAAGGGATGACGCCAATCGTGTTCTTTCCCCAATTTAAGAAGGTTGAGAACAGCGGACGGCGCAGATTGTTGAACGCCGCATTCGAGACAAACAGCGTCCCGTTAAACAGAAAGAGCGGGGCAACCACCAAGGCAAACCAGAAGACAATCGTCGCGCCCTCTTCACTCAGTTGGAAACTGTCCGAGATGAAGCCATGGCTGAGCATCAAGATGGCCCACATGGCTGCAACATAGATGGCTGTAAACTGGACTGCCTTGATCAACGTCGCGCGGACCCGAGGATATTGCTTCGCGCCAAAGTTCTGACCAATGATCGGACCGACTGCGCCGGATAGGGCAAAAATGACGCAAAAGGCGAGGGGGGTTAGCCGCCCGGTGACTGCCATCGCCGCCACTGCGCTGTCGCCAAAGGCTGAGATCGCGCGGGTGACAAAGCCATTGCCGATCGGGGTTGCAACATTGGTCAGCATGGCCGGCGCAGCGATGGCTAGGATCGGTTTGAGATCTGTTTTGAAACGCGGCAGGTCGACTTTCGCAAACCCGCCATAGTGTTTGAAGATCGGATAGAGCGCTGTGATCAGCGTGGCGAACCGTGCGGCGACCGACGCATAGGCGGCGCCGTCCAGTCCAAGCCCGGCGCCAAAAATCAGGATCGGATCGAGGATCGCATTCACGGCGCCGGCAACCAGGGTCACCGTCATCGCGCGGCGGGCATCGCCATGAGCCCGCAAAATGCCGCTCGCCATCATGCCGACCGCCGCGATAGGCATCGCCGCAACGACGATCCGGAAGTAGCGCACGCCCAAGTCTTGGGTTTCACCCTGCGCGCCAATCAGTCCGAGCAGTTGCGGTGCGAAAATCCAACACAGCGTTGCAAGCACGCTGGTGACGCCAATCCCAAACAAGATCACACTGGTGGCGATCTTGCGCGCTTCCACCGGATCGCCTTGACCCAGCCGCTGCGCGACTAAGGCGCTGGTCGCGATGGTCATCCCGATGGACACTGAGAAGGTCAGGAACAGAACCGTGCCTGCGAACCCGACGGCCGCTGCGAGTTCCGCTTCGCCCAGCATGGAAATGAATAGCAAGTCGGCAAAATCGACCAGAAAGATCGAGACCAGCCCAATGCTCGCCGAGGACGCCATAATGATGATATGGCGAAGGAGGTTTCCTTCTAAAAAGATCGCCTGCTTGTTTGCCATGATCGATCCCCGCGCGCCGGATGTGCCCCAAAGTCAGCCTCGCGCCGCGCCCGAAACCCTGCTTCTATACTGACATATATAGGAGGAGGATGAGTATGAGCCAGGTGCAAGGTCATTGTGATCCACAGTTTGAGCACGTTCGCGCTGAATTCGAGCGGAATTTTGCCGAGCGCGGTGAAGTGGGAGCATCGGTTTGCTTAAGCGTTGACGGCGAGACAAAAGTCGATTTGTGGGGCGGTATGGCGAACCCGGAGACGGGCGAAGCTTGGCAGGAAGACACAGTCTCAATCGTTTTCTCCTGCACCAAAGCGGCAACCGCCTTATGCGCACATATTCTGATCGATCGCGGTGAACTCGATCCAGCGGCACCCGTCTCGAAATATTGGCCGGGCTTTGCGAAGAACGGCAAAGAAAATACGACCGTCCAAATGATGCTCAATCATGAGAGCGCGATTCCGGCGAACCGGGAGCCGATCCGCGAGAACGGATTCATGGACTGGGAGTACATGATCTCTCGCATGGAAGACGAAGAAGCGTGGTGGGAGCCCGGCACGCGCAATGGCTATCACATGATCAATTTCGGCTGGACGGTCGGAGAGCTGGTGCGCCGGGTCTCGGGTAAATCGCTCGGTCAGTTCTTTGCCGATGAAGTTGCGAGTAAAACGGGCGCGGACTTTTGGATCGGCGTGCCAGATGATTTTGACAAACCCGTCGCGCCCATCCGTTTGTTTGAACCTGGCGAGGGATTTGAGCCAACCGAATTTACGATCAAGCTCTTGATGGAACCGGACTCGCTGCAAGCGCTGTCCTTCCTGAATACAGGCGGCTGGGACATGAACGACCCAGAAGCGCACAAAGCACAGATTGGCGGGGCAGGTGGGATTTCCAACGCGCGCGGTCAGGTGGCTTGGTACACGTCACTGGCGACCAATGATGGACGGCTTGTTTCGGCCGAACGACTGGCGGCGATGTCCCGCGTCACAACCGCCTCAGGCATCGATGCCACGCTATTGCTGCCATCGCGGTTTGCCTCTGGCTTTATGAAATCAATGGACAATCGCGCTTATCCGCAAGGCGACCAGAAGAGCGCCATCTTGGGTGAAAGTGCTTTTGGACATGTTGGGGCGGGCGGGTCGATTGGCTTTGCAGACCCAGATTGCGGCCTTGCCTTCAGCTATACGATGAACCAGATGGGGCCTGGGCTATTGCTCAATCCGCGTGGCCAAAGCCTGGTGGACGCCGCGTACACGTCGCTCGGGTATCGTACCAACGCACCCGGCGCTTGGGTGAGATGAAACTAGAATCGCATGAAGAAACAGCATCTGCCCTCTAAAGTCTGTCCTGTTTGTGAGCGCCCGTTTAACTGGCGCAAGAAATGGGAGCGAAATTGGGACGAGATCGTCTACTGCTCTGAACGGTGTCGGCGCGAGAAGAAGCGCAAATCCTAACTAGAGGTGCTCGAGCACAGCTCTCGCGCTATTGAGATAGTCGGCTTTTTTCTCGTCGCTCATGCGATCCCAAGTGCGATACATTTGCGCCATGCGCGGATTGCCGGCGAGCTTGTCGCGATTGCGATGCAAAAAATCCCAATAGAGCGGGTTGAACGGGCACGCCCCTTCACCGGTCTTGGTCTTCACATCATAGGTGCAGCCTTTGCAATGATCCGACATTTTGTGAATGTAATTACCAGAAGAGGCGTAGGGTTTTGAGCCGAGCACGCCGCCATCAGCGAATTGGCTCATGCCAAGCGTGTTTGGAAGCTCCACCCATTCATACGCATCCGCGTAAACCGCGAGGTACCACTTATGGACCTGCTTGGGGTCGATGCCTGCCAGAAGCGCAAAGTTTCCGGTTACCATGAGGCGCTGAATATGGTGCGCATAGGCGTCTTCTTTGGTCTGGGTAATGGCGGCGCGCAGACACGCCATATCAGTCTCGCCGGTCCAATAAAAATCAGGGAGGGCGCGTGTATTGCCGAAGAAGTTTTGGTCCACATAGTCCGGCATTTTCAACCAGTAGATTCCGCGCACATATTCGCGCCAGCCAATGATCTGCCGGATGAATCCCTCAACCGCATTTAACGGTGCGCGTTGATCATAATACGCCGCTTCAACCCTGCGACAGACGTCGAGCGGGTCGAGCAGACCAGCATTGATGTAGAGCCCAAGGATCGAGTGATAGAGAAATTTCTCGCCCTCCAGCATCGCATCTTGGTAGTCGCCAAAATTGGCGAGCGCGGCTTCTATGAAGTGATCGACGGCCGCGTCGGCATCGGCGCGCGTGACGCCAAACCAGAATGGGGTCAAATCGCCAAAATGATTGCCGAACCTTTGTTCGACGAGCGCGAGGACATCTTCGGTGACGGCATCCGGCGCATGACGCGGCGGCGTCGGCATGAACAGATCGGCTTTCGCGGGTTTGCGGTTCTCGGCGTCATAATTCCACTTGCCGCCCTCCGGCTGATCCCCGTCCATGAGCAAGCCGGTCTTGCGGCGCATGTCGCGATAAAAATACTCCATCCGCAACTGCTTGCGACCGTCGGCCCAGGCCAGGAACTCAGCATGAGTTGCGATGAACCGGTCATCTTCAAGGATGTGGACGGGCAAGTTGAATTGATCGGACCAGGTCTCCATCGCGGTTCGCACGCGCCACTCGCCAGGTTCGGTGACGAGGATTCGATCCGGGGTATGACGCGCGATCGCGCGCTCAATCTCGCCGGTAAAGCTGCCCGAATTGCCGTCCGAATCAAGCCTCACATAATCGACCGTCCAGCCTGCCGCGCGCAGGTCTTCTGCGAAGTGGCGCATCGCCGAAAAGAGGAACGCGATTTTCTTCTTATGATGGCGCACATAAGTCGCTTCCTCGTTGACCTCGACCATCAAAACAGTGTCGGCGCTTGGATCACCCGCCTGAAGTGAAGCGATGTTTGGCGACAATTGGTCGGCTAATAGAAGAATGAGATTAGAGATTGAGCCTGTCCTGATGCGAAATCACTGACGCGATTTAGACCGCGCTCAGGTGCTGGCGATGATAGAACTGTCGCAGGCCAATCGTGACTTGAACCGGCGGCTGTTTGTGCCATGTCTGGTCCGAAGCGAAAAAGTATCAATCCAAGAGAGGACAGCCCCCATGTGCGATGACATCACCGACCGCGAGCTCGACGACTATCTAAACCGAAAAGCTGTCACTCGGCGTGGATTCACCCTTGGCGCATCAGCGACCGTGGCGGCAACAGGGCTCGTCCTACCAGCCTGCGCCACGCCGCTGCCGGAGCCCGGCACAATCACCGAGACCAGCGTGACGATCTCAAGCCCAGATGGGGACATTGATGCGCTGTTCCTTCATCCGGCGTCTGGGTCGCATGCCGCCGTGATCATTTGGCCAGACATTCATGGCGTGCGCCCCGCCTTTTTCGATATGGCAAGACGTTTGGCAGGGGATGGCTATAGCGTGATCGCGGCGAACCCCTATTACCGGACGCATACAGGCCGCCTTTTCCAAGATGGCGAAACCATACGCACTGAAGGTGGATGGGAGCGTGTTCAGCCCCACCGAGCCGCTTTGTCGTCCCAAACAGTGGTCACGGACTCGGGTGCGATCGTTGCTTGGCTGGATGCACAAGACGCT
>JBCBQS010000017.1:0-20820 GCA_039820085.1 Pseudomonadota bacterium
GTAAGACAAAAACCGTCTGATTTGCTCAAGTGCTGCTCGTTCATCATCGGCGCTATTATCGACGGTGCCGTTTCGCGTATGCACCTGTGCCCCGCCAAGCTCATCTTTGGTGAGTTTCTCACCCATCGCCCGCTCAACCACAGCCGGTCCAGCGACGAGGATCTGTGCGGTTGACTTCGACATGACGGAAAAATGCGAAGACACTAACCGCGCGGCGGGCAAACCAGCGACGGCGCCCAACCCAGCGGTTGCAACTGGAACCGAGGCGAGTGTTTGCGCAACTGATCTAAACCGGGACGGCGCGAATACCGGTCCCGGCAAGCTTGGCCCACCTGAACCTCCAACACTTCCCCCTGCCCCTTCATGCAAGCGCACCAATGGAACTCTCGCCTGTAGAGCAAGGTCTTCAGTATAGACCGACTTGCGCAAGCCGGCAGGCGACGGCGATCCACCTTTGATCGTAAAATCCTCGCCGCCGACCAGCACGCGTCGCCCGTCAATTTTGGCGAACCCCAAAACAAAATTAGCCGGCGTGAAGTCTAGCAGCTCCCCGTCGGCGCTATACTCAGCGCCGCCAGCCGCCTTGCCGATTTCGTCGAAGCTGTCCGGATCAATCAGCGCATCGATCCGCTCTCTGATCGTCAAACGGCCTTTGCCATGCTGCCGCGCGATTGAGTCCTCGCCGCCTTGTTTGAGGGCGGCTTCACGTCGCTGCTTTATAAGCTCTACTTCTGGTTCCCAACTCATCCGCTGATTTCTGCGCGGTAAAGGCGCCGAAGTCAAAATCAATTGCAGAACCGTTTATGGGTGGCAGCGGATCAGATCTCTTAGCGGGGCCTGAAAAAACCATTAATGGTCAACCGACCAAGCTTGGGGTCTGCCGGGAGCGGCAAGTCATTGCGAATAACGCCGCTGTGCAAAATCGTTCCGGGATATAGGATCAGACTGTTAAAGGCCGCATCGCTTTCATAGACCTTTTCAAAGTGTGGCGCTCCATCTGTTATATATGCTGCTGGCGGAAGCCCGGTCTTTTGAACACCCGCTTCCAACTTCGTTTTGTATTCTGGATACCGCGCCTGGGTGATATGCTCGAACCCTGTCGCGCGGTGACGGTAAAACGCGGTGCCGCCATGAGCCGTTTGATTGAGGTAGATCATAACGGCGAGTTGGGTCTCATCAAACTCATCGAAATGCGGCAAGCGTTGAATGGGGGTTAGCGTCTCTGCAGGGCGGGTCACGATTGAGTACCAGGCCTGCCCCATCCAGGGTCGCTCGGCTTGCCCAAGATGTTTTACAACGAGCTGCGAAACGCTGTTGCAAAGCCCCTCGAGCAATGCCGGTTCCACGACGGCGCGCACGCCCGGATAGTGAGTATTGATATGCGCGTAGGGATGCGCCGCCGCTCCCCCTAAGACATCGCCCGGTTGTTCGAAAAATTCCGAAACTTGGACAATATCTGTTGCCTCGTCACCAATCGAGGTCAGCTTGGATTCAGAGAGGTCATAAGCAAACGTGTTCACGCTGAAATCCCAACAAAAACAGACGCATAAATCTCGGTTGTGCGCGCTTTCATGATCCTAAAAAACTGCTAAACAAAGGGGAAGTGTAAGACTGAGAAAAACTGAAAAAGCTGGACGCGAAGAGATGTCGATTCCTAACTCCCCTATCGAACGGATTGTGATCGTTGGCGGTGGCTCTGCCGGCTGGATGACCGCCGCCGCGCTCGCGAACGATTTGGGGCGAAGCTGTGAGATCACGCTGATCGAGTCTGAAGCGATTGGCACGGTTGGGGTTGGGGAAGCGACCATACCGCCGATCCGATATTTCAATCAGCGTCTAGGGATCGATGAAGCGACCTTTGTTCGCGAAACGCATGGGTCGTTTAAACTCGGGATCGAGTTCATTGACTGGTCGCGCATCGGTCATTCTTACTTTCATCCATTTGGTCACTATGGCGCTGAATTCGACCACGTTCCATTCTATCAGCATTGGATGTACGCGCATCTACAAGGCGATCAGATTCCAATCGACGAATACTCAATGGCCTGGGCAGCGTCCAAAGCGGGTAAATTCTCGCATCCGCTTGCCGACCGTCGAAACGTCCAATCTCGATTTGACTACGCCTATCATTTCGACGCGACGATGTACGCCGCCTATCTTCGCAAATATGCTGAAGCCCGCGGCGTGAACCGTATCGAAGGTCGAGTGGTAGAGGCCGCCCAAGACGACACATCCGGCTTCATTCAGTCGGTGACGCTAGAAGACGGACGCTGTTATGCCGCCGATTTGTTTGTCGATTGTTCTGGCTTTTTCGGACTCTTGATCGAGAAGACGCTGGAAACAGGATACCAAGATTGGTCACACTGGCTGCCGGTAAACCGCGCCGTCGCAGCCCCGTGCGAGAAAACATCTGCGATTCTGCCATACACCAAATCGACGGCGAAGACGGCCGGCTGGCAATGGCGCATTCCACTCCAACACCGCACCGGCAATGGTTATGTTTATTGCGATGCTTACCTCGATGCGGAGGCTGCTGAGGAAACCCTTTTATCCTCGCTCGATGGTGACCCAATCGCCGATCCAAAACACCTGCGCTTCGTCACAGGGCGCAGAAACAAATTTTGGAATAAAAACTGTGTCGCAATCGGCTTGTCCGCTGGCTTCATGGAGCCGCTCGAGTCGACCAGCCTTCATCTCATCCAGTATGGGATTATGCGCCTCTTGGCACTGTTCCCAAACAAGACAATGTCACCGCTACTCGCCGAAGAATACAATGCGCTCACCAGCGCTGAGTATGAGCGCATTCGAGACTTCTTGATCCTTCACTACACGGCGACGCAGCGCGATGATTCAGAGTTTTGGACCTATTGCCGAACGATGCCGATCCCGGATCGCTTAGCCTATAAAATCGAGCATTTCCGCACGCACGGCATGATCATTTCGGACGAACGCGAATTGTTCCACAATCCGAGCTGGATTGCCGTCTATCTCGGCCAAGACATTATTCCAGAACGCGCCCCGGCCATGACCAGTCATCGCGAGGGCGTGCCGGTTCAAGATCGCATGCAAGCCATTCGCACAGCGATGAGCCAAGCAGTCGATGCGATGCCGACGCATGAAACGTTTATCGAGGGCTATTGCAAATCAGCTTTGCAATGAGCGGAGATGAAGTCCTGATGGCGCGGAAGGTCACTTGTCGCGCGTTGGATCAGATTTTTGACATCGGACAGAAAGCCGCCGAGTTGCTCAGACGAGACCCGGTTCGCCATTGCGTGATAACTCTTCGGCATGAGCCCCTGCCCGACCATGACTTGTACCCAGCTCGACTCTCTGAATAGGTCTTCTGGGTCTTTGTAGAGAACACCGTTACTCTCAAATAGGCGTATCTTTTCGGTCAGACTGTCCGGAACCCGCATATGCTTACAGTATCGCCAGAATTCAGAATCTTCCCGGTCCGTGCGGTGATAATGCAAAATTAGGAAGTCGCGGATGAGCTCATACTCATTACTGACCTGCCGATTGTATTCAGTCTCGTTGGCCGGGTCGAATGCGGCATCTGGAAACAGTTCAATGAGTCTCGACACATTGGATTGGATCAAGTGAATTGAGGTCGATTCCAAGGGCTCTAAAAACCCGCTCGCCAAGCCCAAAGAAACACAGTTTTTGTGCCAGAATTTCTCACGCCGTCCGGTTGTAAAACGCAAACGCTTCGGATCGCCCATTGGCGCGCCATCAAGATTTGCGAGCAGTGTTTCAGTGACCTTGTCTTCGTTGGTAAAGTCTTCGCAGAATACATGGCCATTGCCGGTGCGGTGCTGGAGCGGTATCCGCCACTGCCACCCCGCGTCATGGGCTGTGGCTTTTGTATACGGCAAGAGCGGCTGAGAGCTTTCGCATCCAACCGCGACCGCGCCATTACATGGCAGCCAGTGTGACCAATCCTGGTAATCCACGCCCAACGCTTGACCAATCAGCAGCCCTCGAAACCCCGAACAATCAATAAATAGATCACCCGAAAGAGTGTCGCCATTCTCAAGACTAACTGACGAAATGAAACCCGTTTCGGATACCAGCGAGACGTCGACAACTTTGCCTTCTATCCTTTTGACGCCGCTCGCTTCGGCGCGCTGGCGCAGGAATTTCGCATATAGCCCAGCATCGAAATGAAACGCGTAGGCAAGCCCTGTCATGCTCGTATTGCCGACCCGGTCGAGCCGTCCAAATTTGTTCGAATAGGCCGCTTTGTGATGCAAAGAGTAATCCCAAAGACTAGCATCACTGCCTTCAGCGCGGCTGCGCAGCCAATATTGGTGGAAGTGAAGGCTTGCAAGATTGATCCCAGCGTCGCCAAACGTGTGCAGATAGCTCTCGCCGATATGGCCCCAATTGTTGAACTCGATCCCGAGCTTAAACGTCCCGTTTGTTGCACGAACAAATTCGTTTTCATCCAAGCCGAGAACGCCGTTTAAACGTCGGATCTGCGGAATGGTGGCTTCTCCTACCCCGACGGTCCCAATCGCTTCAGACTCAATCAGCGTGATGGTAATCGAAGGCCCGAGCAAGCGGGCCATCGCTGCTGCCGCGATCCAGCCAGCGGTTCCGCCGCCGACAATTACAATGCTTTCAATATGTTGGCTCTGCATCTGTTTGTCTTACCGCGCCGTTTCGAAGAGGCCCAGGGCACACAACCGAGAGTTAAAGAAAAGGCCTGCTCGAAAGCAGGCCCATTCACGGTCTCTAACACCCACTCCGTGTTAGAATTTCTTCGCTATCGTTAGATTGTAAGTCGTACCATAGAGCTCGTGACGACTTGGATACGTCACTGTCGGGTCCGCCGTGACGTTCTCGGTGACAAACGGTTCGTCCGTCAGGTTGTAAGCTTCGAGATTGATTGAGAAGCCCTCAAGTGGACCTTCTTCCCACTCATATCCGATTTGGGCATCGACGATTGTCTCTTCCAACGCCTGGGCGCCTGACAACGTGCCGTCAAACTGCTGAACCTCGGATAGGAACCCGTCTCTATAACGCGCGCTCAAACGCGCCTTCCACCCGAAGTTTTCGTAGTAGACATCTGCGGACCAGACGGTTTCCGAATACCCCGGAATGTCGAGCGACTCGCCGTTCTGATCTTCGAGACCATTGTCAGCATAGGTGTAGCTCGCGCCAAACCCAAAGCCATCAAGGGTGCCGGGCATGACATCGTCTAGACTTATGCGTGCGGTCGCCTCGAGACCCGTAATACTCCCATCGGCAAAGTTCACAGGCCCATTCAATCGGGTCGCGGCAACGTCTGGATTGACCGCCAGGAAGTCACCCAGGCCAACCCCTTGATACTGCTGAGTCGCATCAACAACCGTGTTGAGGTCTAGCACCCAGTCTTCCAGATCTTTATGGAAGAACGCGACTGAAACCGCACTGGCGCTGCCGAAATATCTTTCGAGCGCGACGTCGAAAGAGGTCGATCTGTACGGCTCGAGGAATGGATTTCCGCCATTTAGATTGTAGCAGGTAAATTCAGGTGGGTTTTGCCCGATCACGCTATCTGGAACGCCGTCCGCACCAGGGTCACCATTCGCATCCACCGCATCCGGACAAACCGCAGCATTTCGTTCGAAATTCTGATTTGCCGCCAACTGATCCAACCGCGCGCGGGTCAGTGTTTGTGCCGCCGCAAAACGTAAGAACGTTGAGTCTGCAATTTCAAAGCTAAGGTTCGCACTCGGTAAGAAGTTGTCGTAAGACGCTTCAACCGTTTGCTCGCCAATGCCGGTCAGTGTGCCCGTAGAAGACTGCGTTGTGTCGACCCACTGGAAGCCAACGTTACCGGTCACTGGAATTCCATTGAACTGCGAGTCGATGTTCGCCATAGCGTAGAATGTATCGATCTCTTCTTCGACCACCCAAGCCGTCGCATCTGTCCGTTCGAGGACGTAAGTCCCATCCGTGACAAGACTTGCTGGGTTGTAAGCAATGATATCCACGCCGATGCTACCAGAGTCCGTGGCGCCAATGATCGCGTTCGTTGGGATCGCGAGCTCGCTATCAACAAAGCTTGGTCCAGGACGAATGAAGAACGCATTATCGGTGAAGGACTTTTCGCGGTCCGTTCTCAAATAACCAACTTGGACGCTCGAAATGACTTCGTTCTCAAGCGCATAATCCGCTTCGAGCCGGATTTGGGAGAGTTCGTCCTCAATTTCAGGCTGGCGCGAGAAGCCGACTTGTCCCCAACCACCTGGGTCAGTCAAAAGGACGACGCTCGGGTCCGTGAAGTCAGTGGCCGTCGACAAGCTATACTCACCATCCGGATCAAAGTTGATGGTAACAGGCGCTACGAGTGATGCATCGCGCACACCGTTAAAGACACCATTGTCAAAATCGAAACTACCGAGAATTCCTCGGCCTGTACCGGCATACGACTCATAGTCAATGTCCGAACGATCGAGGGTCGACAGGCTCAAGTCACCTGTGATGGTGAGACGATCAGTAACTTCGTATGATGAGTTTATCCCAACAGACAGAATCTCTGCCGTGTTGCCTTCTGTATCCGTACGAAGGATCTGGCCGATACCTGTCGTGCCATCACCGGGTGTACCAGCTGGTGACCCAACTGGCGCTGAGGTGTACGTAGCTGAATCAGCAAACCCGCTGGTCCCAGCCACGGATGGTATTCCGACACCCGACCAAATTGCGAGCGGGGTCTCAACGCCGCGGAAGATTCCAGCGTCTTCTGTGTCTGTATAGAATGCATCAATCGTGGTTTCCCAGCGCGTGTCTGGCTCAAACTGAAGTGTCCCAGCTACAGATGTGCGCTCAAACTCGCGCGAGACGACGCCTGAACGAGGGTTATCGGCGGCGAACACCAAGCCACTGACCGGCTCAATTCCCGTCTGGCCATCATTGGTTTTCAATTCGCGAGAGAAGAATTGGGTCGGGTTCGACTGGTGCGTGATCCCAAGAGACCAACCGACTGTGCCGGCATCATTCTGATCAATGTAAGATCCGAACAAGCGATACCCATCTTCGTCGAAATCCGGATTTAAAGACCCGTTCTCATTGTACACATACTTACCAGAGACATTGAGCTGGCGATCTGTGTAGTCGAGTGGACGAACGGTACGCAGGTCGACCGCGCCAGCAATACCCGTCGCTGCGAGGGTCGCGTCTGGTGTTTTGTAAACGATGCCTTGCGCCACCAATTCTGACGGGAATTGGTCAAACTCAATCCCGCGATTATTACCCGCCGAAACAACTTCACGCCCATTCAAAAGCGCAATTGAGAAGTCTGGGCCAAGACCGCGGATCGAGATTTGCTGAGACCGGCCGCGCACGCGTTGCGCGGTAACGCCGGGTAGGCGCGCCAGCGAATCAGCAATGGAAAGGTCGGGAAGTTTGCCGATGTCTTCTGCCGAGATCGCTTCGACAATCGAGGTCGCATTCTTCTTTGCATTCAGCGAATTCTGGATCGATCCGCGAATACCGGTGACGGTCACGACATCCAGTGTCGCCGTCTCATCTTCCTCTTCCGTGGCCGCGTCTTGCGCATAAACTGGCACGCTTGCGGCAAGGGCTAAGGCAGCCGTGCCGAGCAGCCAACTTTTCTTGTTGGTGAATGATGGTCTCAATTGTTCCTCCCTGAAACACAACTTCAGTGTCGTGGTACTCCCGCCACTTTCTGACGCATCAGGCTTATTGCAAATTTATGAAAACGCCAAGTCTTTTTGCGTAAGTATCATCGATTTTCGCATTATGGTTGTGACCAAAATGCACCATGACCATGCGCAGAGGCACCCAATCGGTAGGAGTTTAGAAAAAATCGCAGCGTTAAACTCAAAAAAACCGAAGGATTTCAGACATTGCTGACAAAATGCAAATTTTTGCAAAGCTTCGCAAATGTATGAAAATTACTGACGCAATAAGTGTGCTAAGGCGAGCCGCATGACGCGCGGATGATCAACTCTGCAGGAATTCGGTCATTATCGGGTCCGCGCTGCCCAGACGAATCAAGGAGCTTCGAGACTAAGACCCGGCCCGCCTTGCCCGTATCTTGGTCGATCGTCGTAAGCGGCACCTCCGCATACACACCAAACGGCACGTTGTCATAGCCGACAACGGAAATGTCGTCCGGGACAGAGAGACCGGCGCGGCGGATGGCCTGGATCGCGCCAAGTGCGATCAAATCACTCGCTGCGAAGATGGCATCAAAGTCCGCCTTCTCTGCGATCAGCGTCTCAACAACGGCGCGCGCGGATGCAACTTGGAAGTGCGCTGGCACGATCAATCGGTCTTCGTACGGCAAGCCTGAGAGCTCCAGCCCCTCGCGATAGCCGCGTATCCGCTGTCCGGATTCTGGCGCATCCGTATCGCCTAGAAAGACGATCTTCTTGCGCCCCAATCGCGCCAGATGTGCCGTCGCTCGACGTCCGCCGGCAATATTATCACTCCCAACAGAGCAATAGTTTTGCTCCGGCAACGCAGCGCCCCAGACGACAAATCGATCTTCGACATCAGCGAGACGATTGAACGCCTCATGAAGTGTAGACTGCCCCAAAAAGATAACGCCATCAGACCGGCTGGTCGACATCGCGGATGCGAGCTCATCATATGAGGACGGCGCAATATAGCTCAGCAAGATGTCACACCCGCGTTCGCGTGCCGCGTCACCAATACCGGCCAGCAGCTCAAAGAAAAATGGGTCAGCCATCCGCCCTTCTCGACTCTGAGGACGGGGCACGACAATTGAGATGGTTGCGTTGGCGCCGATCGGACCGGCGGGCATATACGCTCGAAACGGATAATCCATTTCGCGCGCGAGTTTCCATATTTTCTGCTTCGTCCGTACATTGACGGCCGGGCTATCGTTCAATGCGCGAGAGGCCGTGGAGATGGACACACCTGCAAGCTTTGCGAGGTCTTCCAGGCGCGTAGTCGGCTTGGTTTCCATTCCAATTTCCATTCAATTAAACCGTGCGAAGCCAAACACCGACCCGCTCTGGCAAGGTCATAGTGCTTAACAAATTTTCCTTAAGGGGCCTTGAAGACAGGATGATATTTCCAGTTGAAACGAGACCTTCAGGAATGTCGATCAGGGCATCGCCAAAGTTAAACAAGGCGACCAGCGAGTCTTCGTCGAGCACGCGGCGCACAAACAAAACAGAGTCATCGCCAGATTCAGCGAATGACATTGTTCCACACTGCAGAGCTGGGTGTCGTTTTCGAACACCAACGGCCTCCGCCGTGAAGCGCAACATGCTGTCATTGCCAGACTGCCGGTCGACGGCAAGCTCGGCGTGAGAGGGATCAACCGGAAGCCAAGGCTCTGACGAAGAGAATCCCGCATTTGGCGCATCGGCTTGCCAAGGCATTGGCGTTCGTGCCCCATCGCGACCCAATGTCTTCGGCCAATTCATGATCGCTTCGGGGTCTTTCAGGTTTGAGAATGGCACGTTGGCCTGTGGCAGTCCGAGCTCCTCGCCCTGATAGATGATCGGGTTCCCGCGAAGGGTCAGGAGCAACATCATGTAAACGCGCACCATGTCATCGCGATGTTCACTTGCCGCCCATCGCGTGACCGCGCGCGGCGCATCATGATTTGAAAAGGCCCAGCTCGGCCAACCCTCTTCTTCGGATTGGTCCCAAAGACTGGCTGAGTGTTTAATACGTTCGGCACCAAGGGTCGGCGCATAGAGAAAATCGAAATTGTATGCTGAGTTGAGCCGGTGATCACCCTTGGTGAATGCCTTCATCTCGCTGATTGGTGTGGGCCCACCCACCTCTGCGACCGTAAACGCGTCGGGAAAGTCTTCGAGCATGACGCAAAATTTCTCAATGAAATCGACGATCTCCGGTTGAGACATGTTG
Source organism: Pseudomonadota bacterium (assembly GCA_039820085.1). GTDB lineage: Bacteria > Pseudomonadota > Alphaproteobacteria > Caulobacterales > Hyphomonadaceae > Henriciella. The sequence goes on from JBCBQS010000017.1 coordinate 9,862, forward strand.
TATTGGTGGATCTGCATATCGAACGGGCGAGTGGCCTCATATGGCGACACGCCGGATGGCGGATTGTCACGCAGCTCACGGTCATGCATCGAGAAGTTCAGCGCATCGAGGCGAAAGCCATCCACGCCCCGCTCCAACCAAAATCGACCCGCGGCAATCAGAGCGTCCTGGACCTCTGGATTGTGAACATTGAGGTCTGGCTGCTCCTTGAGGAAATTGTGCATGTAATATTGACCGCGCCGCGCATCCCATTCCCAGCTCGGTCCACCGAACACCGATTGCCAGTTACTCGGAGGAGAGCCATCAGACTTTGGGTCCGCCCAGACATACCAGTCGGCACGTGGATTATCGCGGCTCGAGCGACTTTCTATGAACCAGTCATGGTGGTCGGAGGTGTGCGAGTAGACTTGGTCGATGATGACTTTCAATCCGAGGCCATGCGCTTTCTCAACCACAGCGTCAAAGTCTTCTAGCGACCCAAAAATCGGATCGACTCCGCAGAAGTCTGCAACATCATATCCGTAGTCCGCCATAGGCGATGTGAAGAAAGGCGAGATCCAGATGCCGTCGACCCCCAACGATGCGATATGGTCGAGCCCTTCCAAAACGCCCCGCAAATCCCCGACACCGTCGCCATTGCTATCGCGGAAGCTTCTTGGATAGATTTGATAGATTACAGCCCCCTTCCACCATGGCAGTTTTGCCATGGCGCCTGGCGCTGCAGCGCGTTCTGCGTCTGCCACATTGCTCATCTATTCGACCCCAAACTCTGACTTGCAGACAACGACATCAAGTGCCGGAACAGATAGTGCGTAGCTGCCGGACGCGGTCGCTTTAGATGCGCATGCCCCGAGCAAAGCTGAAAACGTATCTGCGCGCCCATCTACAGCGACATTGATCACGCGCGCCTCTTCTTCTGCATTGATCGCGATGATGATCTCCGTGCCGGTCTCATAGTCGATCCGAGAGAAGGCAAAGACGCTGTCTTCACGATGCGCCAAACGGGTAATCTGTTCCCCGCGCCGAATGGCAGGCTCTTGGCTTCGAATATCTGCAAACGACTTAATCGCGAGATAGAGCGGATGCTGCGGATCGAAATTGCTCTGCGCGGTGGTCGCATCGGTCGCGATCAGATCATTGTCATTGTAGAGGTCGGTCTGGCTTGGGAACATGTTTTCACGCGCCAAGCGGTCACCGCCATCGGACACAAAGCCTTGCTCATCCCCGTAATAAACAGTTGGCACACCGCGCCCAAAGAACATCAGCGCATTGGCGAGACGCACCCGAGCGAATAACTCTTCGTCACTCATCCCCGGATCGCTTTGGCGCAGAAACCCTGCAAATCGGCCCATATCATGATTGCCGAGGAAGGTTGGTAATTGACGTGCTGTTTCGTGGCCGTTCGCGTAAATGACATCCGCGCGGTAGAGTTCGTCCATAAACAAGCCTGGCTTCCCATCCACAATGAGCCCACGCGCACTCGACTGAAACGCAAAGTCGAGCACGGTGGGCAAAGCCGCATTGGTCGTGAAACGCGCCAAATGTTGCGGCTTTTGTCCATCGACATAAACCTCTCCGAACATGTGGAAGTGATCGATGCCCAAATCATATGCATGGCCCAGTATTTCAGGCGCAAAGGCTTGCCAGAATTCATCACGAACATGTTTGGCTGTGTCGATCCGGAACCCATCCACCTTGTATCGTGTGATCCAGTCTTTGTAGATATCAATCATGCCCTCAATAACGCGTGGATGGGCTGTGTTGAGATCGTCTAGGCCTGCAAAGTCACCATATAAGGAGTCTTCATCGACAAAGTCCGTATCGCCGCGATTGTGGTAAAAGATGGGATCGTTCAACCACTCCGGAACTTTAACGCCCTCAAACGGCGCGGGCACAAACGGCGTATAAGCCCAAGTCGCCTCTGTCAGGTTTGCAAAATTCGCTTCGGTTTGGTGAACCGCATCATCGCCGAGGAAGCCATCATTGATGGCCGCGCCATCGCTCGCTCGGCGCGTCCAGGGATAGTCGCCGATATAGCGATACTCACACCGAAAGGTCGGACCGCCCGTGACCTCTGGGTCATGGCACTCGCGATAGCCAATAATGTCAGCCGTGTGATTTGTGATGATGTCCATATAGACTTTCATCCCGCGTGCGTGAGCGGCATCGACAAAGGCCTTGAAGTCTTCGCGCGTTCCAATGTGCGGATCGACATTGGTGAAATCAGTGATCCAATACCCATGATATCCAGATGATTCCTTGCCCTCTGGACCTTGCACGGGGTTGTTTTCAAAAATTGGGGTCAACCAGATCGCCGTCATGCCGAGACCTTGAATATAATCGAGGCGCTGGGTCAGCCCTTTCAAATCGCCGCCATGATAAAAACCGAAATCGGTCGGGTCATATCCGTCTTTCAGCCGGCCACCCTCTATGCCTCCCCGATCATTTGTCGGGTCGCCATTTTCAAATCGATCGGGCAAGACAAAATAGATGATCTCATCTTCAACCCGGCGATCTTCAAATTGCGATGGTTGCGCTTCTGCGGTGGGTAGAATTTGGAGGTCAGACCCCGCATCCCCTACGCCAGCGCAGCTTGACAATAGAGCGATTGTCAAACCGCCGACGAGACCGAATCCACGCAGTGATTGACTTGATCTCATAACATCCTCCCACGTGCCAATTCCGTTGGCTTGCGCATTTCTTTTCATTATTTTGCATATCTGACAACCGCTTATTGGCACTATATAGCAATGTTTATGAAGGCGTTGCCGTCGAAACCAATAATACTATTGCATTTATTTGCAAAGTTGCCGTACGGTCCATGAAAGCTCTGGGAGGAGAATTTGCGCAAATCCTTAACGACAAGCGTGATCGTAAGCACACTGTTTATGGGCGGCTGCTTTGCCCTGCAAGGGACAAGCATCAAAGCGAGCGCTGAAGACAGACCAACACTGACGGTCGAAAACGCCTTCGCAACCTCGCCCTCCGGTCAGTTGCAATTTAGGCTCGATGACGAAAACGGGGACCTAACATGGTCCGCGACTTGGCGCGGCGTAGAGATCATAAGGCCTTCGGCGCTCGGCCTCGCGTTTAATACCGGCAGGGACTTAACCCGTGATCTGGAAATCGCATCAGTCACCCATAGCCGCCATGACGAGACCTGGGAGCAGCCCTGGGGGGAGCGGCAATTCGTGCGAGATCACCACAATGAATTGAACGCACAGATCAACTTCACCGATGGCACACCGGCCTTCTCGCTACGAACGCGCGTGTTCGACGATGGCTTGGGATTTCGCTACGAAGTACCAGACACCGGTGACCGCCAGATTGTTGACGAACTGACGGAGTTTCGCACGGACACAAACGCAAAAACCTGGTGGATTCCAGCGGCTGGCTGGAACCGATATGAGGAGCTCTATTTCGAAACTGAGTTGAGCGCGGTGCCACGCGCGCACACGCCAATGACACTTGAGCTCCCCAACGGCGGTCCTTTTCTTTCCATCCACGAGGCCGCCCTTGTCGACTATGCGGGGATGTGGCTCAACCAGCGCCGCCCCGGTACTTTGGAAGCCGAACTTGCGCCTTGGTCTGATGGGACAAAAGTCAAAACCGCTGGCGCTTTCCAGACGCCTTGGCGAACGGTGCAGGTCTCAGATACGGCAGCAGGTCTTGCAAATTCAGATCTGATCTTAAACCTCAACGAGCCGAACGCCCTTGGCGATGTGTCTTGGGCGCAGCCAAGTAAATACATCGGAATCTGGTGGTGTATGCATATCAACGAGTGCACTTGGGGCTCTGGCGAGGCGCATGGTGCAACGACGAAACGAACAGAATCCTACATCGATTTCGCTGCAGAGCACGGCTTTGATGGGGTTCTCGTCGAAGGGTGGAATTTTGGCTGGGATGGAGACTGGTTTTCAAATGGAGAGATTTTCAGCTTCACGAAGGCTTATGCTGACTTCGATATCGAAGCCCTTGCAGACTATGCCGCAACACGCGGTGTCTATCTCATAGGACACCATGAAACATCCGGCGCAATCACGAATTATGAAGAGCAGATGGCCGATGCCTATGCCCTTTATGAGCGGCTTGGAATTCCCGCGATTAAAACCGGCTATGTCGCAGACGGCGGTGAAATCACCCGCCGCGATGAGGACGGAAAAGTCTATAAGGAATGGCATGATGGTCAGTTTGCCGTCGACCATCATTTGCGCGCGCTAAAACTCGCAGCACAGCATAAGATCACAATCAACGCACATGAGCCCGTCAAAGATACGGGTTTGCGACGGACCTATCCCAACGCCTTTTCTCGCGAAGGCGCACGCGGACAGGAATACAATGCCTGGGGCCAGCCCCCCAACGATCCCGCCCATACGACCATCCTGCCGTTCACGCGCATGCTGTCAGGACCAATGGACTTCACGCCAGGAATTTTCGACCTCAGCTTTGGCAAATCTGTCGAAGACGATCCGCGCGTTCAATCCACACTGGCGAAACAGTTGGCGCTTTATGTTTTACTCCATAGCCCAATCCAAATGGCTGCAGACTTACCGAAAAATTACGAAGCCCATCCCGACGCGTTCGACTTCATCAAACAGGTCCCTGTGGATTGGAGCGAGTCGATCATGCTGGATGGCTATCCGGGTGACTTTGCCGTTATGGCGCGCAAAGACCGGAACTCATCCGCGTGGTATGTCGGCGGGGTGACAGATGAGAATGCCCGCACGCTCAGTGTATCCCTCGGCTTTCTTGATTCAGGTCGGTATGAAGCGGTGATCTACCAGGATCACAGTTCGACCCACTGGCGCACCAATCCCTATCCACTCGAGATCGTATTGAAGACAGTGACCCGCGAAGACACGCTCGATTTAAGCCTCGCACCAGGAGGCGGAACCGCGGTCGCATTGACCCTGGTGGAGTAACACATGGAGCCCCGGATGAAGCTGCCTTATCTCGCATTTTTGATCGCAGTTGCACTTGCGGCCTGCGGCGAGACACACATACAAACACCCCCCTCAGACCTCGATATAGACATATCAACCGAACAAGCCTCGCCGAGTCCCCTTGAAGCACAATTGGTGAGTCACGAAGCCTTCCAATCCGCCTTCGTCCAACCGAGAAACATCACGGTATGGCTGCCAGACGGATACTTGCCCTTTGGCGGTGAGCGCTATCCCGTCATCTATGCTCACGATGGTCAAAACTTGTTCGAGCCCGGACACTCCTATGGCGGCGTCGAATGGGGTTTAGATGAAACGGCTGAGCGCCTCATGGACGAAGGGTCTATTCCCCAGGCAATCATTGTCGGAATCTGGAACACGGATCAGCGCTGGCAGGAATATGCTCCGCAAAAGGTCGTTGCGAGCCTGACAGGCGATACATCGTCAGATTGGCTGGGGCCGCAGCTCCCAGAACTCAAAGCAGATGCATATCTGCGGTTTGTCGTCGAAGAATTGAAACCGTTTATAGACGAAACGTATCAAACCGAACCCGATGCCGGCAACACATTCATTATGGGCTCAAGCATGGGTGGGCTGATTTCACTTTATGCCATGGCCGAATACCCCGACACGTTCAGCCGCGCAGCTGCCGTGTCCATCCACTGGCCACTCACCGAACCGGATGGCCGAATGGCACAGCAAGCCGATGCGGCCATGCAGTCCTACTTGGCAACCAGCGGACTTGATCCAGCGAAACATACGATCTGGTTTGATCATGGCACTGAAACGCTGGACGCCGCGTATCCGCCACACGCCGACGCAATGGAAACGTGGTTTCGAAACCAAGGCTGGAGCGAAACCCAAGCGCTCTTTCGGGCCTATCCAGGAACTGAGCATAGTGAAGCGGCCTGGGCGGTGCGCGCCGATGACATTCTGGCATTCTTGCTGGCGGAAGACTAATCCGACGAACCGTTCGCACCGCGCGCGGCATAGCGGTCTTCGACAATCGCGTAGCGGTCCCACACGGATTGGTCCGTCACCGAGCGCAGCAATTTGATGTACTCCGCGTGGGTCCATGCGAGCGGCGTCGCAGAATTGGTCCCTTCCCCGAACGCGTAGCCAAATGGATTAGGGCCAACGCCATCCCATACTTGCTCGGGCAAGCTCAACCCTTCATTGCCAAAGGACTCCATGCTGGAAATGAGCGTCTCAATCCGAGCCTCTACCTCAACCAAATCTGGGTGACCGAGATCTAAACGGCGCTTGAGTGCCGCAAGTCGCGCGATTTCATAATGCGCCCGCTCGCCAGAAAAGAATGGCCACACACGCCCTCGTTGGCCCGGCGTGTTGCCACCGTCAACCTCGTGATAGTTGGTCCCGCGCTCGCCGTCTTCGCCATAACCATCATTGCCGTAACGCCGCCAGCCGATATGACCGTTTTCAAATTCATATCTAACGCGCAAATTGTCTTCGTGAGCCTCATCAAGCTCTTCAAGCGTGTCGACAATACTCGGCGCATCCCACGCCCGGACGCCATAGCGCACAAGCTCTAAGAACCCACCATCGATAATTTTGTCTTCGGACAGCCCTGGACGTCCATTATTGTCGCCAAGGGCAACTTTATCGTTTGGGTCTTGATTGCCGGTAATCCGAATGAAGTACTCGCCGTCCCCTAAATCTCCGCTCGTCGTGAACATCCAAGACTCCAGATTTGCCTCAAGCAAGTCTGCAGCAGCGAGGTAGGTCGCGACGTCTTCTGACGCACCGAACGTCTCGGCAAGATCTGCGGCGACAACCAATGCCGAGATCACCGCAGCCACAGTCGATGGCGAATACCCTTCCTGCTCCTCCCAGCGCTCTTGTTGAGTATAGCCAAGCGAGGCTTCGAACTCTGTGTTCCAGAGAATATTTGGTCGCCCACCCTCAACCAGGAAATCTGCAGCAGGCTTGAGCATGGTCAGATAGTTTTCTGCCATTTCCTCATCCGAAATTACTCCTAACTGCCACAGCTGCCAGCCGAGCAAGATTGGCATTGCGGTCTGGTCTTGCTGGATCGCGACCCATTCGATCTCGCCATCAACATGGGTTTTTTGCAGAAACCAGCCCGTGACCCCGGAATTGCCGGGTGTATCCTCAGTAACTTGCACGGTCGGCAAGTATCGATAGGCCGCACGTGCAGTCTCCGCATCGCCCATTGCCACAAAGGCAGATGCCACTTGAAAAAAGTCCCGTGGCCAGACGGCTTTGTACCCGGTTTGAGGTTGTTCAGCGGGCGCGGTTTCTCCCCATGGATTAGAGAGCGAGGCGATGAGCGCGCCGGCATAAGTTTTGTCTTCCATGATTTTAAGGTTGATCGCCGACATGTAAGCTTGAGCGCCATTGTCTCCTGAAGCTTCAGCGATCACAGGAAGCTCAGATAAGGACGCCAAATAGTCCTCCCACTGGCTCACATAGGTTTCATATGACCTCGAAATTGGGGTGGCGGCAGAGGCCTGCGCGACCGACTTTGCCGCTTCAAATGTTTCACCAAAGCCAATCACGAGCGCTGCGCTTGCATTTCCAGTCGGCGATGCGCTCGAGAAATCCAGAGCGATTGTGCCAGCCACGTTTCCAGCCTCTGTTGCAAGCAGGTAGGGTGTGTCCAGCACCCCGTCATTGAGATCGGCCATTCCATCTGAAATGCCCTGATAGCCAACCGTCGCTTCAATTGCTGCATCATTGACCTGCCGCGCAAATAAATGGGCGTCGCCTTCATACGCGTGCAAGCCGTTATCGACGATCTGTGCCCGATCATTGCTCCCGGTATTCGCCAGCGCCGGATCGAGATACGCAAAGACAGCATAGCTGTCTGGTATCGGATTCGATGCGCTGACAGTGACGATCAAAGCATCGCGATCCGGGTCGGTGATCGCTTTGATCTCAATTGCCAGGCCGATATCCGCATATGAATTTATTAGACTTGTGGACGGCGCGCGCGGCCGGGGATCGCCGTCGATCAGAAGATCGTGATCTGATGGCGCGACGATACCATCCGGTCCAATGAGCAGAACCTGAATTTCGCGGATTTGCGCCTCGTGAATGAGCCCCCACATCACCTCGGTGATCCGATCTTCGCCAGCAGAGAACCAGACTTTGGAAATAGGCGCCGTCGGGCTTTGGTCGGAGAAACCGCCATCTGCGTCATAGGCCTCGTAAGACGTTCCAATGGCGCGCTTCTGAGCTTTTGACCAAGTCGGCGCGTCACCCGGTGCCCCCGGTGCGGAGGCGCTTGAGGACGCAGATTCATCGACAGGCACAGAACACGCCGAGAGCACGAGCATGGTGACGATAGTGGCTAGCAGCTTTTTCAACGGCCTCTCCCGCAAATTCTTGCAATTTTTTATCATACTCTCCGCCTCAACTCGTCTGGTCAACTGGATTCTTTCACTGCAAAAAATTGCCAAGCGACACAAAATGCGCTTTAGGTGATCTTGATTGAAATGCGCATCATATAAAGCGCGTTCGGGAGGAAAGGTTTAGCAATGATGCGAGCAGTCTCCGGGCTAGCGATTCTCCTACTTGCTGCATGCACCAGCACGCCCGCAGTTTCGCAAAATTTTGCAAATAGCACAGAATCACCAAGCTATACGCCAACGCCTTATGTCCAGTTTGATCATCCAGAATGGGCAAAAGACGCTGTGATTTACCAGATCAATACTCGTCAATTCACCCCTGAAGGCACCTTCAAAGCAGCACAAGATCACCTCCCGCGCTTACGAGATCTCGGCGTCGACATTTTGTGGCTCATGCCGATTCATCCCATCGGTGAGGTCAATCGCAAAGGACCCCTCGGCAGCCCCTACGCGGTGAAGGACTATTTTGGCGTCAATCCTGAGTTTGGAAGTGAAGATGACTTTCGAGCGTTTGTTGAAGCGGCCCATGCGCAGGGCTTTAAAGTGATTTTGGATTGGGTTGCCAACCACACCGCTTGGGACAATCCCTTGGTGAAACAACATCCGGATTGGTACGAGACCGACTGGAAAGGCGATTTCCATCCGACCCCATGGACAGACTGGGCCGACATTATCGATCTTGATTATTCCAACCCAGCACTACGCGAGTACAAAACCCGAGCGCTAAAATACTGGGTCCAAGAATTTGATATCGATGGCTATCGCGCCGATGTCGCTGGCTATGTTCCGCTCGATTTCTGGGAAACCGCGCGTGCCGAGCTTGATGCGATCAAACCGGTTTTCATGCTCGCCGAATGGCAACAGCGCGATCTACACCGCCACGCGTTTGATGCGACCTATGGCTGGGCTTGGAAAGAAGCAGCACAACGCATCGCCAAGGGACAGTCTGATGCCGGTGACCTTCGAGGGTTTCTCGGAGACCAAATCTCGACCTGGCCGCTCGATGCCTATCGGATGCTGTACACGGAGAACCATGACCAAAATGCTTGGGATGGGTCCACAGGGCGTATTTACGGCGACGCATATCATGCCATGCTGACGCTATCATTTGTCACGGAAGGCATCCCGCTCATCCATAATGGCCAAGAAGTCGGCAATCAAAACCAACTCGAATTCTTCGAACGCGATCCGATCGACTGGGGCGATTTCCAGCACAAAGATGGCGCGTTGATCAAGCAGCTAATCAAGGTCAAAAAAGCCAATCGCGCCTTGTACAATGGTGCGGCCGGTGGACGGATCATTCCGGTTTCAACGGACAATCCATCGCAAATTCTCAGCTTCGCGCGTGAGAAAGACGGCAATGCGGTGCTGGTCTTTTATAACCTATCCGACGCGCAAGCCGATTTTCAAATCACCGATGGGCCAGCTGCAGGCGATTGGGTCGACGCTTTCACTGGCGCGTCGGACACACTGCGCCTCGGCGCGCGGCGGACTTTGCAAGCCTGGGACGGCAAAGTCCTGATTTCAAACAAAGACAATATGTAGCGGAGGAAGAGAATGGCTGTGGGAGGAGGCGCCGCACCTGCGGGTGATACGGTTCGCAAACCGGAACTCAATCTATTCCAAATCGTGAATATGTCGTTTGGCTTCTTCGGAATCCAAATCGGCTTCGCGCTGCAAAACGGCAATGTCAGCCGGATCTTCCAAACCCTAGGGGCGGACATGAGTACGCTACCTTTGCTTTGGCTCGCAGGTCCAATCACCGGCCTGATCATGCAACCCATTGTCGGGTATTTTAGTGATAAAACCTGGGGGCCACTGGGCCGGCGACGACCCTACTTTTTAGTTGGCGCCATCCTGACGACGCTCGCGCTCTTTATCATGCCAAACTCACCCTATTTGTGGGTGGCCGCAGGGACGCTGTGGATCCTCGATGCGAGCCTCAACATTACGATGGAACCGTTTCGGGCATTCGTTGGCGATATGTTGCCGAGCAAACAGCGACCGCTCGGCTATTCGATGCAAACCATCTTCATCGGGGCCGGAGCGGTACTCGCTTCCGTCGCCCCGTTTGTGTTCAACGCGATAGGAGTCTCAAACGAAGCCCCGGAAGGCGTGATCCCAGATAACGTTAAATGGTCGTTCTATATTGGTGGCGCGGCTTTGTTCATGGCGGTGATGTGGACAGTGTTTTCGACCAAGGAATATTCCCCCGATGAGCTCGAAACCTTTGGCAAAGACGAGGATAATATCTTTGAACAAGAAGGCGGAATTGAAAAAGATGACCGTCCCGCCTCAGGCTTCTTTTCCAAATGGGGATTTATCATCGTCGCCCTCGGCGCGGTCTTTACCGCAGCCGTGTTCTATACGAATGGCGACCAACAATTCTATATTCTCGGCGGCGGATTGGTTGTACTTGGAGCGCTCTATCTTTGGAACAGCCAGCTGGTGAAAAGCGACCGAAACGCACGCAACTTTCTATCCGACGTTCTGGGGGACCTCACCACGATGCCGACGGTGATGAAACGGTTGGCTGTCGTTCAATTCTTCTCTTGGGTCGGGCTCTTCATCATGTGGATAGAAAGTTGCGTGCGTTTCGGTCGCTTTTCACCAGCTGGCTGTTCCAA
>JBCBQS010000018.1:0-20617 GCA_039820085.1 Pseudomonadota bacterium
TGACCGCAACAATGATCGGAACCTCAGCGGCTTTCGCGTGGCTGATCGCCTCAATCGTTTGCGGCATAACGGAATCATTTGCGGCAACCACCAAGATAACAATGTCGGTTACATTGGCGCCGCGCGCCCGCATGGCAGAGAAGGCCGCGTGGCCCGGCGTATCGAGGAAGCTGATCTTATCACCAGATTTTAGCTGAACCTGATAGGCGCCGATATGCTGTGTGATGCCGCCCGCTTCACCTGCCACGACGTCGGTCGACCGCAACGCATCCAGCAGAGAGGTCTTACCGTGGTCGACATGGCCCATGATCGTGACGATGGGTGGGCGTCCTTCGAGATCTTTCGGATTGTCTTCATCGCCCTCAAGACCGATCTCAACATCAGCTTCGGACACACGTTTCACTGTGTGACCAAATTCTTCTGCAATCAGTTCAGCGGTATCGGCGTCGACAATATCATTGCCGCGCATCATTTCGCCTTGTTGCATCATGAACTTGACGACGTCAGCGACGCGTTCATTCATCCGGCCAGCTAGATCTTGCAAGGTGATCGTCTCGGGCAATGTGACTTCGACCGAAACTTTTTCTTGTTGCTCACCGCCAGCGCGGCGTTCGCGTTCACGCTCGCGCGCGCGTTTCACCGATGCGAGAGAGCGTTGGCGATCGCCATCATCCCCAAGTGCCGAGGCAATGGTGAGCTTTCCGCGTCGGCGCTTGGCATCGCCGCCGCGCCCACCGCGTCCGCCGCCTTGATCCCGGCGATCACGGTCATCGCGCTCGTTGCGACCACCTTTGCGGCGGCCACCTGTAGAACTAGCAGCGGCTTCGAGGTCGGCTTGGCTGGGCGCTTGACCGCCACGCCCCTGCCCTTTGCCGCCGGCGCGCTCATTGCGGCCTGGTTTCGCATCCGCGGCTTTTTTCTTCGCTTCGGTCTCAGCTTTTTTTCGGTCGGCTTCTTCAGCTTTGCGCCGGGCTTCGGCCTCTTCGCGTTCTTTTTCTTTTTGTTTCTTGGCTTCCTGTTGTTCTTGAAGCGCTTTGGTTCGAGCCTGTTGTTGCTCGACTTCCGCCTTGCGGCTTTCTTCGGCCTTCTTGCGCTGCAGCAGCACTTTCTGGCGTTGCTTCAATTCATCAACCGTAATGCCCAGCTTCGCGGCGGCTGCCTCGAGCTTGGAAGGTTCTTTGCCGCCACTCGCTGGAGGTTTTTTCCCCGTCGGCTTGGCCGCCGCGCCAGATTTGGTTTGCGCGCCGACGGTGCGACGTTTTTTGGTCTCAACAACCACCTGTTTCGACCGGCCATGGCTAAAGGTCTGCTTCACCGTGCCGGACCCGCCGCCACGCGAAACAGTGAGGGGCTTGCGCCCGGTTGTCTTACCTTTGTCTTTCGTATCGCTCATGCGTACCCTGGTATTTAACCTTTCCTTCGAGACGTTTGCCAGACGCCCCTGATTACAAATCTTCCTGTCTGCCGGAGAACCAGCCTGCCTCAGGCGCGTCTCTGAACCCGATCAAGCGCCGATAGGCGACTGAAAAAGCATCCGAGAGGGAACCTTGTTCAAGCAGCGCATGTATCACATGCTCCCGCCCAAAGGCTACGCCCAATTCAGCGGACGACAGCGCGCCCGCGACTTTCACGTCTTCATATATTGCCTTGGCGAGAAAATGAACCTTGTTCCGACCATCTTCTGCACCATCGCTGGCTTCAATCAGCCAGCCAGCTTCCTGTTTGCGGATATAAGCACGCACTTGGTCGAATCCAAGCACGGCCACCCCGCTCTTTTTTGCCATTCCAAGCAAACCCTTGCACCGTTGTAAGAGTTGGCGCTCGACTTCGTCTAGCAGACCCGGCAACGGCGTGCTGTTCGCCTTGAACGCGCGCGAAAACACGCCTGTTTCAATCGCGGTTTGGAGTGTCTGCCGATTGGCCGTGACCCAAACACCACGCCCTGGAAGTTTTCCGAAGCCGTCAGGTACAACAGTGCCATCAGGTCCGCGCACGAAGCGGATAAGAGCCTCAGGCTCCAGCCGCTCGCGCGTGACCGCACACTGACGGACAGGTCCGCCAGTCTGCTTGCCTCGATGCGCCTCTAGGCGCTGGCCGCTATCATTGAGGTTCTGCGGCATCATCGCCGCCCTCCATGAGAAGGTCTTCATCGAGATCGAGACCTTCCAATTCAGCCAAGATGTCTTCATCGCTGACATCCAGGCTTTCTTCTACGATAGCGTCTTCTGTTCCTTCAGATTTTCCGAGCTCACCGAGTGCGAGCAAGGCGCGCTCTTCTTCAGTAAGATCCATTTCTTGTTCGTCGCCGGCCGCTTCAGCCGCCATCTCTGCTTCGAGTTGTTCGAGCGCTTCTGGCTCAATCCAGCCAGCGATCACGCGGGCTTTCATAATAAAGAGCTGCGCATCATCTTTGCGCATTTCGCCTTTTTTCAAGATGCCATCCTGCCAAACAGGCTTGCCCTCTTTATTGTTTTCGCGCCAGCCCGTGAGGTCATCCGGCACCAAGCCGGCAACGTCTTCCACGGTTTTAACATCGTTCTCGCCGAGTTTGACCGCGAAGCCAGGGGACATGCCATCAAGCTCCATGACGGGATCTTCGACCCCGAGTTCGACGCGTTTGGCGTTCTGCTCAGCTGCCAGCTTTTCAAGATACTCGCGCGCGCGCTCTTGAATTTCTTCTGCAACTTCTTCGTCAAAGCCTTCAATCTGCATGAAGTCCTCGGCGGCGATATAGGCGATGTCTTCGACAGTCTCAAAGCCTTCGGATGCCAGCAATTGCGCCAGCGTTTCGTCGGCGTCGAGCGCTTGCATGAACAGCTCCGTGCGACGCTGGAAGTCGATTTGGTAACGCTCTGAATCATCACTCTCTGTGACGAGGTCAATTTGCCAGCCGGTCAGTTGGGAGGCCAAGCGCACATTCTGTCCACGGCGACCGATCGCGAGCGGAAACTGCTCATCGGCAACCACAACTTCAACGCGGTGCTCTTCTTCATCGAGAACCACTTTCGAGACTTCGGCCGGTTGCAACGCGTTCACGATGAAGGTTGCGTCGTCATAATTCCAAGGAATGATGTCGATCTTTTCACCGGAGAGTTCGCCGACAACGGCTTGAACCCGCGCCCCGCGCATCCCGACGCAGGCCCCAACCGGGTCGATCGAGCTATCGTTTGAAATGACACCAATCTTAGCGCGCGAGCCTGGGTCGCGGGCGCACGAGCGAATCTCGATCACGCCTTCATAAACTTCCGGTACTTCAGCGGCGAACAGTTTCACCATGAAATCAGGGTGCGCGCGCGACAGGAAGATTTGTGGCCCCTTAATCTCGCGGCTGACTTTGTAGAGATAGGCGCGCACGCGGTCATTTGGCTGGAAGTTTTCCCGCGGAATCCCGTCATTGCGGCGAATAATTCCTTCAGCGCGGCCGAGGTCGACGATGACATGTCCGTATTCAACGCGCTTGACGATGCCATTGATGACTTCGCCTTCGCGATCTTTGTACTCATCAAACTGACGCTGGCGTTCGGCATCACGCACCTTTTGCATGATGACCTGTTTTGCGGTTTGTGCTGCAACACGGCCAAAGTCGAACGGGGGCAGCTCTTCTTTAATTTCGTCGCCGAGCTCTAAAGCGGCATCAATTTTCTTAGCATCCGCCACTGAAATCTGCTGGGCGGGGTCTTCGAGTTCTTCTGGATCAACAACGGTTTGAATCCGCCATAGGCTTTGCTCGCCCGTATCGTGATCGATCACGGCGCGAATATCGTGCTCTTGGCCATAGCGAGACTTCGCAGCCTTCTCGATCGCTTCCTGCATTGCCTCAATGACAATGGCACGATCAATGGCTTTTTCCTCTGCAACGGCTTTCGCGATTTGCATGATCTCTAATCGGTTTGCGGAAACGCCAACATTGCTCATGGGCTTCAAGCTCCACTTTCTTGATTATGGTCTATCGTATCTGTCTCGGACTCGTCTGTCTCGAATCCTTCAAAGTCTTCGTCGCCTGGCTGTGGCGGCGCACTGCCCTCAAGCGTCGCGGCATCAATCAGCTCGTCGGTCAAAACCAAGCTAGCTTTGCTCATCTCGTGAACCTGCGCGACGAGCTCGCTTTCATCGTCGAGTTCGATCGCCACGCCGGCCTCATCTTCGCGTTGGATGATGCCTTGGAAGCGGCGTCGCCCATCAAGCGGCATGGTCAATTCGATTTTGACCAGATGCCCGACCCACCGCTCAAAATCACCGACGCGCGTCAATGGACGATCAATCCCGGGCGTCGAGACTTCCAGGCGATAGGCCTCGCTGATTGGGTCTTCCGCTTCCAGAATCGGTGAAAGAT
This sequence comes from Pseudomonadota bacterium, assembly GCA_039820085.1. GTDB lineage: Bacteria > Pseudomonadota > Alphaproteobacteria > Caulobacterales > Hyphomonadaceae > Henriciella. The sequence continues at coordinate 4,334 of JBCBQS010000018.1, forward strand.
TCCGAGAAAACGTTGCACAGTCTTCGACATCTGTCGGGGCGCCGCCGGCTTTTTCGATCATGATTTGCAGCAAAGGCCGGTTGCCGCCCATGATCCGCACGCGCACAATGTCCAGCCCGAGCTCATTTGCGAGCGGGTCGGCCAAGGCGAAGATGCGGTCTTCTTGGGGGCTGAGCGTGATCAAAAAAGGGTTCTTTCAGACAAATAAAAGCGGCGGCCCCGTTTCCGGAACCGCCGCCGATATGTTTCGACTTGGCGCTTAAATAGGCGCAAAAAACCGAATTGTCTAGAGCAGCTTGAGATCAACCGCAGAGGTCTTGCCCCGGCGCTCATCATGGTAGAGTTCGTACTCGACCGGCTGATCGTCTTGCAGACCTTGCAAGCCTGACCGTTCAACCGCTGAGATATGCACGAAAACGTCTTTCCCGCCTTCGTCCGGCACAATAAATCCAAATCCTTTTGTGGCGTTGAACCACTTTACTTTTCCGGTGGCCATTTCGGGCCCTTTTCATTGTCCCGTGCCGACCCTACACCGCGCAGGAGGTCACGAGGTCGATTACGGAGAGGTAGGGACTTTGTTATCCGCCGGTCTGGCGGGGTCTTCTCATTGCAGACCGGCCGTATTCGATGCGCCGAGCAGGCGCACAGAAGGCTGCGAGGGTCAAGCGAAACCGGCTTAATCGAGGATGAAAGTGATCGGTTGCACAACATTTGTGTATTCAAGCCGACATGTCACGCCTACTTGCGTAGGATCTTCAGGTTCAAGGCGCCATTGACTCACAGCCCTTAAAGACTGAGCATCAAACTCTTCCAAAGGCACGGCGGCATGTACTTTTGGATTGATCACATTGCCATCCTCATCGAACTCCAATCCGAGAATAACTGCGCCATACATGCCGCGAAACGCCTGACCGGCGCGATACCTGAGTTTTGGTTTTTGGATCATTTGGCCTGCACAATGGGGTAATTCATTCTCGACCTCGGCGGCGTCGATATCGTCTTCTGGCCAACCCATTTCAGGTTTGTAGCCGTCTATGGCTGCTTCGATTTCTGCATCATTTGGATAGCGATCACCTACACTTATAAAGTAGGCTTCCATTGCATAGCGCCAGGCTTCAGCTTTCCAGTCGAGATCAATCGCCCACTCTGGCTGTTCGCCGTTCTCGTCTGCGTGTGCGCGCAAAAAGCCCTCGACATGCGCCATTTCAAGCATTGCACCTGGTTTCTGCGACTCATTGAATAGGGCGACAGCAGCGACGTACTTTGCCTCTATATATTGCTTGGGCAGAATGTCAGAGATCGGCTCGAGGTGCACTGCCGCAGCGAGCGCTGACTCTCTCATGCGCCCATGTCGCCCAGATGCAGCATCGCTTCCGAGAAGATCGAGATGCGCTTGAACGCTCTCCATCGTGGCGTCGTCTTGATAGGCTTGAAGGGCTTTGAGCAACTTTTTGCGATTGGCGCTTGAGTCACGTTCTTTGAACGCGTCATGCGCCTCGACGATCTCGGTTACATCTATCTCTTGTGCGGCGGTCCTGACGTTCGCGCCTTCAAATATTGCGAGCACTATGGCAAATATCAAAAACCGCATTTTTGTGACCTGCCCTCATTTTGACTTCATGCGTGAAGAACTCACTTCTATTGCATTGTAAAGTCAAAATAGACAGGCTCAATATCCCCAAGTCTCTTTTCTTGATATCTGGTCGAAACATGGTCCGTCGGCGCTATGCGCCAATCATCGGCTTCGTCCGCGGACCAAGAAAAAGTGGGGTGCGACAGGAACCGCTCTAATGCCTCATCCGCATAGGAGCGAACATCCGTGGCAAACCGAACGCGCCCACTGGGTTTCATAATCCGCGCAAGTGCATTGAGAAAGTCAGGTTGGATGAGTCGACGCTTCTGGTGCCGTGCTTTCGGCCATGGATCGGGAAAGAGAATGAACGCGCGATCAATGCTGTCATCGGCGAGGCCGTCAATGAGCACGCGTCCATCGTCTGGCCAAACGCGCACATTGCTCAGCTGATCGTCGTCAATCTGACCGAGCAGTTTGGCGACGCCTTCGAAGAAAACCTCACTGGCGAGGATCCCCGTATTATCATTCGCCGCAGCTTGCCCGCTGACATGTTCGCCGCCGCCAAACCCGATTTCTAGCCAAATTTCGTTGGGGTCCTCGAACAGTGTTTTGGGGTCGAACCTAAGATCGGGCTTGATTGGGATTGAAAGTCGGGGAAGCAAATCATCCATCAATGCCTTCTGGCGCCCCGATAGCGGGCGCCCTCCGCGGCGTCCGAAAGTCTTAAGTGGCGCGTGGGGATCATAGGATTGGTCGGTCATAGCATCGGTGTTGGGTCTGAAGCAGAGCGCCCTTTGCTACAAAACTAACCATTCCTCAATCAAGTTATGCAAAATTGAACCAAGCTCGGAAAGTAATATCCGACTGCGTAGAGTTAGAGGACGATATGGGCTCATTACCAGACGCCGCCATTCCAGACGGCTTGTCGATCATTGTTCCCACTTACAATGAAGAAGGCAGTGTTCGTATTTTAGCGGAGCAAATTGCGTCGGCGATGACGGGCGTGGATTGCCCATATGAGCTGATCTTTGTGGATGATGGCTCAACTGACAATACAATTTCAGAACTTGCCGACCTCGCCAATGCGCATCCGAATATCCGTGTGATCGAGTTTCGCCGAAACTTCGGCAAAGCGGCCGCCTTGGATGCTGGATTTCAAATGGCCAATGGTGATGTGATCTTTACGATGGATGCGGATCTCCAGGATGATCCGGAAGAAATTCCAAACTTTCTTGCGAAACTGGCTGAGGGCTATGACGTCGTTTCTGGTTGGAAGCATGTGCGTCACGACCCGATTGACAAGACGCTGCCATCGAAAGTCTTCAATGGCATTGTTAGCCGGTTGAGTGGTGTGAAACTGAACGACTTCAATTGTGGATTCAAAGCCTATCGCCGCGAAGCCGTGAGCGACCTCACGCTCTATGGCGAACTGCATCGCTTTGTGCCGGTCTTGCTGCACTGGGACGGCTTCAAGGTTGGCGAGGTGCCGGTCAATCACCGCGCCCGACAATTTGGAAAATCGAAGTATGGCATGGGTCGCTTGTTCAAAGGTGCGCTGGATTTCCTTGGGGTCATGTTGAACACGCGCTATGCGACACGCCCGCTGCACGTGTTTGGTGGGGTCGGCATGGTGTTCGGCGCGATTGGCGGCGCGACCTTGATGTATTTGTCTCTACTCTGGTTGATTGGTGCCGGTCCTATCGGCAATCGACCCCTGCTATTCTTCGGCATGTTGATGGTTATGACGGGCTTTCAATTCATCACGATTGGACTGCTGGGCGAGTTTATTCAGAGGCAAAGTGCGCAACCGAAACGGCGTTTTACGATCCGCACAACGCGCAATCTTGAGAACAGTAATCCAACAACAGACGAGCTGATTTCAGACCTTAAAAAGGCATCGGCGCGACTTCGTGCGGGCGTCGTGTCGACCCCAAAATATCTGACTGAAACGGATGCGCGCGATGACGTTCCAGGATCGACTGGATCTGTCGGATAAAGCCGGTGCCGTCGGCGCGACCGCCCGGTGGCTGGATGAGTCTCGGCAACACGTAAACAAATCTGCAAGGCCCTACAAATGAGTGTCAGTCGAATTTCTCCGTTGCATGTCACGCTCTTAGTGCTGGGCGTGCTGGCAGTGTTCGTTGCCGCTTGGCCTCTCGGGCTCGGCCGAGATTACTTCAACCACCTTGCGCGCACCTATATCCAAGCAAACCTGGGCTCGGATCCATTCCTAGCGCAATTCTACGCGGTCTCGTTCGATTTCATTCCAGATCTGACGATGGATTTAATCGTGCCATGGTTGTCGAAGGTTGTCGGCATTTATGCTGCGGGCGGTGTGACGGTCTGGCTCGCTTATAGTCTCGCGCCACTTGCCGGCGTCATTCTTTCAAAAACGCTGAATGGGCGGATCACATGGCTGTCTCTGATCGGCTTTCTGACCGTCTTTAACGGGAGCATGGATTTCGGGTTTGTGAACTATGTGGCGTCGAGCGGATTGGCTCTGTTCGGATTTATCTTGTGGATTCGGATGGCGCCAAGTTGGCGCCGTACGATCGCATTCCTGCCAGTTGGTTTGTTCTTAGTCATCAATCACGCTCTGGCGTTTTTGATGTTTGGCTTTCTGGTTCTGCTCTGGGAGCTGTTGAGTTTTGCGCAAAATGAGCGTGGGTCGCGATGGCGCTTTGTGCGGCAGCTTGTCAGTCTTGATCTTCCTGCCATGCTGCCCGCCTTATTCTATCTCGGCATGTCCTTGCGCGGCGCCGCTGACTTGCCCCAAGGTGTAAGCCAATTGTACAGCTTACCTGCGAAAATGCAGACTTTGTTTGCGGCAACTCAATTTCACAATGCTCTACTGGCGGCGATACTCGCAGCGGCCATCATTGGCTTTTTTGTCCTCGCTTTGCGGGAGGGCTGGATCAAATTCGCGCCTAAGATGGGCTGGATATGCGGTGCGCTTCTGGCGCTGGTGATTTTGGTCCCCTCAGCGATTTTTGGAATCTGGGGTCTGCACCTGCGGTTTGTTGCGCCGCTCGTCATTCTGGTCGCGGCCTCCGTTCAAGTCACGCCAGAGTTTGGCAGCATACAACGTAGAGTATCGATTGGCGTGTTTGCGGTTCTCGGTGGTGCAATGCTGGTCAATGGCGCCGTTCAAATGGCGCGTCTAGATGCGCAAGCGAACGCTCTACAATCAGTCCTCGCTGACTTGCCTGAAGGGGCAACCGTGTTGAACGTTTTCTCTGATCCGGACGTGGACTCAGCCTTTACCGCGCACGCGGCCTCAATGGCTGTGATCGAACGATCCGCGTTCATTCCCAATCTCTTTACAAACACGAGTCTTGTGGATGTGACGCCGCAAATGGTCGATCTCCACATGCCACAAGCCCTGCCAGCAATGGCGGCACGTTTGCCGATCTATGCGCAACGACCCGCGGCGTCTTCGAGCAATGGATTCTGGTCTCCGAACTTTGCCGATGCCTGGCCAGAGCGTTGGGAGTATTTGCTGGTCTTTTCCGATCCGAGTTTTGAAGGATTGAAAGACCTTCCCGTGTGCGCCGTTTCTGCAACGCCCGGAATCATTCTCTATAAAACCGAGCCTTGCACAACTTAATCGCTTAGAAATCACTTGCGATTGCAACCATGCGGGTTCACAACCCGCGCCTTGGTTAATCGCGAGGGACCCGTGGCTCAGTCTCATGAAGCAGCAATAGATGCGCCGGCACCAGCGCTCCCATTGCCGCAATGGGAGCTGGTGATCATGGTCGCAGCTTTGATGTCACTCAACGCGCTCGCGATCGACATCATGCTGCCCGCTCTCGGCAACATCGCGGACCACTACGCCTTGCAGCGGGACAATGATCAGCAATTGGTGATCTTCGCCTATATTGCTGGGTTTGGCGCACCTCAGCTGGTTTTTGGGCCGATATCGGACCGTTTCGGGCGCAAGACGCTGCTCAGTCTGTGCCTGATCGGATATGCGATTGCGGGCCTCGCCTGTATTGCCACAAACTCGTTTTCGACGCTGTTGATCGCGCGCTTCATTCAAGGGGTCTTTGCCAGCGGTGTCCGCGTGATTGCGGTTTCGATTGTTCGGGACTTGCTCGCAGGACGCGCCATGGCGCGGATCATGTCGCTTGTGATGACCGTGTTCATGGTCGTGCCAATCTTGGCTCCGACCATTGGTGCGGGTGTGATGCTGTTCGCGCCTTGGCAGTGGACGTTCGCGCTTCTCAGCCTCGCGGCGATGCTGAACCTGATTTGGATCTTGGTCCGTTTGCCTGAGACATTACCGGCCGATCAGCGCCAACCGCTGAGCGTGCAGCAAACTGGACGGGCCTATTGGCAGGTGGTTTCAACCCGGATCACGTTTGGGTATATGTGTGCGAGCGGTGTGATCTTCGGCGCTTTGTTTGCGTTCGTCGCGGCGTCCGAGCAGATCTTTACAGATGTCTTCGAAAAGCATGAGACGTTTGCGCTTTGGTTCGCTGGGATTGCGGCATCGCTGGCGCTCTCGAACTTTCTCAATTCGCGGATTGTCGAGCGCTTTGGGATGCGCCGGATCAGTCATTCGGTCTTGCTCACTTTCATCACGTTGTCGCTGTTGAATGCGCTGACTCTGACATTTTTCGGCGAACACTTGTGGTTGTTCTACCCGCTTTTCTGTCTGACTTTTGGCTGTTTTGGGATGCTCGGGGCGAATTTCACGGCGCTCGCGATGGAACCACAGGGCAAGATTGCAGGCACCGCCAGCGCGGCTTACGGGTTCGCGTCCACAACGTTTGCAAGTTTGATGGGCTATCTGGTCGCCGGTCAGTATAATGGAACCGTCGCGCCGTTTATGTGGGGCTTTGTCGCCTTAGGGTTGGGCTCTTTGACCATCATTTTACTGACAGAACGCGGCAAGCTTTTCCAAACGCGATAGCAGGCCTTGCGCTTCCGCTGCGATAGCAGCGCTAACTCGGTGGCAGACAAGATTGCCCAGAGGAAACACAATGGCCCTAAACACGCGCATCACAGAAATGCTCGAAATCGAGAAGCCAATCGTTCAAGCCGCGATGGGCTGGATCGCCCGGTCTCAGCTGTCATCGGCTTTTTCCAATGCTGGTGGGATGGGAATTATCGAGACCAGTTCGGGCGAGTTGGACGCGGTACGGTCTGAGATCTTAAAAATGCGGGATCTCACGGATAAGCCATTTGGTGTGAATGTCGCCCAAGCCTTTGTGCGCGACCCAGACATTGTTCAATTCGTCATCGATCAAGGGATTAAATTCGTCACCACATCCGCGGGCAATCCGAAAAAGTATACTGGGCAGCTCAAAGAAGCGGGGCTGACCGTGTTTCACGTCGTGCCGAGCTTGAAAGCAGCGCTTGGTGCGATTGATGCGGGCGTGGATGGATTGATCGTCGAGGGCGGCGAAGGGGGCGGATTTAAAAATCCTAAGGATGTCGCCTCGATGGTGCTCATTCCTCAAGTGTGTGAGGCGGTCAATGTGCCGGTCGTCGCTGCCGGTGGCATCGTTGATGGTGCGTCGATGGCTGCGGCCTTCTCACTTGGCGCAGAAGGGGTGCTGATGGGCACGCGAATTCTCTCAAGTTCTGAGAGTCCGGTGCACAACAATTGGAAACAAGCCATTGTCGACGCCGATGCCACCGACACGGTTTTCCTCAATCGCGATGGGCCTGGCCCAGCATTACGCGCGTTGCGGACCGAGCGAACGACGCGGATCGAAAAAGAGGGCGTTGAGAATATTTTCGGTGAATTTGCAGGAACACAGGACGTCTATTTCGGCGGCGACTTAGAAGCGGGAATTGCGCTGACAGGCCAAGTCGCGGGCCGGATCAAAGGCGTTCGGCCCGTCGCGGATATCCTAAACGAGACGATGGAGCAGTTTCGCGCAACAGTCGCCCGCTTGAACAAATTACAAGTGTGACAGTCTCGCCCTAGGCGACTGGCCTAGAAAGTGGTTAAACACCGCAAATTCTCACTCAAAGGTGACCTTATGACCGCAAAAAATTTCCTTCTTGGCGGCGCGGCTGCGTTCGCGATTGTATTGGCTGGATGCGACGCTGTGCGCACCCCGACTGGCGAGGCTCCAGCCGAGACTGAGTCGGCCGAGACGTCGACGGGCGAAGACGCGGCGATGGACGAAGCTGCGCTGGCGGATAATCCGCTGCTCCAAGAGTGGGATACACCGTTTGGTGTTCCACCTTTCGCAGAGATTGAGGATTCCCACTACTTACCGGCCATGGAGGTTGCGATCTCCGAGCTGGAAGCTGAGATCGATGCGATCGCAAACAATTCTGAGCCAGCCACATTTGAGAACACGATTGTGGCCTTGGATCGCGCCGGTGGCACGCTGAGCCGCGTCGCATCGACATTCTCAAACATCACCAACACAGACACCAATGACACACTGTCAGACCTTGAGACGCAAATCTGGCCTAAGGTCACAGCCGTCAATAATTCAATTAACTTCAACGAAGCCCTGTTTGCGCGGGTAAGCGCGGTTCGCGATGCAGCGCCAACGCTCGATCTTGATGAGCAAGACTTGCGGTTGATCGAACTGACCTATCGCGGGTTCGAACGCGCCGGAGCGACACAAAGCCCAGAGGTGAAAGAGCAGGTTGCAGCCATCAATGAAAAGGTCTCTGCGCTCACCACTCAGTTCGCACAAAACCTGCTCGCTTCGACCAAAGCGTTCAAGCTCGAGATCAGCGACGAGGCTGAGTTGGTTGGACTGTCAGAGGGGTTCAAAGCCGCTCTCAAGGACGGCGACACTTGGGTCCTGACGGTCGATCGGTCGGTTTATGAGACCTTCATGGCGCAATCTGAAAACCGCGACTTACGCGCTCAAATGTTTGATGGCTATCGTCTGCGAGCGACAGAGGGCGAGACCGATAATGGACCGATTGCGATTGAGCTTGCGCAATTGCGGGCAGAGCGTGCGGAACTGCTCGGATATGCCAGCCATGCTGACTATATCCTCGAGTACAATATGGCGCGAACCCCACAGACCGTTGAGGATTTCCTCGTCCGCGTTTGGGAGCCGGGTCTGGCTCAAGCCAAGACCGAGCGCGATGAAATGCAAGCGCTGATCGGCGATGAGTTCACCTTTGCTGGCCATGATTGGTGGCACTATTCGGAAAAAGTCCGCCAAGAAAAATATGCGTTCGATAGCAACGCTCTGAAGCCCTATTTCGAGCTCAGTGCTGTGCGTCAGGGTGCGTGGACGATGGCAGAGCGCTTATTCAATGTGACGCTCGAAGACATCGCGATTGACGGCTGGAATCCGGTTGTCACGTCTTACGATGTGAAAGACGCTGAAACCGGCGAGCATCTTGGCCTGTTCATGATGGACATGTATGCGCGTGACAGCAAACGCGGCGGCGCTTGGATGAGCTCTTATCGCTCCTCCACAAATTATGACGATGCCCCAGAAGTGCGCCCCGTCATTACCAATAATATGAACCTGATTACCCCTGCCGGGGATGCGCCGACGCTGATGAATTTCTCAGAGGTCGAGACCTTCTTCCATGAATTTGGCCACGGCTTGCACGGGTTGCTCACGCAAATCAAATATGCCGAGTTTTCCGGCGTCGACGGTCCGCGCGACTATACCGAATTCCCAGCGCAAATTTTAGAGCATTGGGCGGGCGAGGAAGAAATGCTCGCATCATATGCCCTGCACTATGAAACGGGTGAACCGATCCCGCTTGAGCTGATCGAAAAAATGCGGGCGGCGTCGAACCACAATCAGGGATTCCGTACCACTGAGTTTATTGCTGCGGCGCTACTCGACTTGGCCTGGCATCGTCTGAGCCATGAAGAAGCGCTGGCGATCACCGATGCCCGCACGTTTGAGAAAGACGTTCTAGAGGGATACGGGCTGATCGCCGAAATCGAGCCGCGCTATCGCAGCCAATATTTCTCGCATATCTTTGCCGGGGGCTACAGCTCTGGATACTACGCGTATCTGTGGTCGGAGATTCTCGATGCGGATGGCTTTACGGCGTTTAAAGAGACTGGAGACATTTGGGATCCGGAACTTTCGGCGCGGTTGAAGAAATGGGTTTATGAATCCGGTGGCTTGAAACCAGCCGATGAACTTTATCGCTTGTTCCGTGGCTCTGATCCAACCATTGAGCCATTGCTCAGTATTCGCGGATTTGACACCGGCGAAGCAGGCGAAGGCTAATCCTGGCAAAGGGAGCTGACAGGTATAAGAAAAGCCGCCCGATTTAGGGCGGCTTTTTTGTTGATCGCCACAGCATGTGGGTCAATGCGCGCGATTATAGCAACCCCACTGGCTTTGCATGCCAAGGGACCATGCGAGCGCCGTGGCAAAAATCTGGGCCCGCGCATCTAAGATACCGGCATCCCGATACGTGTTCCAATCTCCGTTCCATGTGCCGTTGGCATATTGAAAGAGACCAGAATACGGGCCCGCCGCGTTCACGATGTCTGCTTGGCCGCCCGATTCGCAGATCATCACAGCGTACATTTTTTCGACGCTTTCCGGATAGGGGTGCTCCGCCCGGGCGTCACTGATCCAAGTGCGATATTGCGAGAGCGATGCACCGGAAGATGGTAGGGCGTCGCTTGTTGTGTCGGTCACGGCTTCGGGACCGGGTTCAGCGGCGATCTGTTTCAGCGGATTCAAAATCGCATTCGGCGCCGGGTGGAGGCTTCCGTAAATCCAGCCCAAACCCGCGGCAATAACGATGAGGACAGCCGTGATGAAAAAACGCATAGCAGTGGCTCCTGGTTCATGCTTCAGCGGATATCGTATTTGCGAGCGAATGGCCTGCGCGCAGATGTGATCGGTGCTGATCTGTTTGACACAATACTGCTGTTCAGGACTGATCCGAAAAAAGGTCGGCCTGTCAAATGAACTAGATGTATCGTTCGCGCCGCCGGACGGGGACTTAGCGGTTAAAATAATTGCTTTTCGCGAGCCGGATTGAGTGCTTCTATGGTTAAGAAGATTGTATAGGAGCCCCTCCCAGATGAAGTCTAAATTACTCTCTTGTGCCGCGATGATTTGTTTCGCGGCGACGCCCGTCGCGCTTGCCCAACCTGAGTTCGCCCCGATGTGGGATGACCATTCAGATACGGCAGCAGAAGCTGAACGTGAACCGGTTGAATGGGATTTGACTCGTCTCTATCCAACTGTTGACGCATGGGACGCGTCTCGGTTGGCGCTATTGGAGCGGATCGAACCGATTGGCGCCGCTGCAGACGGGTTTGAGCCAAGTGCTACCGCCTTGGCAGATTTGTTTGACGAGACTTCGGACATTGCGCGCGAAGCGCTTCGCATGGGCACTTATGCCAATCTCGATTCCGATACGAATTTGCGAGACGGCGAGAAGCTTGCCCGCCGCGGGCAGGCCTCAGCGATGTTCGCCGCTTATGGCACCGCTGCCGCTTGGATCAGCCCGATGGTCCAAGATGTCGGAGAAGACCAGATCGAAGCCTGGATTGCTGCGGAACCTCGGCTTGAGAAACATGCCTTTGGATTGCGCGAAACCCTGCGCATGAAACAGCACACGCTGTCCCCTGAAGGCGAGGCGATTATGGCCGCTGCAAGCGTCGCCTTGGGTGGCGCCCAACGGATTTACACGCAGTTGAAGAATTCCGACATTCCATGGCCAACAATCACGCTGAGCACGGGCGAAGAATTGCGCTTAGATGCAGCCGGATATGTCAAAGGTCGCGCCGCCGAGAACCGGGATGACCGGATCGCTGTGTTCAACGCGTTTTTTGAAACCTATCAGCAATTTGAAAGTTCGCTTGGGGAAGCACTTGGCAGTCATGTCCAGCGCCAAGTCTTCAGTGCGTCTCAGCGCAATTACGGCTCAGCCTTAGAGTCCGCTTTGGCCGACGATAACATTCCGCGAGAGGTGTATGACACGCTGCTGGCCGAGGTGAACAATTCGCTGCCGACCTTGCATCGCTATTTTGAGCTTCGGGCGCGGATTCTCGGCGTGGAAGATTTCGCATTTCACGACATTTATCCGAACCTCGTCGAAACCGACCAGGTGTTTGACCTGGAGCGGTCTGCCCAGGTGACTGCCGCAGCCTCTGAACCCTTTGGCACCGACTATGTGCAGTCGCTTTGCTTAGCGATGACGGGCGGCTGGCAGCATGCTTACCCGAGCCAAGGCAAACGCAGTGGCGCCTATATGTCTGGCAGCGTTTATGATGTCGGACCTTACGTCCTTCTCAACCACCAGGACACATATGATAGCGCGTCGACATTTGTGCATGAGTGGGGACATGCCATGCACACCATTCTGGCCAATGAGCAGCAACCGTTTGAGACGGCGCGCTACTCTATTTTCATCGCCGAGACAGCTGCGATTACCAAAGAAGTTCTGGCCCAAGAAAAGCTGCTCGACGCCGCGCAAACGGATGAAGAGCGTTTATTCTTTTTGGGCTATGCCTTGGAACAAATGCGCGGGACTTATTTCCGTCAGACTCAATTCGCCGAATTTGAAGCCGCGATTCATGCGGCTGTGGAAAATGGGGAGAGCCTGACAGGCGCGCGGATGACTGAGATCTACACCGATATCTTCAATCGCTATTATGGCGTTGAGGATGGTGTCACGATCGTGCCAGAGTCCTACAATCTTGAATGGGCTTACATTCCACACTTCTTCTTCGACTTTTACGTCTATCAATACTCAACATCTCTCGCGGCAGCGGTGTATTTTGCTGAGAAGATCCGCGCAGGCGATGAAGACAGCATCAATGCCTATATCGAGATGCTGGAGGCGGGTGGATCTGCCCATCCATATGACCTGAAAGTCAAAGCCGGTCTCGATATGGCAAGCCCTGATCCGTACCGCGCCGTCGAAGATCGGATGAACCGGATCATGGACGAGATCGAAGCGATTCTCGACCGCCAAGACAGTGGGATTGCAGCACCGCCAAGAGTGACTGTTGCGCTGTCAAACCCATGCGCCGTTGGCGAAAGCTAGGCGAGATACCTTTTGAGTAAGCGCCGGTTGTGACACCGCGACCGGCGCTTTCAGTTTGACAATGCGAACTCAAATCGAAACAGTCCCGATCAATGACTGAGTAGATGATTGGGTTGGGAAATTGAGTACAGAGCGGGTCTCCGACCCAGGCGTGTTGCCAAGTTTAATCGCGCAAGGGCGCTTTGCCGAGGCGGCGAGCGACCTTGAAAATGAGCTCAAGGAAACCGCGAATTTCGATCAGGTCTATTGGCGGTATGCGAGCGCTTTGCTGATGGGCGGTCTGCCCGATCGTTTGATCGATTATATTCGGGCATCCGAGACGCAGTTGCTGGCCAGCAAAGACGCATCAGGCCTGTCAGCCGCCGTCTTGCGAATCCATGACCAGACCGACGATGTCGAAAAATTTGAGATCGCATTTGTCAAAAAGCGGGGACGACCTGACGAGCTTTTGCGCGTGTTCGAGCATGTCGCCCGAATGAGCGGAAAGCCCGACACGCAAATGAACATTTTGTTCGACCTTGCGCGCGTCTCGGGCGAAAATCGTTCACGAACACTGCTCAAATATACCAATACATGTTTTCAGTATCTGGCTTATGATCGCGCAGAAGCCGCGCGCGACTTGATCGATCCAAATGACGTTTATGGACAATTTACGCTTGCAAATCTCGATGCCGTCAAAGGCGACAAGGCGGCGGTCCTCGCATGTGTCAATCGCTGGCTGTCAGATCCAAATATGCCAGCGGATGTGGTGAATTTTATTGAGACTCTCTGGGTCTCGACGGGGATTGCGGAACTCACGCAATCCATGCGCAGTGCGATGCAAAAATGGCGTGACGATCCGGATGTCATGGGCAGCGCGATGATGTATCGATTTGTCGAATTCGAAAGAGATGCAAACGGCATTGACCGGCCCAAGGTCAATTTCAAAGTGACCGCCGCCAACCATTTGAACGTCATCGTTTCCGAGATCGAGAGTGGGGATTTTGGCAAAGCGATGGGCTTGCTCGATAAGTCGGAAAGCTTCACTACAAAGCAGAATGTCCACCGCCAATCCGATCTCGCCGCGCTGTGTAAGAAGCTCAGTCAACTTCACGTGTCGCGCCCGATTGTGATTGATTCCCCGGACGCTGATTGGCTTCTCTCCCCGCCCGGCCAACCCGGCAAACTCTGCGTCGTATTCACCGGGCTTAATGGTCGGCCGACCATCGGGGTTCAAGCGTTGGATAGATATCTCGCCAGCTTGGGCTATCAGGCGCTTTACCTGCGCGACTTTAACCGGCTTTCATACGCCAATGGAATCTTGAGCCGCGGCCCGCAACAGGCCAATACGCTGTCCGCCCTCTCACAGCTATTCGAAGCGGCTGGCGCCCAGGACCCTGTCTTTTTAGGCGCGTCGCTTGGGGCGATTGGAGCGGTTGATCTTGGCTTGAAGCTGAACGTTAAGCGCATCCTCGCATTCGGGTATCATGATCGTTCTAGAAGCGATGATCGATGGCGGCTCGGGGATTCGCGTGCCCCTGTCCTGAGCGCGCGCGAACATTTGAATGCCAACGGTCACGTTCCATCGCTCCAGGATCATTTGGCCGCTGCCCCACCCAACGCAAAAATCGATATGTTCTACAATCCAGCCAATACGGTGGATGCCTATTATGCGCGCATTTTCGCTGGGTTATCCCGGATCGACCTCCATCCGGTTGGGGCTGGCAAATCGCATGATTGTCTTCGTCCGGTCCTCCTCAAGGGACAGCTGGATGCGTTCCTTTGATAGGCCGCAGTCCGCAATAGCGGTCTCTGTCGAGGTAACACGGGCAGCTCCTTAAGCGCGAAGATCAAGATGTTTGCCTTACAAACGCGTGTTGAGGGGGCGGACCAAACGTCTCATGCGAGTGCTGGTTTGACACGTGTAACACCAGTTCTTATGACTACAAGTGTAATCACACTCGTCGCTGTGGCAGCGATCGCGTTCTGCTCTTTTATCACGGGTTACTTTCGGCATTTGTATGTCAGGGATGCGGTTCTGTTACGTGTTTTTTTTGGAGGCTTTCTGCTGATGAAATCCGCGTTTTCCTTTGTGCTTTTGGCGCTCGCTCTCAGTCCGTTCAGTCTAACCGCTTCGGCGGAGATCGATCGCGAACGGTTTAGCTTCATCTATCAAGACGTATCCTACACCGGCGAAATAATGATGCCGGAGCGCACGCCACTGGGAGTCATCATAATCGTACCTGGCCATGGACCGACCGAGTTTGTCGAAGGCACCCAGTTTCTTGGCGAGCGACGGTTCTTCGTCGAGCAAGGCTATAGCGTCGCTTATTGGGATAAAGCCGGCACTGGTTTGAGCGAGGGGACGTATGATCATAATCAGAGCATTGAAAGCAGTGCGGATGAATCGGTCGCAGCGCTTGCGGCCCTAGACGCGCTCGATCTTGAGAATTTTGAGAATCTTGGCGTGTGGGGCATTAGCCGCGCGGGGTGGATTGTGCCTAAGATGCTTGAGCAATACAGCGGTATTGACTTCTGGGTGTCTGTCAGCGGTACGACCGAACTTAACTCGTCTCGTTATATGCTCGAAGCCAACCTAATTGCCGAACAACGCAGCGCCGAAGAGATCGATCTCTTGATGTCGGAATGGGATGATTATCAGCGGATTCTCGTTCGTGGCGGAACCCTCGAAGAGTTCAATCAGAAAACAGCGAATTTGATGATCGACCCGTATTTTAATCGAAATGATTTTCAAATGACGGAAGAGATATTGGTCAACATCCAATCCTATTTCCAATCTGGCGAGATGGCGTTCGATGAGGCGACCAATCAGGCAATCATGCACCCAGAATTGGAGACGACCCTAAGACGTCTATCCATTCCCGTCTTAGCGATTCTTGGACGTCTTGATTCTCAGATCGATTGGCGCGCGACGGGAGACCTTTACCTGAGAGCAGCGGACCAAGGGCAATTGCCCCTCAGTCTGGTATTCTTAGATACTTGCAATCACACGATGCAACAGAGCGTTACCGGCGGCATTTACGAAAATTTGCCCGAGGATACGCCTGCGTGCGAGGGGTATTACGAAACAATGGCAGACTGGCTGAATCGTTTGCCGGAATAGTGGCTGTTCACACTTAATTGTCCGGCCACAGCACCTCGGGGTTTTTCATCGTTTTGATTTCCAACACATTATTGTTGGGATCAGCAATGAAGAATGTTTCTTGCTCATAGTCATCGCCTTTAAATCGGCGATAAGGATCGTCGAGATAGGTCAGGCCAGCTGCGGCGATACGGTCTTTAACCGCGTCAAAGTCGTCCTGGTTGAGGTGGATGCCAAAGTGCGGCACCAGAACGGCGCCCATATCCACATCGTGGCGAACCGATGGGAGCTGCTCTTCGCTTTGATGAAGCGTGAGTTCATTGCCCCAGAAATTGACGTCAACCCAGCGCCCCTCCTCGCGATTGCCAAGCTTGCAGCCAAGCACGTCCGTATAGAATTTGACTGTCTTGGACAGATCCCCTGCAGGAATGGCGAGATGAAGAACCGCTGACATAAGGCATCCCCTTTAGTTTCGTTTGCAACTAAATAGCGAAAGTCTGCGCTGAGTTAAAGGGTGGACCGGCTATGCCAGTGCCAATCGGTAATTGCGACGCGTTAGTCGCGGATCAATTCTAAGAGACCGGACCACCTCCGCCCCGATATGGCTGAGAAAGGCATCCGCGCGTTTGCGGTCAGACGGTAACATCATCTG
>JBCBQS010000019.1:0-20170 GCA_039820085.1 Pseudomonadota bacterium
CTCAGATTGTTCAAAATAATCTCAGAATCTCGCTATGTATCTCGCGTGAAGTAGGCAAGCTCATCCGGTTCAAAGGCCGCAATGGCCTGTCGGACCAGGGCTTTGCCTGTCCTCATGCCTCAACTTGGCCTGATCCGCTCATCGATTTTGTCTATTTTCGATGAGGTCATTGACGACGTTGGGGTCGGCGAGGGTTGAGGTGTCGCCGAGCGTGTCGAATTGATTTTCAGCGATTTTGCGTAAGATGCGGCGCATGATTTTGCCTGAGCGGGTCTTTGGCAGGCCGGTGGCGAACTGGATGAGGTCGGGGCTGGCGATCGGGCCGATCTCGGTGCGGACATGTTGGACCAGCGCCTTTTTCAGCGCCTCATCGGCCTCAATGCCAGCGACCGGCGTGACATAGGCATAAATGCCTTGGCCCTTAATGTCGTGCGGATAGCCAACCACAGCCGCCTCAGCAACCGCGTCATGGGCGACCAGCGAACTTTCCACTTCGGCGGTGCCCATCCGGTGGCCTGAGACATTGATGACATCATCAACCCGGCCGGTGATCCAGTAGAACCCGTCTTCGTCGCGCCGGCAGCCATCGCCAGTGAAATAAGTGCCAGGATAGGTTGAGAAATAGGTATCGATAAAGCGCTGATGGTCGCCATAGACGGTGCGCATCTGCCCCGGCCAGCTCTCAGTGATGATCAGATTGCCTTCTGTCGCCCCAGTCAGCTCGGCGCCTTCCGCATCGACCAGTTTTGGTTCAATCCCAAAGAAGGGATGGGAGGCCGCGCCGGGCTTTTGATCGGTGGCGCCAGGCAGCGGCACCATCATGCAAGCCCCGGTCTCGGTCTGCCAATAGGTATCGACGATCGGGCAGCGCCCTTCACCGACCGTGTGATAATACCATTCCCAGGCTTCTGGATTGATCGGTTCGCCGACCGAGCCGAGCAGACGCAAGCTTGAGCGGTCGGTGGATTTGACCGGCCCGTCGCCTTCGCGCATCAGCGCCCGGATCGCGGTTGGCGCGGTGTAGAAGATCGTCACTTTATGCTTGTCACAGGCCTGCCAAAACCGGCTCGCATCGGGATAGGTCGGCACCCCTTCAAACATCATCGAGGTCGCGCCATTCGCCAGCGGGCCATAGACAATGTAAGAATGCCCGGTCACCCAGCCGACATCAGCGGTGCACCAATAGACATCCTCTTCTTTCAGATCAAAGACATATTCATGGGTCATTGAGGCCCAGACCAAATAGCCGCCTGTGGTGTGCAGCACGCCTTTTGGTTTGCCGGTCGAGCCGGATGTGTAGAGGATAAACAGCGGATCTTCAGCATTCATCGGCTCGGGCGGGCAGTCAGCGCTGACATCGGCGCCGGCCTCATGCAGCCAGAGATCGCGGCCTGGGACCATGTTGACCGGATTGCCGGTGCGGCGCACCACCAAGACCTTTTCGACCAAACCGCCAGCGAGCTCACAGGCTTGATCGGCATTGACTTTCAAAGGCACAAGCCGGCCACCGCGAAGACCTTCATCAGCGGTGATCATGAACTTGCTATCGCAATCTGTGATCCGGCCCGCCAAAGCTTCAGGGCTAAACCCGCCAAACACAATTGAGTGGACCGCGCCAATCCGCGCACAGGCCAGCATCGCATAGGCCGCTTCTAAGATCATCGGCATATAGATCGTCACCCGATCGCCTTTTTTGACCCCCATGTCTTTGAGCACATTGGCGAACCGGCAGACCGCGTCATGCAGCTGCTGATAGGTCACGCTGGCCGCATCGGCTGGGTCATCGCCTTCCCAGATCAACGCGACTTTATCCCCGCGGCTCGCCAAGTGCCGGTCAATGCAATTGTAAGCAACATTGAGCTCGCCATCGCTAAACCAGCGCACATGCAAGTCAGACTTGTCCCAGGACACGTCCTTGACCGTGGTATACGGCTTCGACCAATCCAAACGCTTGCCGTGCTCGCCCCAAAACGCTTCTGGATCCGCAACAGACACCGCATACAGCTCACGATACCGCTCTGGGCTCAAATTCGCCTTAGACGCAAAGTCCAAAGGTACAGGATATACAGATGTGTCGGTCATTTCGAATGCTCCATCGGCCATGGCTTTAAGTCCTTTGTCTTAGAAGGCGTATTTGGTTGAGAATGTAACGCGGGTGATGTCGCCTTCGGCGCCGCTTTCAAGCTCGCGAATGCCATGGATCAGCTCAACGCCCGTGGTGACTTTGGGCGCCATTTCCCACAGCACCGCGCCATAAGCAGACTGAACGGATTTGGTGACACCGCCCCCGAGATAGGTTGGGTTGTCAACGAAGAGGCCTGAATAGCCAATATTGAACCGCGCGGTCTCGCCGAATGGGTGACGCCAAGCCACCAAGCCGCCATAGCTTGGGATAGCTTCGAGCTCGCCATTTGGATCAAGCGCGGTGGCGCGGCTGGCCGCAAGGCCAATATAGCGTCCAATGCCTTCCCCCCCGGTCAGATTGAAGCGGATATCGTCTTTCTCACCAACTTTCACGCGGCCGGCAACGCTGAGGCCATAGCCATATGTCTCTTCGTCGAGCCCAGGGCCTTCGGCGCGCAATTGGCGTCCGAGACCGGCGATGGAAACATTGCCAAAGTCGCCGCTCATATTGTAGCGCGCGACGACGTCCGGCAGCAGATTCTCATCGCGCGAACCAATGTTCAGGCTGGTTGTGTTCGGGTTCTCAACCGCGAACTGCCAATTACCATTGGTGTAGCGCACTTGGGCTTGGCGAACGAAGACCATGCCATCTGAAAGGATGAGAAAGCTCGCGCTCTCAGGAATGGCAGATGTGTTTTGGAAGGTCGACCATTCCTGCCCCACACGCCAGTTGCCATAGTCAATATAAGCGCGGCGCAAACGTGGGCTGAATGAGCTTGAAACGAGTTCATTGCCCTGCGCAGACCCGAGGAAATCAAGCTCGAGATATCCCGTGATGGTCTTATCGCCAGCTGGTTTCTGTGCGGTGACCGCGAACCGTGAGGCTTGTGCGGTGATATCCGTAAAGCTTGTTTCACTGCCGCCCACGGGTGTTGCGCTTGGGATATAGAAATCACGGGCGATGGAGTTCGATCCGATGCCGCCATCGCTGAGGGTCGTTGCATGGGCATCAATATCGATGAAGCCCGCGAGCTTGAACGTGGTGTCGCCGACCATGAATCCGGTATTGGTGGCAAACGCTCTATCTGTGGCGGTCGCACGCTCAACACTGTCCAGGCGAACGATGGCCTCGTCCACATCGGCGCGCTCGGCTGCAAGGTCAGCCTTCAGTTCTGCCACCATCGCTTCAAGTGCAGCAATCCGCGCTTCTATGTCGTCATGTCCGTCGGCTGCAGCTATGCCGGTGACCGCAAGCGCTGTGCCTGCGAGCAATCCGAATTTCAATCCCTTCAACATGCCTTCCTCCGCAATTTTTATGTCTGCTGAGTATTTCTGGAAGGCGCGCCGATCGCTATTAGCCATTGGTGTTACGACTTATGTAGTAGGGAGTTTTCCGTATAGGTCTGCTAAGAGGTCATGCTAGGAGTGAGCCTGCGCGAGACCGAGAATCGGCAAGACGCGCGCCGGGAGGACCAAAATGGCAACTGCGCCTACAGCTTTGATCGTGGATGATCATCCACTGTTTCGAGACGCTCTAGAGACGGCCCTCTCTTTGGCGAGTGGGGCGACGGCTCAAGCTGTTCATGCAGGCTCGATTAAAGATGCCTTGGATCGCATCCAAGAGGACAGCTTCAATCTCGTTTTTCTCGATTTAAACCTCGCCGACGCAAGCGGCTTTGATGGATTAGCGCGGCTACAATCGGATGGTGTGAAATGCCCAATTGTCGTTGTGTCGGCGACCGAAACCGACGGCGTCTTCCAACAAGCCAAGACGCTCGGTGCGGCTGGGTATCTTCCAAAGAGCCTTGGGCTAGAAGAGCTTGCGGCGGCACTGGTGACCGTGCTCGATGGGGGGGAGTGGTTTCCAGCGATCAGCGCAGCCGACGTCGATCTTGAAAATGGGACAGACCGCGTCGCCAGTCTGACCCCTGCCCAGAAGCGCGTCATCAATGGGCTCTCAGATGGTCTTTTGAATAAGCAAATAGCCTATGAGATGGGGATTTCAGAGGCGACAGTGAAAGCGCATATGACGGCGATCTTTCGCAAGCTCGGTGCAAACAATCGCACCCAAGCCTTATTGATCTACAAAGCGGCCTTAGGCCTGAGTGATCATTCCGCCGCATAAGGTGCTGTTCGCCCATCCGTATCGGTCAAGAAATGTCTGATCTCATTCGGATCCGCCGGCTTTCGCAAAACCATGATGCCGTCTTCAAGTGCTTTGCGTGAGAGGTCGGGTGTTGCTTCTGCGGTCAGCAAAGAGACTTTAAGATCTGGCTTCTGGCGCCGCAAATCCTTGATCAGCTCCAATCCGGTAATGTCCTGCTTGAGCTGATAGTCTGCCAAAACGACTTGGATCGGCACCTGCTCAAAAATGTCTCGCGCGGAGACAATGGTTTGCGCCGTGTGGACACGGCAGCCCCAGTGTTCAAGCAGCGCGCGCATACCATCCAAGATCAGGCTCTCATCATCCACGCAGAGGACAGCGAGATCGATGAGCGACTGATCCGGCGCGGCCGATATTGACCGTGTTTGACGCGTCGCAACCGACAATCGAGACGCAACCCTAGGCAATCGCACTGAGAACACTGACCCCTGTCCGACCCAAGACCGCACATTGATCTGCGTCTGCATCAAAGCGGACATTCGGCTGGCCACTGCGAGCCCCAGCCCTGCGCCGCGTATGCCCATATTGTCCTGTTCGGTGAGGCGCTCAAACTCTTCAAACAGCTTGGCGCGTTGATCCTCTGGTATCCCAGGACCAGTGTCCCAAACCTCGACGCGGACATGGTCTTTGCCGTCTCGACGGGCGCCGACAAGAACGCCGCCTTTTTGCGAATAGCGCCGCGCATTTGAAATGAAGTTGCGTAAGATGCTTTGTAAGAAATCAGGGTCGGCTGAGACTTTTAAACTGGTCGGTGCGACCCGCACATCAAGGCCCACCGTTTGCGCCATCGGGCGCGCTTCATCCGCCAGGTCTTCCAGCAACGGTCCGAGCGGGATGGTCTTCGGATGTGGCGCAACATTCGAGTGGTCGAGCCGCGAAATATCGAGCAGGCCCTTTAACAGTTCGTCCGCTGAACGCACCGCTCGATCGGCTTTTGCGAGCAGCTCTTGATTGTCGTGCTTCTCTCCAGAATCGACTGCGCCGAGGAACAAGCGAGCCGCATTCAAAGGTTGCAACAGATCATGGCTGGCGGCAGCTAAGAAGCGCGTTTTCGAAGCGTTTGCGCCTTCGGCTTCAGCGCGCGCCGCGTCCAGATCTTCGGCCATGTTCTGCAGGTCTTTGGTGCGATCTTCGACCCGTTGTTCGAGCGTTTCATTCGCTTCAATCAAAGCCCGCTCGCGATACTTGTCTTCGGAGATATCAGTGAAGGTCGTCACATACCCACCGCCCGGCATTGGATTGCCGATAATCCGGAGACATCGTCCGTCAGGATTGCGGCGCTCATAAGCATGCGGACGTCCAGCGCGAATATGGGCAATGCGACGCTCAGCCTCCTCGCCCGGATCGCCATCAATCCAACCCATCGAAATATTATGCTGGATCAAGGTCGAGATGGGTTCACCAAGTTTCACCAAACCCTCAGGATAGGCGAACATGTCGACATAGGCGCTGTTCCAAGCCACGAGGTTTTGCTCGTGATCCACCACGCTGATACCTTGCTCAATATTCTCAAGCATGGATTGGAGCATATGCCGGTCAAAGCGTTCGGCTTGGGTTTGCTGGTCTAAAATCGACAGCACATCGCCAAGCGCGACGTCGGCCCCGGCAATCGCAGATGACATGACCACGCGCGCCGAAGACGCCCCAAGCGCGCTGGCCAGGAGGCGTTCAGTCCGTTGAACCAGTTGCCAGTCGGCCGAATCCGTACCGCGCGTTTGGACGTTTAGTTCACGCTCGAATTCATCAAAGGCATGCGCGACGGCTTCCGCGCTCAAAAACCGAGAGGCCAAAGCTTTCAAACCATCCGGCGTCACCAAATGTGCAATCGTCTGCGTCGGGGCTCTTAGGCCTGTGCCACTTATATTTTCGCCGACAAAAGCTGCCGCTTGAATGCGGTCACGCAGGCGCTCTGGTGTGCGCACAGACGCGGTGACAAAGCCGAGCGTGTTCAGCCCTAAACTCCAGATCACACCGTGAACCAAACTGTCGCCAAAGCTCAGCCCAAAGAGCGCATGCGGATCTAACCAGACCGGCACAGCGGTCATCATCACCTCGTGTCCGACAATCGCTGGGATAAAGAGCGTATAAGCCCAAGCGATCAAACCAAGTGATAGGCCCCAGACGGCCCCGGCTTGTTTTGCGCCTCGCCAATAGACCGCACCGAGCAAAGCGGGCGCAAACTGCGCCGCCGCAGCAAACGACAATAAGCCAATCTGTGCCAGCGCCTCGCTGCTGCCACCGATGCGAAAATAGCCATAAGCGAGCAAAATGATGCTGACGATGACGATGCGGCGGATCGACAGAATGCGCGCGCCGGCATCACCGCTAATGTTTGAAAGATTGCCAGAACGCATGAAGGCCGGAACGATCAGCTCGTTGGTCACCATATTGGACAGGGCGATCGTCGCCACAATGACCATCCCCGTCGCGGCTGAGAACCCGCCAAGGAAGACCAGAAGCGCGAGCCAGCTTTGGTCATTTAAAAGCGGCAGCTCAAGGACGTACAAATCGGCTGGAATATATCCTGGCAGACCACCTGCGCCGGCAATTGTAATCGGGATGACGACAATGCTGGTAAGCAGCATATAGATCGGGAACACCCATCGCGCGATGGACGCATCCCGATCTCCGCGCCGCTCGATGAAGCCGACATGAAATTGCCTCGGTAAACAGATGATCGCGGCCATAGAGAGCAGCGTGATGGTGATGAACCGCGCTGAGAAGTCTGCCGGAAACACGTCGGCAACGCGCGGCACGCGTTCAATCGAGGCCGATCCAATCAAACTGAGCGACAAAGCTGCAACAGCAATTAAAGCGACAATCTTGATGATCGCTTCAAATGCCAGCACGCGCATCAAGCCAGCATTGCGGCGCGTCAGGTCCGCGTGGCGGGCCCCGAATAAAATCGCAAACAAAGCAAGACCAATCGCCGTGATGAGGACAGGTTCGGCGCCGCTCTGGGTCGGAATTTCGCCGACGGGTTTCGTCATAGCCTGCACGCTCATCCCGACCGATTTGAGCTGAAGAGCGATGTAAGGCAGGCTTCCGACCACCGCGCCAATGGCAACGATCGCGCCAATGGCGCGGCTCTTTCCGTATCGCGACGCAAGAAAATCTGAAAGCGATGTGACGCCCTCTCGCTCGACCACATTGCCGATGCGCCTCAAAAGCCCTGGCAGCAATAAGAACACCAAGGCCGGACCGAGATAGATCGGCAAATAATCCCATCCGCCGGAGGCTGCGGTCCCAACTGCCCCAAAGAACGTCCAGGACGTACAATAGACGGCAATCGCGAGGGCGTAGATGATCGGACTTTGGGTAAACCCGGGTTTGGTTGCCTCTTGATCACGCTGCCAGGCGATCCCGAACAGGATCGCCATGTAAAGCACTACGCAGACAATAATCAGCCAGGTCGGCAATTGCATCTCCTCGCGCTAGCATGACACGCGTGAACTCCGAAGCCTAGCGCAACTTTGGTCGTAGAGGCCTTAAGGAAATTTACCTAGATAAAACAAAGGGCGACCAAGGTGGCCGCCCTTTAAAGTTACGCCTGGGAGGGTTATTCGGCTGGCATTGGCGCCATGCCTTCGTCGGCCAGTCCATGCGGCTGACGCGTGCCAGGAACCCGAATATCTTCGACCAAGTCTTGGACATCCTGCGGCGGTGCAGCGGTGACCAAGGCGGTCGCGATGCCGAGCGCGCCGGAAACCCACATGAAGACAAATCCGATGCCTTCCGGTGAGACGCCGAACAGATACTGATCTGGCGTGCCGCCACCGAACTTGAAGTAGACGATATAGGCAAAGGTCGAGATCAGACCGAACAGCATCGCAACGATCGCGCCTTCCTTGTTCATCCGTTTCCAGAAGATGCCCAGGAAGATGACCGGGAAGAGTGAGGCAGACGCCAACCCGAAGGCAAAGGCAACAACCTGCGCCACAAAGCCAAGCTGGGCTGAGAAGATCCCGAGCAGACCCGCCGCGACAACGGCACCTGCTGCTGCCCCGCGCGCCACGCGCAGTTCGGTTTTGTCGTCCATGTCTTTGAACAAGGTTCGCCGACAAATATCATGGCTGACCGCGGACGAGATCACCATGAGGAGTCCTGCTGCCGTCGATAGCGCTGCGGCGAGACCACCAGCGACAACCAAGCCAATCACCCAAGCCGGAAGCTGCGCAATTTGCGGGTTGGCGAGCACGAAGATATCGCGGTTCGGATTGACCTCATTCTCGATACCGTCCGGCGCATTGGGCCCGCGATACTGCATGATGCCATCACCATTCTTGTCTTCATACTGAAGCAGACCGGTTTTCTCCCAAGTCTTATACCAGGTTGGGACCGGCTTGCCGCCGGCTGCGGTAATCGCTGCAGCGGCTTCATCATAGTTTGCGTCGTCAGCGATATAGGTCGCCTCGTTGACGGTATCGATGAAGTTGATCCGAGCGAATGCGCCAACCGCTGGAGCGGTCGTGTAAAGCGCGGCGATGAAGATCAGTGCCCAGCCGGCAGAGTAACGGGCCGCTTTCGCACTTGGCACGGTGAAAAAGCGAATGATCACGTGCGGCAGACCCGCCGTTCCGAACATCAGAGCGCCGGTAATCGCAAACACATCAAACATGGACTTGTTGGTCTGGGTGTATTCCTGGAAGCCCAAATCGGTCACGACATTGTTCAGTTTTTGCAACATCGAAATGTCTTCGCCGACAGCGTTTCCGATAAACCCGAGTTGCGGAATCGGGTTGCCGGTAATGATCAGCGACATGAAGATTGCAGGTACCGTGTACGCGAAAATCAAAACGCAATACTGAGCGACTTGCGTGTAAGTCACGCCCTTCATGCCACCGAGGACGGCGTAGAAGAAGACGATGACCATGCCGATGATAATGCCGACATTGAAATCAACACCGAGGAAACCTGAGAAGGCCACGCCGACGCCCTTCATCTGACCGGCGATATAGGTGAACGAGACGAACAGTGCACAGATCACAGCAATGATCCGGGCGATGTCAGAATAGTATCGGTCGCCAACAAAGTCTGGAACGGTAAACTTGCCGAACTCCCGCAAGAATGGCGCGAGCAAAACCGCAAGCAGGACATAACCGCCCGTCCAGCCCATAAGGTAGACGGAGCCGCCATAGCCTAAGAAAGCGATCAGACCGGCCATAGACAGGAAAGATGCTGCCGACATCCAGTCTGCGGCGGTCGCCATACCGTTGACCGTGGGGTGAACATCATGGCCCGCGACGTAGAAATCGTCGGTCGAACCGGCGCGCGCCCAAATCGCGATGCCGATATAAAGCGCGAATGTCGTAATGACGAAGAAGAGGGTCCAATCCATCGGTCTAGCCCTCCACGCCGAATTTGCGTTCAAGCCGCGCCATAGCCCAGCAATAGTAGAAGATCAGGCCAACAAAGACATAGATGGAGCCCTGCTGCGCAAACCAAAAGCCAAGCGGCGCGCCGCCAATGGCAAACTGATCTAAGAAATCTCGAAAGAGAATGCCGGCGCCATAAGAGACGGCAAACCAGATGGCGAGCAGGCTCAATGTCAGGCGGACCGTGGCCGCCCAATAGCCTTTCGCATCTGTTTGGTTAGTGTTGGACATGATGAGGTCCTCCCTGATTATCTTGGACGGTAGGTTTACCGCAGGATCAAAGTGACTCAGGGTCGGGCAATTGTAGAGCCCGACTTTGGTCTAACGCTCTTGATCTTGGGCCTGTTCGCGCACATGGCGGCGCTCTTTCAAGCCGCCGAAAATCAGCGCGGCCGCAATGATGATTCCGCCGAGCAGATAAAGCTCCAAAAGCCCCATACCCGGGGCAAGGATCGCATGCGCTAATCGATACGAAAACATGACGGCCATGAGCAGGCCGAGCGCGATCATAAGGTGATGCTTCATCGGGCGGATCCTAAATCGAAGCTATATCTAAGCATAAGACTGGACCTTAGGGCCAGTGCGACCTTGGTCTAAATCATGGGGTCAGCCGGTTCGATGCGCTGCGAATACTTGTGTTCAGTGACCGCATTGCTAAGAGCCTTGCCCATGAGCGCTAACATATCTGACTTCGACACGCGGCTCGCTGCAGCGATTGATGGTAAAACCAAACCCATCGGAGCGCTCGGTCGTATTGAACCGCTCGCTGCCACGATTGCCAGGGTCCAAAAGACGCTCACGCCACAGATCGAAACGTGTCATCTGACAATTTTCGCTGGCGATCACGGCATGGCACAGGCGGGCGTCTCAGCCTATCCGCAAGCCGTTACACGGCAAATGGTGTTGAACTTTTTGGATGGAGGCGCGGCCGCAAACGTTTTTGCGGCGTCTGTTGGGGCGACATTGCAAGTGGTCGATGCCGGTGTCGCAGGCGAACCGATCTCACATCCTAAGCTCCTAGATCGTCGCATTTCAGCTGGCACACAGAACGCGATCGAGCAGGCTGCGATGACGTCTGACCAGCTCGATACCGCGCTGCAAGCTGGCAAGGATATTGGCCGCGCGATCACTGCGGATGTTGCCTGTTTTGGAGAGATGGGCATCGCCAATACATCGTCGGCGACTCTGCTGGCTGCCAAATGCCTCGATCTGTCTATCACCGCCCTGACCGGACGAGGCACCGGGCTTGATGATGCAGGGCTCAAAACCAAAACAGACCTCCTGCAAAAAGCGGCGGATCGGACCCGCCCGACGCTCGATGCCAGCACAGCGCTCAGAGAATATGGCGGTTTCGAAATCGTAATGATGACGGGCGCAATGCTCGGTGCGGCGGCGACTGGACGCGTGATCCTTGTCGATGGGTTTATCGCAACCGCGGCGGCGCTTTGCGCGCGTGGTTTAGAGCCAGCCTGTGAAACATCTTTTGTGTTCGCTCATAGGTCTGACGAACAGGGGCATCGTCTTGTCCTCGATGCAATGCAAGCGCGACCCTTGCTTGAGCTCGATATGCGACTTGGCGAGGGCACGGGGGCGCTCCTTGCCTTCCCGCTGGTGAAAGCGGCCGCCGCGATGCTGTCTGATATGGCGAGCTTTGAAAACGCGGGTGTGAGCGGTCCAGCATGAAGAGCGAAGGCGCCTCCTTTCTGTTGGCTGTGCAGTTCCTGACACGCCTACCGGTCGACACTGCGAAGCTCTATTCGCCAAACCGTATGGCCAATGCCATCCGGTATTATCCATTGGTTGGAGGATTGGTCGGCGGGGCATCCGCGGGCGTGTTTTTACTCGCAGACACAGTGTTTCCAGCCGCTCTCTCAGTCCTGTTCGCAATGGCGGCGGGATTGCTCATTACGGGCGCGTTTCATGAAGACGGCTTGGCCGACACGTTTGACGGGATTGGCGGTGGTCTGACGCGTGAGACAGCGCTTCAGATCATGAAAGACTCGCGTCTCGGCACATATGGGACGCTGGCTTTGATCACCGCGCTTGCGATCAAGTTCGCTGCGTTGATTGCAATCCCGCAAACCCTGATCCCGCTCGCCTTCATTGTCGCGCACGGCTTATCGCGTTTGTCGAGCGTCCTCGTCATTGCGACCAGTGAATATGTGCGCGGCGAAGGAACGGCGAAACCCGTGGCAGAAGCCGCCAGCGCAACGAGCTTGGTCATCGCGCTTGTATCTGGAGCGCTCCTAATTGGGCTTTGGTCGATTTGGCTGCCGCTTTTCGCACTTATCTCGGGGCTGGTTGGGCTGCTCATCGGGCACGGCCTCATGCGCTTATTTTTCGAACGCAAGCTCGGCGGTTATACGGGCGACACGTTGGGCGCGGTCCAACAAGCGAGCGAAATTGGGTTCTATTTGGGTGTGCTTGCATGGCTCTGATCCTGCTGCGCCACACACAACCAGATATCGCGCCTGGGATTTGTTATGGGCAGACCGATCTCGATGTTGCCGCGAGTTTTGAATCCGAGGCGATAGCCGTCCTAGCTGCGTTATCGCCGATAGATCAAATCGTAACCAGCCCCTTGCGGCGCTGTCAAAAGCTCGCAAGCTTCATCGGCAACCGATCCAAACTCGACATCACACGCGACGACAGATTGATGGAAATGGATTTCGGGACATGGGAGGGTCGTCCTTGGTCAGACATCCCGCGCCCTGAAATCGATGCCTGGGCGGCGGACTTTTTGCATGCGCGGCCGCATGGCGGAGAGAGCGTCGCCATGTTGCAAAAGCGCACGCTAGACGCGCTTTGCGATTGGCAAAGTGACACCAAAACGACTTTGATTGTTACGCATGCTGGCATTGTGCGCGCGGCGCTCGCGACCGGCGAAACCGCAGACCATTTCAACGCTCAGATCGACTTTGGCGAATTCGTCACCATATCTTGAGCGGCAAGGAGTACCCGATGAGTGACGCTGACACCCACAAAGCCGACATGCAGAAATTGCAAGCCGAGCAAAAGCGCAAAACAACCAAAGCGACTGATCCTGGGCGCGGCTTGATCCTTGTCCATACCGGCAACGGCAAAGGCAAATCGAGCTCTGCTTTCGGCGTCATTATCCGCGCTTTAGGGTGGGGACAAAAAGTTGGCGTGGTGCAATTCATCAAAGGCAAATGGATTACCGGCGAACGCCAATTCTTCCAAAAGCTCGGCACGGTTGATTGGCACACAATGGGCGAAGGGTTCACCTGGGACACGCAAGACAAAGACCGCGATATTGCCGCAGCGACGGCGGCATATGAAAAGGCGCAGACGATGATGGCGAGCGGCGAGTATGACCTGATCGTCCTCGACGAAATCAACATCGCGATGCGCTACGATTATCTATCTGTCGAGCATGTGATCAACGGACTGAAAGCGCGTGACAATCGCACCAGCGTTGTGCTCACGGGACGCGATGCGAAAGATGAGCTTTGTGACTATGCGGATTTGGTCAGCGAAATGCGCGAGGTGAAGCATCCATTCAAAGCGGGAATCAAAGCTCAGCGCGGCCTCGATTTTTAGCGCAACTGAACGCGGCTTTGAGACACTCATACAATTGACAAAGCTCAGGCTGCGCCGCAAGAGCGTGCGCAGATGGTGCTGCTTTAACGGCGGCTAAGAGGGAAGCCGGTGGGAATCCGGTGCTGTACCCGCAACTGTCAGCCAGGAGCGACAGGCCAAGATGTCACTGGAGCACATGCTCTGGGAAGACGGCCTCAAGCGTTGATCGGTGAGCCAGGAGACCTGCCATCGCGTCGTTCGTCCGGAGGCCGGGAAGAGTTCTCAGCGGGCGGGAAGGCGAAAGCCGAACCTTTGCAACGACACAAGAACCAAGACCCGGCCGCCCACGCAGCCCGTTTGTGAGGTCTATATGTCGTATTATGCGCGCCAGAATGGGCGGTGTGGCGCTTTGGGGTAAACCCTATGACTATTCTTAAAACAGCGCTTCTGAGCGCGATTTCACTCTCCGTTTTGACGCCTGTCCTGGCGCAAGATGCAGACGACGATACCGCGACCCAAGATACGATTATCGTCGAAGGCTCGAGATTGAACCAGCCAATTACAGAAATCGGGTCGTCGGTGACGATCATTACCGCGGATGACATCGAAGCGCTTGGATTTGACTTTGCGGTTGATGCGATTGCCTCTGCGCCTGGCGTGACCGTCAATTCGAATGGCGCCTTTGGCGGCAATGCCAGCGTCCGCATCCGCGGGGCCGCCAGCGAACAAACTCTTGTCTTGATCGATGGCGTTCCGGTGAATGATCCAAGCTCCCCCGGCGGCGGCTTTAATTTCGCTCGCCTCGATACCGAAAGCATTGAGCGCATCGAAGTTCTTCGCGGTCCTCAATCTACCCTTTGGGGGACAGATGCGATTGGCGGCGTGGTCTCTATCATCACTAAAACTCCGGAAGACGGTTTTGGCGGCAGCAGCTTCGCCGAGTATGGCTCATTCAACACCTTTCGCGGCGGAGCCTCCATCGAAAATGGCAATGATGCAGGCGACTTTCGGCTTGCGCTGAGCGGCATCACATCGGATGGGATCTCCAAAGCCGATGAGAATGACGGAAACACGGAAGATGACGCCTATGAGTCCGTTACTGTGTCAGCGAAAGGCGGCCTGAACTTTGGCCGTGATGCCCGCTTAACGGCTGACATATTGTGGAGCGACTCGACTCTCGATTTCGACGCGAGGGGTGGGGTCGGCGGCGATGGCGATCGTGTCAACGAAACCGAGGAGGTCTCGGGCAACGTCTCCCTGACGGGCAGTCTGTTTGATGGAAAACTCGAAAATCTGCTCTTGGTCGGGTACGCTGAGATCGATCGCGCGAATTTTAGCGATGGTGCCCCGAGCTTTGATGCGATTGGGGATCGCACCATCGCTCGGTATCAAGGCACCCTAACCATCAATGACGCGAACACGCTCGCCTTCGGGGCTGAACGCGAAGAAGTGAATGCTAGCGGCAATGACACATCGATTGATGGTGTGTTTGCGCTCTACGCGTTTGACGCCACAGACTCGCTTACTCTGACGGGCGGCCTGCGAGTGGATGATCACAGCACATTCGGAACCGAAACCACGGGCCGTTTTGGAATCGCCTACAATCCAAACCCGCAACTCACGCTTCGAGGCAGCTGGGGGCAAGGATTTAAAGCTCCGACTTTGTTCCAACTGTCTGGCGGTGGGTTCGCAACACCGAATCCGAACCTACAGCCAGAAACCTCTGAAGCCTTCGACCTTGGCATTGACTGGCGTTCGAAAGATGGTCGGATCGAAGCAAGTGCGACGGTTTTCGATAATGATATCGAAGACCTGATCAGCTTTGCCTTTACCGGCTACTTCAATGAAGCGCAGGTGCAAACGCAGGGCATCGAACTTGTTGGGCGCCTCGACGTGACCGATTGGTTGAGCGTCGAAGCCAATTATGCCTACATCGAAGCTGAAGACACGGACGGGAACCCTCTGCGACGCATCCCCGAGCATTCAGGTGATATTCGCGTCATCTTCGACCCGGACGGCCCGTTCTCGGGGAACGTGCTCATTCGACATAATGGTGAGGAGCCGAACAGCGCGACCACCATCGTCGACGAATGGACTCGCGTTGACCTGACCGGCAGCTACGATGTCAACGATCAGGTTGAACTATTTGCCCGCATCGAAAACCTGTTCGATGAAGAGTATCAACAGATCCTCGGCTATGGCACACCCGATCTGTCTGGGTCGGTTGGGATTCGATTGAGGTACTAGATTGATGATCAGGCTGGCGATCTTCGTCCTTTTCTTGGCACTTGGGGCGTGCGGTCAAAGCCGTGTTGATGAGCGCACGCCATCTGATCGCCCGACGCGGATCGTCAGCCTGGATTTCTGCTCGGATCAATATGTTCTCAAACTGGTTGATCGCGAGCATATTTTAGCCGTTTCCCCCGACGCAGTGCGCGACTTCTCTTATATGCGAGATGAGGCGATCGGTGTTCCGACCGTTCGACCGACAGCGGAAGACGTACTGATCTTGAAGCCCGACTTGGTGGTGCGGTCTTATGGCGGAGGTCCAAATGCGACCGCCTTTTTCGAACGCGCTGGCGTGCCCGTTCTGAATGTCGGCTGGGCGTCCTCGGTTCATGACGCTGAAATCAATTCAATTCCGAGCGTCATTCGTGATGTGGCCGCTGGACTTGGAATGCCAGAGCGTGGCGAAGCCGTCATCGACGATTATCTTCGCCGGCTCGAGGCGGTACAAAAGACCGCGAGCGGCCGCTCAACCCTGTATATGACACCTGCCGGTGTGACATCGGGCGGAAACTCGCTCATTCACCAAGCCATGATGGCGGCGGGCCTGACCAATTTTGCCGAACGATCAGGCTGGCATAGCTTGCCGCTCGAACGCTTGGCCTATGAACGCCCGGACCTCGTGGCCGCCGCCTATTTCGAGACGCGGACTAATCACGAAACCGGATGGAGCCCGTCCCGACACCCAATCGCGCAGCGCGAACTGACGCAATCGGACCGCGTGGATCTTGAAGGTGCTTGGTTGTCATGTGGCGGATGGTTCATTCTTGAGGCGATCGAAACGCTTGCAGCGGGTCCGCCAGAATGAGCGCAGAGTTCACCACCTAGATGAGCGCTGCCGCGTTAATGCTATTCGCCTGGGCGATTGAGGCACTTATCGGTTGGCCAGACGGACTATATCGCCGGATCAAGCATCCGGTTGTCTGGTTCGGGGCGCTGGTCGCGCGCATGGATAAAGCGCTCAATCAGATGGCCCGGTCGCATTCTGTCCGCTACGTACTCGGTGTTTTCAGCACTTTGGTTTTGGTTGGACTGAGCGTCGCAATCGCGCTCGGCGTGTCCTGGTTGCTGCCAAACACATGGTGGGGGTTTGCGATCGAAGCTGCGCTCGCATCGAGCTTGATTGCGTCTCGAAGTCTGTATGCGCACGTCCGGGCCGTTGCGATCCCGCTGACGATGGGCGACCCGGAGCGCGCGCGCCTCGCCGTCTCACAGATTGTCGGCAGAGATCCTGAGCACCTCAATGAAGCAGGGATGACCAGAGCGAGCTTAGAGAGCCTGGCGGAGAATGCGTCGGATGGCATCATCGCTCCGCTGTTTTGGGGCGCGCTTTTCGGGGTGCCGGGACTTGCCGCATACAAGGCAATCAATACGCTCGATTCCATGATTGGACATCGCAACAGCCAGTATTCAGCGTTTGGTGGATTTGCGGCGAGACTGGATGATCTCGTCAACCTCATCCCAGCGCGACTGACAGGAGGCTTGATCGTCGTGGCCGGGATGAAACCTTCAGCGGTCGGCATTATGTTTCGAGACGCGCGGCACCATCGCTCACCGAATGCAGGCTGGCCAGAAGCGGCGATGGCCGGCGCTCTTGGTGTTCGCCTTTCAGGACCGCGCCATTATGGTCGCGAGAGCACTGAAGAGCCTTGGTTGAACGCGGACGCACCAGACCCAGCGCCGCGTGATTTAAGCCGTGGCTTGGCACTTTATGTGCGCGCCCTGGGATTGGCGGCGGGCGGGCTCGCAGTGATCGCTTGGGGGCTGTCATGATCCCCACTGATCTAAGGCATGGCGGGGCGTCAGACGCGATGCGCGCAGCCTATCCAAATGCGCCGACGCCCTGGATCGATCTATCGACCGGCATCAATCCTTGGCCCTATTCAGACCTGACAGTGTCTCAGGACGCCTTGGCGCGCCTTCCGACACAAGCCCTGAGCGCGGCTTGCGCCATGGCGATGGCGCACAGTATCGGTGCGCCGCCAAATGCGGTGGTACTGGCACCCGGCAGTGAGAGCCTGATCCGACTTCTGCCGACAGTGATCGCGCCCCGCCGCGTCGCCATTCTGTCACCGACGTATGGAGACCATAAGGAGGTGTGGACCGAAACCGGCGCAGAAATCACTCTGACGGACGACCCCCTTGCACATGCCGCGTCAGCAGATGCGGTGGTGGTGACTCATCCAAACAATCCTGATGGTCGAGTGTTCGACAGAGAGGCGCTCGACCACGCGCGTCAAACACTGGCGGCGAAAGGCGGTTGGTTGATTGTCGACGAAGCGTATGGCGAACTTGGTCCGGATCAAAGCATCGCGGCGCAGGGGGGCGCGGATGGACTGATTGTTCTGCGCTCGTTTGGAAAGTTCTTCGGCCTCGCCGGTATTCGCCTTGGCGCAGCGCTCGCCCCGGAGCCTCTGAGAGACTTATTGCGCACCCGGTTGGGTGCTTGGCCTGTGTCTGGCCCAGCGCTCGAAATTGGATGCCGGGCCTATGCCGACTTGGATTGGCAAGCGCAGACGCGCGAGCGTTTAAAAGGTGCCGCCGGGCGGCTCGATCAGATCCTTGATACCGCAGGGCTCACCCCCGTGGGCGGGACAGATCTGTTCCGGTATGTTGAAGTCGCAGCCGCCTATGCTGCGTTTGAGCGTCTGGCACAAGCGGGGATTTATGTTCGCCGGTTCGAGCATTCTCAATCATATTTGAGGATTGGTTTGCCAGCCACAGAAGCGCAAGAGGTGCGGCTCGCGGCTGCTCTTAGCCTTTCAGTGTAATCGGCAAGCCTGCGGCGATGAATTCCACCCGGTCGCACGTGTCTGCAATTGACTGATTTAGCCGCCCCTGCGCATCGCGAAATGCACGGCCGAGCGGGGTCTCAGGCACGAGCCCCATGCCGACTTCATTCGACACAAAAATGATCGGCACCGTTGACGATTTGACCGCCTCTAGCAGCGCCGCCGTTTCTTGGTCCACGTCTCGGCTGTGATGCATTAAATTTGAGAGCCAAAGCGTCAGACAATCAACGAGACAGACATCGCCTGTTTTTGAGGCATCCCGGATTGCAGGTGTAAGGTCTAAAGGGACCTCAATCGTGGACCATCCGGCGCCGCGCTCCTCTTTATGGCGCGCAATTCGGGTCTCCATCTCGTCATCCCACGCCTCAGCCGTCGCAACGAACAGACGCTGCGCAGCAATCTGCTCGGCCAGCGCGAGGGCATGGCTGCTTTTTCCAGATCGAGCCCCGCCGAGTATGAGATAAGACTTGGTCATGGCGCGCGCGATATCATACCGACTACAACTCGAATAGGTGAAGGCTAAGAGGCGGGCGGCGTAATCGCCTTAGTTCAGCGTGTCTTGGATGGTTTTCACCAGTGCATCGGGGCGCGTCGGTTTTTCGACCACGTCCATAAACCCATTCGATAACGCTTTTTGTCGAAGCGTTTCTGAATAAAAGCCAGTGATCATAATTGCCGGCGTTCGATCATTCCGCGCTCGCAGGCGCTTGATCACTTCGAGCCCGTCCACGCGTGGCATTTTATAGTCGATCAATAGACAATCGCCGCCATGTTGACCGCGCATCATCAGAAACTCTGTCCCGTTTCGATAGGTGTCGATTTGATATCCACGCGCCCGTAGGAACATGGTCATTGACCGCCGGACATTCTCATCATCCTCGATCAGAACAAGTCGAGGGCGATCATTTGCAGCGCCATGAGGATCGACAGAAAGCGTCATACTTTAGTTGTATACCCTAAATGTCTGCACGTCTCTAGGTAGTGTCCGCTAGGTAGTCTTACGCGGCTCATTGTCCATCAATTCCGGCTAGGAAAGCAATCCGCAGCGCTGTCGAAAGACTGTCTGCTTGCAGTTTTTCCATCATATGTGCGCGGTGAATTTCAACTGTGCGGGGTGAAATCGACAGCGCTTGGGCAACGCCTTTATTGGTCATGCCAGAGACCAAACATTCGAGAACATCCATTTCGCGTGGGGTCAGCGCTGTCAGCTTTGCCTTGGCATCTTTGCTGCGCTTATCGTCCGCCGCTTGACTGTCTAATAGCGTAAAGGCGTTCTCGATAGCGCCGACTAAGGCTTGCTTTTCATAAGGCTTTTCAAGGAATTCAATAGCACCGCCCTTCATGGCCTCAACAGCGACGGGGACATCGCCATGACCGGTCAAAATGATCACTGGCATATTGATCCCGCGTTGGTTCAAAGCGCTCTGCACGGCAAGCCCATCCATGCCTGGCATGCGGACATCGAGCAATATGCAGCCGTCTTGGGTGCTGGAGACCTGTTCCAAAAAGCTCAATCCATCGGGATAGGTCTTCACACGAAAGCCCGCATGCCGAAGCATAAAGCTTGCAGAATGGCGAATGGCTTCGTCGTCATCGACGAGAAAGACTGTACGATCAGTCATCCGTTGAAGCTCCTTGGTCTAAACGCAATGAGAAAGAAAACGCCGCGCCGCCCCTTCGCGACGGGACGTACTCAATGACGGTTCCGTGGGCATCCATAATGGTTTGGCAAATCGATAGGCCGAGCCCCATGCCCCCAGGCTTTGTGCTGTTAAATGCATCAAAGGGCGACGCTTCTCCATCGCCCGAAAACCCTGGACCATTGTCCTCGACTTTGATCTCGGCAAGGTCGCCTTGAATCTCAGCAGTGATCCAGATTTGCGGATTAT
>JBCBQS010000020.1:0-19910 GCA_039820085.1 Pseudomonadota bacterium
GGGTGGGAAGCCGCGATTAACTCTGGCGGCAGCCCACCCCGTGCGTATCCCAATGGCGGCAGGCTTTGACAGCGTTAACGTCGCCACAGCGGGCGCGATTGCGCTTTCGCTTGCTTATTCGGCGGACTGACGATTAACCGCGACACCTGACAAAGCTCGGATCGTTTCGGCGACATCCTCGCCAAACTTGTGGTGTGGCATGTGCCCGCCATTGGCGAGTTTCACCAGTTCCAAGTCTTTGACCTGATGCTTCAGCTTGCCGACATGCAGCGGCGGGCTGATCACTGTGTCTAAGGCACCAGAGAAGACGACAGTCGGCACGTCAATCTCGACATACCGGTCTTGTTGCGCGCCGAGTTCTTCGCGCAACGCATTTACGTCTTTCGCATTCGCCGCAAAGTTGGATGGACGGAACAGAAGACCGATGCCTGAATTCTCAAAATAGCCGTCTGGCGCGGGATTCGGAGAAAACACATTCGTGACGCCGTTCCGGACCTGGCTTGGTCCAACAATCGGCACCAAATGGGTAAAGACAGGCCCGATCAGGGGGTGACCCGCATATTTATTGTACCAAGCCTCACCGCCGCCGCCCCAATCATGGCTTACCGGCGCGAGAAGCACCAGTCCTTCAACCAATTCGGGATGATCGAGGGCCAATCGGAGCGAGACAGCGCCGCCAAAACTGTGACCGACGATTACGGCTTTCTCGCCAGGGGCGAGCGCCCGCAACGCCCCAGCCACTTGTTCGGCTTGGACTTTCAGGGTTTCTGCCTCATCGAGACGTTCCGAGTATCCATGACCGGGTCGGTCGACCATGAGCACGCGATGCGTACTCGAAAGCTTCGGCGCGAGCGTCCAGCTATACTCAAGCGCATTGGCCGACGCTCCATGAACCATAACAACCACGGGTCCAGCGTCGCCGCTGCGCAAGACATGCACATCCGCCCCATTCACGGGCACGAGCGTGCCGTCCGCGGGATGGGCTTTCGAGATTTGTGAGACATAACTTGCACTATTGATCCAAGCTCCGATGCCACCCAGCATCAGAACGATCACTATAATTGTCAGCATTTTCACACCGGCCGGCCTTCCTGTTCGCGCCGTATGCGATTTATGCCGCGTTGGGCAGATGGGAAGAGCGGGTAGATTTCAAGCGCCTTCTGATAAGCAGCAACGGCTTCATCATCCGATCCAAGTCCTTCAAGAACCGCACCAAGCCCGCCCCAGGCGCCGAAATGCCGGGGCTCCAAGCGCAAGGCTTCATTCACATCTCGAAGCGCTTCGGAATAGTTTTCCTGCGCCAGAAACACCGTCGCGCGCCGGTTCCAGGCCTCGGCATAGTCCGGCTGAATCGCGATTACGCGATCATACATCGCGCGGGCGTGCTCAAGATCGCCAAACGC
This sequence comes from Pseudomonadota bacterium, assembly GCA_039820085.1. Taxonomy (GTDB): domain Bacteria; phylum Pseudomonadota; class Alphaproteobacteria; order Caulobacterales; family Hyphomonadaceae; genus Henriciella. Next base: position 1,404 of record JBCBQS010000020.1, read on the forward strand.
TTGTGCCCGTACGCCCCGTTCCATAACCAGATCGGCAGCATCAGACCCGCTTTCCATCCAGGACGCCCAAATATCGAGGGCGACATCATTGGCTTCTTCTTCGCTCGGCGCGGTTTTCAGCTCCTCAAACATTTCATCAGACGGCCCAAAATCAGGGCTGCTGACAAATATAAGTCCGTAAAGGGCGAGCGCTTTGAGCATGTGGTAAGTATGGTGTCTGGGCTACATCGTGCCAAGGAAATTCAAGACAAACCACTGTATCTCGCTCAATTGGGGCTAAAATCCGAGCGATTCAGCAATCGCTTTCACTTTCTGCGCCCGATCCGGCATCGCGGCATCGATCATCTTATGGTAACGCGCCAGCAGCTCTGGTGACACTTTATCAGGCGAGCCCGCATCGAAGGGCGGGTTGGGATCATATTCGATGCTGAGCTGGATAAAACGGGCAAAATCCTCGCTACGGATCTTGGCCGCGAGCGCGAGAGCGAAGTCGATGCCAGAGGTGACACCGCCTCCAGAGAAACGATTGCGGTCCTCAACGATGCGCTCGTGCACTGGAATCGCATCAAAGTAAGCAAGTTGGTCAATCGACGCCCAGTGGCAAGCAGAGCGATAGCCTTTTAACAGACCGGCTGCCCCCAGAACCAGCGATCCTGTACAAACAGAGGTAACCCAATCGGCAGTGTCGGCGATCTGACGAAGCCAATCAAGAACCTCCTTGTCCTGCATAATGTCCATGGTGCCGAGCCCGCCAGGCACACATAGAATATTGGCATGCCCAATCTCATCGAATGTGGCGGTCGGCAAAAGCGGAAACGCCGCATCCGTTGGGACAGGGTCTTTGGTCTTCCAAACAAGGTTCAGCTCAGTGTTTCCCAACCGCGACAGAACTTGGGCTGGACCTGTTAAATCGAGCTGCGTCACGTTCGGAAATACAAGAAAAGCAACGGATTGTGGGGATAATTCTGGCATGGCCATCTCCTTATTGGTGAATGGCCCAGGCGAACGGCTCTAACTGTAACAGTCGACGCTCCCCGGTGGTACTCCACCTAACTCGCCAGTCGCGTCTCGATCAATGTAAGCGCTGCGCGTAAATGCGTCCAATCAATTCTCTAAATGAGGCCTTCGGCGACCAACCACGTCTCGAGCCTTTCCGCCCCCTGAAAATGATGTGCTTTGATCCCGAGGGCTTCAGCGGCCGCGCAATTGTCCAATCTATCATCGATGAACAGAACATCGCCCGGATCAGGATGACCCATCCGCTCAAGCGCGATCTCATAGATGCGTGGATCTGGTTTGACGACATTTTCAGCGCCGGAGACAACAACATCGCGCAGCAGCTTGATCATCGGGAACGCGTCGAAGGTCTCTTGGGCGACATCTGCGGGAATATTCGATAAACCATAAAGCGGGACGCGGGCCTGTTCCAGCCGCGCCATCAAGACCGGTACGCCAGGGACATAGCCTGCAAACATATCGAGCCAACGCGTTTGCCAAGCTCGGATCTGTTCTTCGAATTGCGGGAACTGCTCGATCAGCCGCGTGGCATTCTCCGCCATGGGGACACCGCGATCGTTTTCGAGATGCCAGTCCATATTGCACACATCTCTTAGGAACGCTTCGGCTTCCGTCTCCGTGTCAAACATGTCCCGATAAAGCCGGAGGGGCTGCCATTCGACTACGACGTGACAAAGATCGAAGAGCACGATTCGCACTGCCATCTAACGTGTTGCTCCGCTATTCACGTTCTCTACTTTCGCGGCCAGAATTCGTTTTGCAAGACGCGAGATGTGAAAATTCGAAGTCGGTCTTACGTCTTTAACTCTTCCATGATGACTTTCACATCACAATCACCTTTTAAAGCGATTGTTGGTTTCTTGAATTCCACCAATGCGGCTTTTAAGTCTTCGGGGTCAAACGAGTTATCATTATCACCGGAACAGGTGCCTAACCGAAATCGAATGAGATAGGTGCAGCGGGTATCTAGCAGAACCTTAAACCTGTCACCATCAGAAAGATTGGTACGAACGATTTCCTCTTTTTCGCTTCGACAAACCCGTGGATTGCGGACACCGTCGGCATTTTCTTTCATGCGAATAATTGTTCTCGAAACAATAGCGTTCGAGTAGTTCTGAATCCAAAACTGACGGCAATGTTTAAAAGCGTCTTTCGAGCACATATTTGCTCGCATACCCAAGCCTTTGCCGGGACCAGCATTAGCAGAAAACAAAACAATCAATGAAGCTGAAATTAAAGCGAGTGCCCTAATCATGCCATCACCTCCATGGCATAGGTGGTACGTCCCGCAATTTAGCTCTTAAAGCTTAGCCCTGCTTTGCTTTGAAGCGTGGGTCAGTTTTGTTGATGATATAGGTCCGGCCACGGCGGCGAACGACCTTGCAGTCACGGTGGCGCGACTTGAGTGCTTTGATCGAGGATTTCACTTTCATGGCTTTTGCCCAAACGTTAGAACTGTTTTCACGAAAGCGCGGGACATACACATCTGGTATGGGTGAGTCAATTCCGGCTTACAGGCTTTTGCGCAAAGGGGTGCGTTCGATGAGCACAGTGTTGAAGAGACAACCATTATACGGCCTGGTCGCGGCGGCCGCATTGATGACCGCTTGCGCGGCGTCCCCTCAAGCCGATACTCGAAATGAGGCAGCGGGCGGTGCCGGCGATGGCGCGGGCAGTGTTGAACGCCCGACCGTTCCAAGCCTACCGCCCTTCTCGCCATCTGGGAATGCCGCCATGGATGCTTGGCGTGAAGACTTTGCGGCGCGCGCCATTGCAAGCGGACGCGACCCGGTCATTGTTTACGACACACTCAACAAGATCTCACCTCTAGATCTCTATCTCTCAGATGAGGTGGGCGTCGCTGCAACCGGCATTGCTGATCAAGCTGAGTTCGCCAAACCAATCTGGGACTATGTTGACTCAGCTGTGAGTGAGGGGCGCAAAACACGTGGCGCGGCTCGTATGAGCGAACTGACCACGACCTTCGATCAGATCGAAGCAGCTTATGGCGTGGATCGCCAAGCTCTGACGGCCATCTGGGCGATGGAGACCAATCTCGGCTCTTATATCGGCAATTTCGACGCGGCGAACACGCTCTCTAATATGGCCGTTGAAGGCCGCCGCCAGCGCTTTGCCGAAAGCGAGCTGACGGCACTCATGAAGCTCCAAGAGCGCGGCGACGTGGCTCGCGATGACCTCATCTCAGGGTGGGCCGGCGCGATGGGACACACTCAATTCATGCCATCAACTTTTTTAAGCTATGCCGTCGATTTCGATGGCGATGGGCGCAAGGATCTCTGGAACAGTGTGCCCGATGCGCTGGCTTCAGCGGCCAATTATTTGAGCGCTTCGGGGTATCAAAACGACCGTCCTTGGGGCGTTGAAATTATGGCGCCTCCAAATTTCGACTGGTCGCTTGCGGATGGAGAAGACCGGCGTCTATCGACCTGGATCAGCTACGGCCTGGCGCCGATATCTGGCGGGCCTTATACCGCCCCAGAGACCGCCTATGCCGAGCTTTGGCTGCCAACCGGGGCGATGGGTCCAAAGTATCTCTTGTTCAAGAATTTCGATGTGTTCAAAACCTATAATCGATCTGACAGTTATGCCTTCTCGGTTGGGCTGTTGGCAGATGGCGTCGGCGGGGAAAGCGGTCCAATGGAAGCTTGGCCAACCGAGCTGCAACAATTATCACGCAGGGACATTATGGTGCTTCAAGACAACCTGAATGCGCTTGGATTTGATGCGGGATCTATCGATGGCATCGCTGGACGCGGGACTAAAGGTGCGCTGCGGCGCTTCCAGAAGGCGAACGATATCGTGCCTGCAGATGGGTACCCGACAACGATTGCGCTCGATCAGGTTCTAGCGGCGCGCTGACCCTTCATCTTCATCGGCTTCCCCAACACCCGGCGCAATCGCACGCCAGGCATAGAGCGCCATTGAAATCAAAAGCCCAACACAAATCCAGAAGGGCAATGACGGATCGACAAATTCGTAGAGGAACAACCCAAATAATGGCGTTACAATATAGCCCATACCATTGGCGGAAATCACAAGTCCGGCCACGTTGCCTTGCAATTGCGGCGAAACAGCAAGAGACGCACCGCTAGAAAACCCAGGCCGGGTTAGACCCTGTCCGATCCCTAAAAAGAATTGCGCCAAAATCAGCGTCGCGAAGTCTTGCGCCGGGATGAGCAAGAGCGCCCCGATCAAAAGCGGAAAGCAGCCCGTGATCATAAGCGTCTTGTTCTTCAGCTTTAATCGCGGAATCAGAACGAGCTGCGCCGTCATCACCGCCATCGCGCCGACCATGAAGGCGGGTCCTGTATACTGGGCCGCCTGCGCGCCTGTCACATCGAGCTTATCCATGACCGCAAAAACAAACACTTGGGTGAGGATCCCGGTCACCAGCGACAAGGTCACCGCATATAAGAGGAAGGGCAGGACATTGCGCGAGCGCCAAAGCCCGATCGCACCTGGGACGACATCGATTTTTGTCGCATCCTGAACAGGCTGCCGGTTCTCGGGTAAGAAATTCCACAGCAAGACTGACATGGTCGCGGCCAGAATGCAGGTGATCAACATCGGGCTCAATATGCCAAAATTTGCCACCAAAACCGCCGCAAAGGCAGGCCCGACCACCGTCCCGAAACTAAACCCTGAGGTCACAAACGCGATCTCGCTTTGGCGCTCGGCGGGATCGGTTCGATCCGCGACATAGGCTTGTGCAGCCGGGCTGGAGCCAGAACCTATCAAGCCAAAAACTGAGCGCGATAGCGCCAAACAGGCAAAGATTGCGAGCGGCGCGGTGATGAACTCAGACACCGCCGCCCAAGACGAGATCAGCAAAAGCGCCATAGAGACGGCATATCCTGCCAGTCCAAATGACGCGATCCGGCGGCGTCCGTATCGATTAGATCGCTTGCCCCAAAATGGCGACGATAAGGACCAGCACAGTGCTGAGAGTGAGAAAATCGCCCCCGCCATCCAGTCTGGAAGTGACAGGGTTCGCGTCAGCGGCGGAATCACGGCGGCGATCAGCATGGTGTTCCCCGCTCCGATCGCCATCAGCGAGAAGAAGAGCAGAAAAAACGCCCCGCGCCGATTCGGCTGGGGCGTTTGTTCGCCGACTGTTGGTGACTCGCTCATGCGCCTTCTTTGAGCCCGTGTACGATAAAATCAAGGCTAACTTAGAGACATCAACCCTCAGCTCATGCCTCCTCTGAAAGAGACGTGTTTGACGCAAATCTCGATTGCGCAACCGGATCGAAAGGAAATGGTGAGAAGAGCAAAGACTGAGGCTCAAAAGGTTCGACCGTGGCATGATCCAGCTGATTGGTTTTGTGATCGTTTTATTGATCGTCTCTGGCGCATTGCTCGTCAGCGGTGGACCAGCCGTATTCTCTGCCCTTCCGTTTGAGCTCGCGCTTATTGGCGGCGCGGCGATCGGGACCGTTATGATCGGCAATTCGACGCCAGTTGCCATCGCCGCTTTCAAAGGCGCCGGACAGTCTTTGCGCGGCGCGAAATGGACCAAAGCAGATTATTCTGGCCTTCTTACTCTGATGCACAGTCTGACAAAACGGGCCCGTCGCGGCGGGATTGTCGCAATCGAAACGGATATTGAGCACCCGGACCAGTCTAAGTTATTTGCTGCCCAGCCACGTTTGCAAAGCGACCCACAAGCGATGGCACTGATATGCGATAGCTTCCGCCTCATCGCACTCGACCCAGCCATGCGCGAGCAGTCTGCGACATATCTCCAAGATACAGTCTCAGAAATGGTTGAAGAGCGACAACGCGCGGTCTCCGCTTTGCAAACGCTCGCCGACGCGCTGCCCGCGCTTGGAATCGTCGCCGCCGTGTTGGGGATCATTAAAACCATGGCCATGATCGACCAATCAACGGCTGTGCTTGGCGAAATGATTGCTGCTGCACTGCTCGGGACATTCTTAGGCGTCTTCCTTGCCTATGGCCTGGTCGGCCCAATGGCCAATCGGTTTAGCCAAATTGTCGAAGAAGAGGCGGTTTACCTCGACACGATCGCGCGCATTATTACGGCGTTTGCGCAGGATATCGCGCCGCGGACCGCGATAGAAATGGCCCGTGCGAGCCTGCCAACACATTTGCGACCAAGCCTGAATGACTTGGATGAGCAATTAACAGTTATTCCCATCCGCCGAGCAGAGACCGCCGCCTAAAATCCTAAGCGAAGCTTGCACAAAGCCGAGTGAATTTACAGGATCAACTTAAACGCATCGAAAATGAGATCGTCCATAGTCCGATCTGTCCCTGAATGGAGTGCGTTATGTCCAGAACACAAGACCTCGGTCCCGTGAACCCTACCCCAGCCTATTGGATGACTGGATTGCCACAACGGATTGCAGCGGGTCTGTGCGGAATCATTGCTGTTCTTATTGCACTGAAATCAGTTGCTTATGATCCATCCGGGAATGGCATCGCGTCGAATTATGATCATTTTGTCCGCGTCTTATCATTCGCAGCACTGCCCGTCTGGATTACGTTCACGATTGGTATGAGCCGACGCAATGCAGCGACGATTATCTCGCTGGTGTTTGCGGTTGTGGTTGAGTTATTGCTGGTGCCAACGACGCATTCAGGCCTATCGACGATCACTGCGGCTAATCTAGGAATTGTCTTATCCTACTGTTCTTTGGAGCTTTATTGGCGCGCGGCGACCAGAGGACAAGAGGAAAGCTAAAGCCAGGCTCTACCAGCCGGACACTAGCATTCCCATCAAGAGCACTTTAGTTTCTCCCAAACTCTATTGGGAAAACAGATTGTGTCACGTTTTGATGAACTGATCGCGACGGTTGCGCGTTATCAATCGCTCGCTGGAGAGAACTATGTCCGCGTGCGGGCGCTTGCGGAGGAATTGCGCGCCGGATTGTGCGCGCATATCGGCATGAAAGATGGCGTCTGCGTGCGCCTTGTTCCGCCCGCCGGCCCGTTCGAAGCCAAGGATTATGGCGATCACGCGTTTTCTATGCCGCCGAAAGGATTCCGACCGCTCGGCGCCATCCAGTTTGGACTTGCCATCCGCGTTCTGGGCGAAGCCGATTGGATGCGCGTGACGATCGAGTGTCAAAAGATCGGCGATGATTTTATTGCGCGCATTCTTGGAGGCGAGGACTACCAGCTCTCCATCCCTCTAAAAGACAATGATCCTGAGCCGTTTTACGACCATATTTACGGACACGTGCTGGATTGGTTCAAACACCAGATCGAGCGCTACGAAGCTGGCGATTACAGCAGCCGAGATATTGGCTTTGACATCTCACGCGACCATAACGAAGCTGCGGTTTAAGGGGCCGTTGAGGGCTTAGGCATGGACATTGGGGTTCTATTGGCGAGTGGTGCAGGCCAAGAGGTGATCTTCGCGTGCGCGTTGATCGGCGCGCTCGGCGTCGGCGCGCAATGGCTCGCTTGGCGCCTGCAAGCCCCCGCGATTGTATTGATGTCCCTTGCGGGGCTGACGGTTGGTCCGCTTTGGTCTCTCGTCTTTGGTAACCCACTCTTGAGCCCTCAGGCCACATTTGGCGATGTCTTTCGCCCGATCGTCTCGCTGGCTGTCGCCGTGATCCTATTTGAAGGTGGACTGGTCTTAAAGTTCGAGAATTTGCGTGAGGCCGGAGCTGCTGTCCGGCGGATGATCTTTATTGGTGGCCCGCTTGCCTGGTTGCTCGGCACATTTGCAGCACGCTTTGCCGCCGGTCTGGACTGGGCGAGCGCGACAGTTTTCGCAGGCGTCATGGTGGTCACAGGACCGACCGTCATCATTCCACTATTGCGCCAATCAAAGCTTGGTGGACGGCCCGCGCAATTCCTAAAATGGGAAGGGATCGTCAACGATCCGATTGGCGCACTGTTCGCAGTTGCCGCGTTTGAATTCATTCGCGTCGCCTCGGAAGGTCAAAGCCTGTTTGGCGCCGGGCTTTGGATCATCATGGCCGCCACATACGGCACCATTCTTGGCATCTTTTTTGGCTGGGCCATGGCTAAGGCGTTCCGAGAAGGGTGGACACCAGAATATCTAAAAGCCCCGCTCATCCTCGCCTCTATTGTGCTGTGTTACACAATGGCTGAGATGTTCCAGAAAGAGATCGGCCTGGTCGCGGTGACGGCCTATGGCATGATGCTCGGGAACTCAAAATTGGCCGGCCTGACGGAACTTCAGAAATTCAAAGAAGATATTGCGATCCTCTTGGTATCGGGCGTGTTTGTGATGCTCACAGCGGATCTGACGCCCGCCATCATCAGCCAAGCAATCAATTGGAACACGCTCGCTTTCTTGATGTGCATGCTGTTCATTGTGAGACCGCTCAGCGTTTGGATCGCGACGTTCGGCACGCTGTCGCGCAATGAAGCGATTTTGCTCGGCTGGATCGCGCCGCGGGGGATCGTCGCCGTGGCCGTCTCGGGGCTTTTTGGATCGCTTTTGGTTGATTTGTCCCGTGAGGGGCGCTTCTTCTTCGCTGGCGCCGATCAAATTACGCCGCTCGCATTTGCGATGGTCTTTACGACCGTTGTTCTACACGGATTTACGATCGGTCCCATGTCTCGCGGCCTCGGTCTCGCACGGAAAGAAAAACCCGGAATTCTCATCGTCGGCGCCAATGCCTGGAGTGTGAATTTTGCGCGCGCCCTTGAACAAAGTGGCATCGAAGTGATCGTCGCTGACAGCAGTTTCCGCCGTTTAAAATCCTCTCGCGATGCGGGCCTCGATATCTTTATGGGCGAAGTGATGTCTGAAGACGCTGAGCTTAAGCTCGACCATGCGCGGTTTTCAACCGTCATCGCCCTCTCGACGAACGATTCTTATAACGCCCTCGTTTGCAGCCACTTCGCGCCGGAAGTGGGTCGCCATATGGTCTACCAATTGTCGATCAATGAAGATGAAGACAATGATGATCGCGGCCTAAGTTCAAATGCGCGAGGGCGGACCCTTATCCGGCGTGGGCGAACTTATGACAGCCTGATCCGCGACCAATATCGAGGTTGGGAATTTGCGCGAACCCGGCTCACGGACAAATATGCACTCACTGACTTCAGAAACGATCGACCGGACGCGGACATTGTTGCCGAAATACGCCCGGATGGGTCTCTGGTCTTGCTCGGACCCAACCGAGAAGCGCGTGGCGGAGATGGCGCCATCCTGATCAGCTTCGCCCCAGAGTTAAAAGACGCGCCCAATCAGGCCGGCGAATTCGCCCCGGCTTAAATCGCCTGAACGGCGTGCAAATCACGACCATTTTGACGAAGCCATTTGCGTTCAGCCTTCCAGTTAGGACGACACGTCTCGACATGCGCCCAGAAGGCAGGGCTGTGATTCATTTCGAGCAAATGCGCGCATTCATGCGCCGCGACATATTCCAGAACTTCATTCGGCGCCATCACCAATCGCCACGAGAACGCCAAGCGACCGTCTGAGGTACAAGAGCCCCATCTTGATCGCGTGTCTTTGACCGTAACCCGTCGCGCCTCGACACCAAGTCGGTCGCAATAGCGAATCACAGCGTCGGATAGATCTGACTTCGCTGATTTGCGCAGATAGCGCTCGACCCGCTGCCCAAGTGTGCTCTCATCCCCTGGCGCGCGCAATACGAGTGGCGGTCCAATGTCGAGTTTTGGCAAGCGCCCCTCGCCGTCCAAACTGATGCGACACGCTTCGCCGCGAAGCATGATGTCCGCCCCGTTTTGCAATGACACAATCTCTGGAAGTGCTTGTAAATGCTCAGCAATCCAGTCGACCCGGTCACGCGCAAACTCTGCGGCCTCGCCAAACTTTCGGCGATGCGGGACGACTGCCACCGCTTCATGCGTGCGCTCGTCCAGCCTTAAAATCAGGCGACGGGCTTTTGGGTTGACTTCAAAGCGGACATTTACCGTTTTGCCGGTTTTTGTGACCAGCGCCATCTTGTCGCCTTTATCGATAATCATTAAATACGTCTCGACAGCAATATGAGATAAGTCTATGGGAAAACGCCTGATAGGGGAATCCACAATGAAGAAATTAATGTTTGGTGCAGCCGCAACAGTTTTGCTGGCCGCGTGTACAAGTGAAGACGCACCCGCCGAGGTTGCGATCACAGAACCGGTCCTGAAAGAACTGACCGTTCGCGCAGGCGACCCGGCTGAAGCCGCTGCTGCCTTAGCCGCAATGTCGCTCACTGATAGCGGCTCCGGCGTTCTCTCGTTCGCAGGCAGCACCACAGACGGCGCAACCGCCACATTCACCGATCTTACGATTACTGGCGAAGACGCCGTGAAAGTCGGCTCCTTGGTCCTGGAAGGCCTGGACATGGAAGGCGAGCAGGCAAACTTCGGTAAGATGAGCCTAAACGACATCACCCTTACCGAAGAAGGTGAAGACGTAGAAGTTAAGCTCGGATCGATTGAGCTGATCAATCCATCGCCAGAACTCGCTGGCTGGCTGGCGGCAAGCTTGAACGGTCAAGAAGTCCCATTCCCATCCGCCGATAAAATCGTTTTCGACAGCTGGTCGATGAATGGCCTCACGGGCGATTTCTCGGATACGGAAGCAACCGGCACGTTCGGCATCGATAAAATCGAAATCCGCGACATGATGGACCTGAGCGCCGCAAAAGCAACGATCAGCGGCATGTCGGTTATTGGCACTGATGAGTCCGAAGGTATCGACTTTGATATCAGCCTCGGCAGCATGACAGCGACAAACGTCGATGCTAAATTCGTGCAAGCCATCCAGGAAAACATCGATGATGAAGACGCGATGATGACTGCGATGATGAACCTCGCCTACGATGAACCGATGGAACCTGGCTATGACGCGTTCACGATGGACGATCTGTCGATTAACGCTGCGGGTGCCTCTTTCGACATTCCGAGCATTGTCTCAGGCGTTGAGCGAAATGCCGCCGGCCAAGCGATCAAGTTCATCACTGAGCCGTTCGAGATTTCTGTAAAAGCAGACGCCGCTGGTGGTCCAGCTGGTGAAGGTCTTTTGCAAGGCTTGAGCGTCGTCGGTTACGAAGAGCTGACGCTGAAAAGTGCAGGCGTAACGACGTATGACCCGGACCAAGACATCATCGAGTTTGAAGCGGGTTCAAATTATCTTGAGCTCGTCGACGGTGCAAAGATCAATCTCGGTGGCAAAATCGAAGGCTATGCTGAAGCCAGCCGCAAGATGACCACTGCGATGGACTTTGAAGCCCTCGCCGCTGGTGCAGAGCCAGATCCAATGGCGATGCAGTCCGCGTTCAACGATCTGACCTTCCACAATTTCGAACTGTCAATTGCTGACAATTCTCTGCTTGATCGTGCCTTCAATGCTGCGGCGACGGCACAAGGCGCGGATCCAGCTGAACTGAAAGGCCAAATCGGCATGGGTCTCGCCATGGCACCGATGATGGCCCAAGGCTCGGGCATCGATATGGCGCTGGTCACCGAAGCAACGACAGCTTTGTCGAGCTTCATCAGTGATGGTGGAACGCTGACCTTAAAAATGGCACCAGAGACCCCGCTCTCAGTTGCCTCGGTCATGGCGAACCCAGATCCCGCGGCTTACACAAAAGAGACGCTCGGCTTTACAGCGACACAAGAATAGTCGCCACACCACCTTAATCGAAGCGCGCGGTGCGACCAAAGCATCGCGCGCTTTTCTTTTGACCCTCAAACCCGCATAATGCTCACATGAAACTCGCTTTTTTTGGAGACGTTGTCGGCAAACCCGGTCGCCAAGCGGTGCGTGATCATCTGCCCGATGTTCGCCGCACGCTGAACTTGGATTTTGTTGTCGTGAATGCAGAAAACGCCGCTGGCGGTTTCGGGCTAACGGAATCCATAGCCAATGAGTTTTTCGATGCTGGCGCCGATTGCCTCACACTCGGTGATCATGCCTGGGACCAACGCGAAGCCCTCACCTATATCGAACGCGAACCGCGACTGTTGCGCCCCTTGAACTACCCGGACGCTGCAGCTGCACCAGGCAAAGGCGCGCACCTGTTTGTTTTGCCAGACGGACGCCGAGTTGGCGTCATCCAAGCGCAAGGCATCGTCTTTATGAAACAGCTGCTCGAGAATCCGTTCGGCGCAGTGGATGCGGCGCTCGATGACATGCCGCTTGGGGTCATCGCCGATGCGGTTATTGTCGATATGCATTGCGAAGCGACCTCGGAAAAAATGGCCATGGGCCATCATTGTGACGGCCGGGTGAGCATGGTCGTGGGCAGCCACACGCACGTGCCGACAGCCGATCACATGATCCTCGAGAGTGGAACAGCATATCAAAGCGATGCAGGCATGTGCGGGGACTATGATAGCGTCATTGGGATGAAGAAGGACAATTCCCTCCAACGATTTGCCACCCAGCTGCCCGGACAACGCTATGAGCCAGCGCTTGGCGAAGGGACGCTCTGCGGCCTGTATGTTGAGACAGATGACGCAACAGGTCTCGCCAAACGGTGTGAGCCAATCCGAGTCGGGGGGCGACTGTCGGAATTGTTGCCGATTTAGGTACCGACACTCGACAAGAGCATAAAAGTCAAACAAACATCTGCTCGATGACAGACAAAATTATCGAGGCTAAGCCAAATTTATTTCACGGAAACCCAAAGGGCGAGCAATTACCCTATGAAGACGGGTCACGTTCTTTAATCAATATTTTCAAATGCCTGAGAGTTGGGCTTATATTATTTGTGCCACTTGCCGCTATTTTGGCCGCACATACTGCTTTACTCTTGACGTTCCCAAATGCCTATGTCGCGTTCTTGCTGAGCCAGATCACAGAAGGAACGTCCGTTTGGTCCTATGGATTGATTTGGCTCTCTTTGGTTTATCGCGTCGTTTATGTGGTGTGCATTTTTCTATCGGCTTGGCTCTTATTCAGAGCGACGCGCAATTTGCATACAGTCGTCCCAGGCCGATTGATCACCACTCCACATTGGGCTTGGTTGTGGTTCTTCATCCCCTTCGCGAACTTCTACAAACCCTATAAAGCGGTTTCCGAGATAGACCTCGAAACGCGTCGTGCAAGCGGCATCAGTCAGCAGAGCAACCCGCTGATTAAGGCATGGTGGATCTGTTTCATCCTTTCCGTTTTTCTCGGCGCAACAGACGTCACACTTCCAATTCCAAACCTTGCACAAATCCTGTTGGCCTTTGAAATAGTCTCTGGAGTGTTGGGTATCATCGCGGCAATTCTGTTTCTCCAAATCACGCGAGATCTGGCGAACCATCAAGAATTCTTAAAGACAGCCGGCGCAGCTCAGGTCTTCGACTGATCTCACCCCGGCCTTTGAATTCTTGCCCGAGCTGAGTTAAGCAGCGCGTTGTTATGACTTGACTGCAGGAGCCACCATGGCTGGCCATAGTAAATGGGCGAATATTCAACACCGCAAAGGGGCGCAGGATAAGAAACGCGCAGCCTTGTTTTCGCGCCTCTCCAAAGAAATTACGATCGCGTCAAAAATGGGCGGACCTGATCCGGACGGAAACCCGCGCCTGCGCCTTGCAATTGCCAATGCGCGCGGACAATCCATGCCCAAAGACAATATCAAACGCGCTGTTGATAAGGGCCAAGGCGGCGGCGGCGAAGACTATGTTGACATCCGGTATGAAGGATTTGGCCCTGGCGGGGTCGGCATCATTGTCGAAGCTTCAACCGACAATAAAAACCGCGCCGCAAGCGAGATCCGCACAGCCTTCTCAAAGAATGGGGGGAACTTAGGGGAAACCGGGTCGGTTTCGTTCGGGTTTGAAAATGTTGGAGAAATCCAGTTCTCATCCGAGGCCGGCGATGAAGACACGATCATGGAAGCCGCCCTTGAAGCCGGCGCAAGTGATGTTGAAACGGATGAAGACGGCCACTTCATCTATACAGAACGCGAGGAATTGTCGGAAGTCGCGACGGCGCTCGAAGGTCAATTTGGCGAGGTCGAAGCCAAATCAACCAAGCTCATCTGGAAACCGCAAAATACCGTGCCGATTGCAGGTGATGACGCAGAAAAGCTGATGCGACTCCTCGATGTGCTCGACGATCTCGATGACGTCGCCAATGTCTATGACAATTCAGAACTTTCTGCTGAAGAAATTGAGCGCTTATCGCAATAAGAGCGGGTTTTGATCACACAGAAACAAATATCTGTGAGAACTGAACATCAGCGCTCGCCTTTTTTAGACCGACACCTCATATGACCCGGACAAATAGCACGGACTCTGGACGACCTGACATGAAGCTCACACACCCACTTACAATCAGTGCGATGGCTGGCGGCCTGGCGGCTCTAGCAACATTCTTTATGAGCGCCGGCGCAGAGAACGGCCCGACCCTGTCTGCGAACAACGCTAATGTCGAAACAGCGATTTTCGCCGGTGGATGTTTTTGGTGCGTAGAAAGTGACTTTGATAAATTACCGGGCGTGCTTGAAACGGTCTCGGGCTATACCGGCGGAAGAACGACAAACCCAACATACAAGTCGCACACGAAAGACGGACACTTGGAAGCGGTCAAAGTGGTCTATGACCCCGCCAAAGTCGAATATGCCGAGCTCGTCGATTACTTTATGCGCCACATCGACCCAACCGATGATGGTGGCCAATTCTGTGACCGCGGCAACTCCTATCGTACAGCAGTTTTCGTCGACACCGCCGAAGAGCGCGCTGAGGTCGAAGCCCAATTTGAAGCGATCACGCAGTCTAAAGTTTTATCCGCACCGATCGTGACACGCGTGCTTGATGAAGTCGCCTTTTACAAAGCCGAAGGCTACCATCAGAACTATTACCAAAAGAACCCTGCGCGCTATAAGCTTTACCGCGTCGGGTGTGGGCGTGACCGGCGCATCGCAGACGTGTGGTCGGCTGCCAGCGATAGCTAAGCGCCGCACCGTCACGCGTTAAAATTTCTCGGTAACTGTCGCGACTGGGCGCTTAGCCTTGCGTGGCGCGCTCTGAGCGCCCAAATACGCATGAATAAGATTTACGGAGATCTCGGCGATGACCGATGCGAGCCCCTCACCACATGTTATGGAGTCTTCTGATCAGGCCTTTATGGCGGATGTGATCGAAGCCTCGAACGAACAGCCTGTCCTCGTCGATTTTTGGGCGCCTTGGTGTGGTCCGTGCCGAACATTGACCCCGACATTAGAAAAAGTCGTGGGTGAGCAAAATGGCAAGGTGAAGCTCGTTAAAATCAATACCGAAGAACATCCGGGCGTTGCAGGTCAAATGGGCGTGCGCTCAATCCCATCTGTCTTCGCCTTTGACAAAGGCCGCCCCGTCAACGGATTCCAAGGGGCCCTCCCTGAAAGCCAAGTTCGTCAGTTCATTGACACAATCTTGGGCGGCACCGATGGTGCGAAACAATTACAGGACGCCTTAGAACAAGCTGAAGCAGCCGCGCAGAACGGTGATATCGGCACCGCTGCCCAGCTCTATGGTGCTGTTATGGAAGCGGACCCAGAAAACCCAACCGCGATTGCTGGCCTGGCACGGTGTTACCTCGCCAATGGCGATCATGATCGGGCGCGCCAAATTCTCGATATGGTACCCGAAGGCAAAACAAATGATCCCGCGGTAAAGTCTGTGCGCACGGCACTCGACCTCATGGCTGATGCGCCATTGGATGAAGAGCTTGCTCAAGCGAAAGAAACAGTCGCCGCCAATCCAACCAATCACGAAGCGCGGTTTGACCTTGCTGAATCTCTTATTGGTCAAGGCAAAAACAAAGATGCTGCCGATCATCTCCTCACCATTTTGAGTGATGATCTCGATTGGCAAGACGGCAAAGCAAAGGCCAAACTTTTAGAGATTTTTGAAGCGGCAGGACCGAAAGACCCGGTCACTGTCGAAGGCCGACGCCGTCTCGGCTCGCTCATGTTTGCTTAAACCGCACCGCAGAAAGACCTCGCCCTCAAGCCGGATCAGCCCATTTGTGATATAGTGCCCCAACCGAGGATAAGGCGTGACGCTCGAGACCTACCGCAAACTCTCTGATCTGCCGGAATCGATTCCGGTATTTCCGCTGTCTGGGGTCCTCCTCTTTCCACGTTGGTCATTGCCTTTAAACATCTTCGAGCCGCGATACCTGAATATGATTGATGATGCGATGTCCGGGCACCGAATCATCGGGATGATTCAATCCAACAGTGATGACCGTGTTCACCCAAGTCTCGCCAAAACTGGCTGCGCCGGGCGGATCACCTCTTACTCAGAGACCGATGATGGGCGATATCTGATTTCCCTGACCGGCATCTGCCGCTTTCACATTCACGAAGAACTTGCCTTGGAGACGCCATATCGGCAGGTCCGCGCCGATTGGCAGCCATTTGCACTCGATCTCGCGGCACCTGTAGAGAACAGTCTGCCAGATCGGTTGGTTTTGGTGAATTCGCTGAAACGCTACACGCAGATCAACTCGATGGAAGTCGACTGGGAAGCGGTGGAACACGCGCCAATGGAAACTTTAATCAACGCTCTATGTGCGGGCTGCCCGTTTGGAACAATCGAGAAGCAAGCGCTTTTAGAAGCACAAACCGTTGCTGAGCGCGCTGACACTTTGATCACGTTGCTTGACATGGACGTGCCAGGCGATGACAGCTCAACTCTGCAATGACAGACCCTAACGCCCCCTCTCAAGACGCCCCGTGCGGTGTCAGTCCGCGTCTGCTCGAAGTCTTGATCTGTCCGGTCACGGGGGGGCCGCTGGTATTTGATCGCGAGGCGTGTGAGCTGGTCTCCAAAAAGGCCAAGCTCGCCTTCCCGATCCGTGACGGGCTGCCGATTTTATTAGAATCTGAAGCGCGCGACTTGGACGCCATCGACACGTGAGCACGCACGCTTGGCCGACGGAGCTGCGCTTTTCTAAAAGCGCACAAACTCTCACCGTCACGTTCGATGATGGCACGTCTTTTTCGCTGCCTTACAAACTGCTTCGTCTTGAGAGCCCATCTGCAGATGTTCAAGGTCATGGCAGCGGTCCCAAACCACCACCGCCAATTGTCAGTGATGATATCCTCATTGAAAAAGCCGACCCGGTTGGGCGCTATGCGGTGCGGCTGCATTTTAGTGATGGCCATGCCAACGGCCTCTATACTTGGGCCTATTTGCGCGAGCTCGGCGAGCAACTCGCCGCTTAAGCCCTCTTACCGAAGCCGATAATCGTGCCTATATGGCTGCAGCACAGAGGCTGGAGCGTTCGAGGACGGTCAGCTATCCGCCGACCTTAAGTTCCGTCAGGGAACTGGCTCTGGACTGGACCGTGGTCCTATCTAACCGGTGCCCACCTAGTCTCTAGGTCGACGGGATACGAGCACCATAGACGGCGTTTTCGGTCCTGTGCGCCTTGGGTCCTAATTAAGGGACCACGTGCCAACGCGTCTGGCGTCCGGCGATATAAGTCACCGTTGCGCCGGTAAAGCAGGCATCCTGCTCTAGCTTCATCTGGACATACTGATCGCCCCACTCTGGCACCTGGGCTTTGATGTTGCCTTCAATGGCATAACACGTGCTCGGATAAACCGGCCAATCGCCGCGGATCGGCGTGCCATCTTGGTCATCCCACATGCCAATCGTCGGGCCTGGTGCATGTCCAAAAAATCCGAGGGGATGGGTATAGACCGAGCAAATGTAATCGTCAGCATCACACTTCGCGCGTGTGTCTAAAAGAACTTCATTGCCCGTTTTGCCGGTTGCAAATGAGCTTGTGTGATGATCCTGCCAGCGATTGCCAACCGCCATTGCGGTCTTCAGTCCGTCGGGAATTTCCGTCTCGCCGACCCGCATGATATAGCCCATTTCCTGGGTATCGGTGCAGAGTTTCAAATAGCAAACGCCAACATCGGTATGGATAACATCGCCGCGCTGAATGAGGCCTTCGACCCCGCAAAAATCCTGGTCAGCATCGCATGGGAGGCCCGGCCTCTGCACATTCACATAGGGATTGAACCAGGGCGCAAGATTAAGATCTTCGAAGCGCTGGCGAATGTACCAAGCAACATCATCTGTTGTGGTCGCGCCGGGCGTGATGACTTGCGCCGAAAACGCTTCGCTGATGACCGAACGGGCTAAGCTGACAACATGCCCATAGGCATCTAACTCCAAGTCGCTTCGCGTTTCGATCCAGCGGATCACAAGATCCTCAGCGCTGACCAAACGGCTGGTGAGATGATCTGGCAAAACCGATACGAGCTTTTGGTGAAGACCATGCGTGAGACCATCTGCGACAGGCCAGTGTGACGACACATTGATGCCGATGCGCTGCGGGTCTTTTTCCTCAATCAATGCGGCCAGCGCGCGCCATTGCTCATCGAGATCACCGCCTTCCCAAGCCGCCTCGTAAGGGGCCCCGAGCGGATATCGATTGACGGTCAGTGGCTCAAACGCCTCGCCCTCGCGATAAAAGACAAGGATCGTGGTTCGGCGCGCCGCAAAAGCCGGTTGTGGCACCAGTGTGAAATAGACCGGATCTTCGGCATACTCGCGATTGATCAC
>JBCBQS010000021.1:0-18973 GCA_039820085.1 Pseudomonadota bacterium
GCGCATTCTCTGCCGGGGCACCGCCTGTGAGTGCGCTTAAGCGATTGCGTCCCAATCCGGCATCTTCAGGTGCGATCGTGAGATCGGTCAATGTGCCATTGTTCACTTCGACCACATGGGTCTCTCCCGCAATCGCTTAAGCGCACTCACAGGCGGTGCCCCGGCAGAGAATGCGCTTGCCATCCGCGAGCTCTTTGATGGACGCCCAGGACCGTTCCGCGATGCTGTTTGTCTAAATGCAGCAGCGGGTTTGTTCGTTCTGGGCCTCGCAAGCGACTTAAAGGATGGTGCGGCAAAAGCCGGGGACACGCTCGATTCTGGAACAGCGATGCAAACCCTTAACCGCCTCGCCGGAGCTTCAAAAGGGCAAAGCGAATGAGCACGGCGCTCGATAAGATCATTTCGTACAAACGCGACGAAGTGGCCGCGCTTAAACGCGAGCACGCCGAACAAGACTTATTGTCAGTCGCATCGGGTCAAGCCGCGCCGCGGGGATTTGCGAACCGCCTTAGCGCGATTGCGGCAACCGGCGACAATGCCTTGATCTGCGAAATGAAACGCAAAAGTCCGAGCGCTGGCGAAATTCTTCCCGGTGCCGATCCGAGCGAGATTGCACGACAATATGAAACGGGCGGGGCTGCTTGTCTCTCGGTTTTGACCGATGGTCCGAGCTTTGGCGGAAGTCTTGACGACTTTGCTGCGATCAAAAGCGCCGTGGCGCTGCCAATGCTCCGCAAGGATTTCATGATTGATCCGATCCAGGTCATCGAAGCGCGCGCTCATGGCGCAGATGCCATACTGGTCATTATGTCCTGCACAGATGATGCGCTGGCGCTCGTGCTCACAGAAACCGCGATAGAGCTCGGTATGGATGTTCTGATAGAAACGCATGATGCCGTCGAGATTGAGCGCGCGCTGACATTGCCGTCTGCGTTAATTGGGATCAACAATCGCGATTTGAAAATCATGAAGACTGACCTTGCGACAAGTGAGCGTCTTTCATCGCTTTTGCCGTCTGAGTGTGACTTTGTCTCCGAGAGCGGGATCAGCGAGCCAGATGATATTCAGCGGCTCAGGAAAACAGGCGCGCGTCGGTTTTTAATCGGAGAAAGCTTGATGAAACGCAGCGATCGGTCTGCGCATGTTGCCGCATTGCGGTCCGCAAGATGATGCTTATGCCGCGCAAGTTCACTAAGCGCGATATTACCCCCCTATTTGATTGGTTCCAAACGGAAGAAGATGCTTTGCTATGGGCGGGGGCGGCTTTGTCATGGCCCCTTCAGCGCCGCGCCTTCATCGATCTCCTCAAACAAGATGGCGGATACACCGCATCTCGCGAAGTCTGGGCGGTGGATCTCGATCAGGACATGGTTGGGCACTTTCAAATCGTGTTCAATCGACGTTTGCGCACGGCGGGGCTTGGAAGAATCGCCCTTGCCCCAAAAATCCGTGGCCAGGGCTATGGCTCGCAGATGATGCGGATCGTGCTGGATCGGACATTTTCACCCGCTTGGGTCCACAGAGTCGATCTGAACGTCTACGCGCACAATGCGCGCGCTGTGTCATTGTATAAGTCCGCCGGTTTCACGCTTGAAGGCACGCGCCGAGAGACCACGCCTATCGGTGACGCCATTTGGGACACCCATATGATGAGTATTTTACGCCCCGAATTTGACAAAAGAACAGAAGGGGAATAAACATATAGAGAACATATTCGTTATTTCGGAGAATTTTCGTGCTCACCACTAAGCAAAAAGAGTTGCTCCTTTTCATTCACGAGCGGATTAAAGCTGACGGGGTCTCTCCCTCATTTGATGAAATGAAGGAAGCACTCAATTTGGCATCCAAGTCGGGTATTCACCGGCTCATCGTGGCTTTGGAGGAACGGGGATTCATCCGCCGCCTCGCCAACCGGGCTCGCGCGCTTGAAGTGCTGAAAATGCCGGACTCTGCGACGCCCGCCGCGCCGCCAAGAGGGCGCCAGGCCTTCCGCCCAAGCGTGGTTGGGTCAACTAAACCCGAAATGGGTCAAAGCACGATCCCGGTTCTTGGACGGATTGCAGCAGGGGTTCCGATTACCGCCATCCAGAACGAAGTCGACCGGGTCACACCGCCCGAGGAGTTTGCTGACAGCGATGCGCATTATGCGCTCGAGGTCAAAGGCGATTCCATGATCGATGCGGGCATCCTTGACGGCGATATTGTTATTTTAAAACGGACAGATAGCGCCAATTCCGGAGATATCGTCGTTGCCTTGATCGATGAGGAAGAAGCAACGCTCAAGCGGCTCCGAAAAAAGGGTGATTCTGTCGCTTTAGAGGCCGCTAACCCTGCCTATGAAACCCGGATCTTCGGTCCAGACCGTGTCCGAGTACAAGGTCGCTTGGTCGCCCTCATTCGGAAGTACGAATAGGCGCGTCACCTCCTGGCGCACAAGGGCGCCAAGGTCTGCGCCCGCATGGGAGTTTTCGAATTTTCCGAAACCGCCCATTGCGCAAGGCGTATGAAATTCCATTCTCGCTTTGCACATCGGTCCACGAAATTTCGATTGGAGATGAAGGGTGGCGGTCAGTTGAGCGATCTCGACTCGATGTCAGCCGAATGGATTGCGCGTCTGGTGAAAATGAAACCCTCGCTAGGCCCAGCTCAATCTCGCACGCGCTTTGCGAGACACACACGTCATCAAGCGGATGATCTGAAAGTCGCAAGGGTGGCAAGCCTGCGCCATCCTTGAGGGGCTTATGAAGCACCTGGCCATGATCAAGCTCGACGTAAACATCCCCCGATGGGGCCCAATGGACCTGAGGAACAAATGAAACGCTCCAATAGACGATCGCCAGACAGGAGAGCGCCGCGGTGAATGCCCATGCTCTTATCGGTCTGCGGATCAAGCAAAACAGGATGATCCCGAAGCTGAGCAGCGCCGCGCTTTCGCTCGGCATTTGAGAGACGGACATTTGATCATCGGGCAATATTTCTGCGAAGACATGTGCCACACTCAAGACAGCCTCTAAAGACAGGCCAAACGCGCGCAGCGCCCATCTGTGCAAGCCAATTGGAGCGAGCACGAGGGCCGCGGTTGCCGCTGGTGCGCTGATGAGTGAGACAATCGGCATCGCCATAAGGTTCGCAGCGAGGCCCAAACCGGCAACCCGGCCAAAATGGTAAAGTGCAAATGGCATGGTCGCGAAGCCCGACACTGTTGATGTCACAATAAGGCCCTGCACCCAAAACAGGAGCCGGCTTCGGCGAATGAAAGCTTGCTCGCGTAAGCGGCGCTGCCACCGCTCATACGTTGCGATGAGTGCCCCCGTTGCCGCAAAAGACATCTGAAAGCCAGGCGTAACCACGCTCCAGGGCAGCAAGGTCAAGATCAGGATCATTGCAATCGCCAAAGACCTTAAACTCAGCGCGGTGCGGTCAATCAAAACCGCCCCAAACAAGACAGTTGCCATGATGAAGGCGCG
Organism: Pseudomonadota bacterium; assembly: GCA_039820085.1. GTDB lineage: Bacteria > Pseudomonadota > Alphaproteobacteria > Caulobacterales > Hyphomonadaceae > Henriciella. The sequence continues at coordinate 3,468 of JBCBQS010000021.1, forward strand.
CTGGGTTGAAACCGAAGCTCCGGAAATGACAAGATAGACCAAACAGGCAAACAGAGCCGCAGCTGCAGCCGGTTTTTTCACGTTCACGCGCAGCGCAACCGGCTCAATCAAAGCCAGAACCCGCCAAGTGAGTAGGAAAACGAGCCCGCCCACAATTCCCATATGCAATCCTGAGATTGCCAAGAGATGCGCCAGACCCGCCCCGCGCAGCGCTTCTTGATCCGTCATGGTCATAAAACTGCGATCCCCGGATACCAAGGCAGCCGCAAAGCCACCGGCACGATCACCGGCGTGTTGTTTCACATACCGGGCAAGCTGGCGGCGCGTCACCGAAATCCAATTTTTGACACGCTCAAGAATTCCACCCGGTCGCCCGAGCGTCGCGCCGCGACACCGCCCCTGGACATAGCCGACAGCCCCAAGCCCCATATACCAAGCCTGCCGATCAAAGCCGTAATCGTCGGCCAGAACTGGAGCGGGCGGCGGGCGAAGGACGGACCAGCAGCGGACAAAACGCCCAGGTTCGGTTTTCAGGTCCAATATATGCGTGAGGCGGATATGCTTCGGTGTGTTTTCGGTTGCGAGACCATCTATTGCATGGACGCGAAGCTCCAATCGGGCGCCGCGATCAGCCGGCAAAGCCCGTTCGATCCAACCCTCCACCCAAACAGGTCCGGTTTCCTGTGCGATCGTAATCGTTTGCACCCGGGCACTTGCGAAACTTCCTGCGCCCGCTCCAAAACTCGCCCCGAGCGCAATCACCAGCCCAATCCTTGCAACGCCGAACGCTGATTTTTGGCGGACCCAAAATAGAAGGGCGGAGAGCCCGAGCGTACCTAGAATGAGCAGCAGCAGGTTTGGTTCAAAATCGATTGAAAAATACCATAACGTGCCGAGCAGCATGCCGATCGCGAACAGCACCGGGCCGTGCATCTGTAAGTGAGACAGGTCTATGGACAGCGTAAATCGCTGCATCTTTCCTCCCCGCCCCTTGCGAAACTTTAGCAGACCGTGTTGAAGCGGGGAAGATTATCCCAGAAGCTTGAATTCACGGCCAAAAACAGACCTATGACAGTCGTTACGCGTTTTGCACCTTCCCCGACCGGCATGCTGCATATCGGTGGGGCACGCACAGCTCTCTTCAACTATTTGCTCGCGAAACGGCACAGCGGTTCGTTTCTGCTGCGGGTTGAAGATACGGACAAAAAACGCTCCACGAATGAAGCGACCCAAGCGATTTTAGACGGCATGGCCTGGCTTGGCCTGACGCCAGACACACCGCCTGTATTTCAAAGTGAAAACGCTGACCGACACGCCACCTGCGCCTTGCAAATGATCGAGAATGGACGGGCTTTTCGGTGCTATGCAACGCCGGAGGAGTTACAAACGCGCCGCGATGAAGGCGAGTCTAAACGCGCAAAAGCCAAAGATGAAACCCTTAGCGAGACTGAACGCGCGGCCCTGCTCGAAGAGGCAGATGCCTTGCTTGCGCCTTATCGCTCACCCTGGAGGGATGGAGCCCCTGCACCCTCTCCAGATGCGCCGTACACAGTTCGCTTGCGTGCGCCCGATGATGAAGACATCACAGTTAAAGATCACGTTCAGGGCGATGTGACGATTAAAACGCGTGAGATTGACGACCTGATCCTCCTGCGCGCCGACGGAACGCCGACCTACATGCTCGCTGTCGTCGTCGATGACCACGATATGGGCGTCACTCATGTCGTGCGCGGAGACGATCACTTCCGCAATACGTTTCGCCAGCTCCCAATCTATTGGGCGATGGGCTGGGATGTCCCGGAGTTCGCGCATGTCCCAATGATCCACGGCGCGGATGGTGCGAAATTGTCTAAGCGGCATGGGGCGCTTTCTACCCTGGCCTATCAAGACATGGGGTATCTTCCGGAAGCCATGAACTCTTACTTGGTGCGTCTTGGCTGGAGCCATCGCGATCAGGAAATCTTCACCATGGATGAGGCGGCTGCGGTTTTCGATCTGTCAGGGATCAATAAAGCGCCAGGACGGCTGGACTTGGAGAAACTTGCAGACGTCAACGCCCATTTCATTCGAACCATAGACGAAAGTCGATTGATTACGCTTTTGCTGCCCGAGATCGAAAAGCTGACACCCCTCACTAACGCACTGACTGAGCGGTTGCAGCAAGCGCTTCCAAGCCTGAAAGAACGGGGCCAAACGCTACCTCAACTGGCTGAATCCTGCCGCTTTTTATGGGACAGCAATGCCGACAATCTGAACAAAAAAGCCCGGAAAGCATTACGCGAGGACGGCATCAAACGTCTATCAGAACTCCGTGAGGCACTAGACCAAACGGATTCTTGGAGTATTGAAGCATTGCAGAACGTTTTAGAGGCTTTTTGTGCAGCGCACACATTGTCGATGGGACAGGTCGGACCGCCTTTACGAGCGGCGCTGACCGGAGGGCTGCCAGCACCAGATCTCGCGCCAGTCTTACATTGGCTCGGCCGCGAAGAAGTGCTGGCGAGAATTGGGAAACACTTACCTGCTTAAGAGCGGGCGAACGAGAGAGAGATGCAAGAGGGCTGAGATGATCAATAATACGAAACACACAGGCACCGCGAAACTTGAGATTAATGATAAAACGCTTGAGCTTCCAATTTATTCGGGAACCCATGGGCCTGATGTTGTTGATGTCAAACGCCTGTACGCTGATGCAGGCGTTTTTACATTGGACCCTGGGTTCACATCAACAGGATCCTGCGAAAGCCAAATCACGTTCATTGATGGCGAAAAAGGCATCTTATTGCATCGCGGCTATCCAATCGATCAACTGGCCGAACAATCTGGGTTTTTGGAAGTCGCGTATCTCTTACTAAATGGCGATTTGCCCACCCAGGCTCAATTCCGCGCCTTTTCGGGCCAAGTCACTCAGCACACCCTCCTGCACACGCAGATCGATCGGTTCTTTGAAGGCTTCCGACGCGATAGCCATCCTATGGCGATGCTGACAGGTACCGTCGGTGCGATCTCTGCCTTCTACCCAGGCGCAATGGACAGCTCAGATCCAGAAGAACGCAACCTCGCCTACATCCGCTTGATCGCGAAAATGCCAACCCTGGCGGCGCGGATTTACAAGTACACACAGGGACAAAAGTTCGTCGATCCTCTGAACGAGTTGTCCTATGGCGAGAACTTCCTTCGGATGTGTTTCTCTGTGCCCGCAGAGAAGTACAAGATCAGCCCAACGCTGGCCCGTGCAATGGATAAGATCTTCATTCTGCACGCAGATCACGAACAAAACGCGTCAACTTCGACGGTTCGTCTCGCGGGCTCCTCGGGTGCGCACCCTTATGCGGCCATTGCAGCGGGCATCGCGTCCCTTTGGGGCCCAAGCCATGGCGGCGCCAATGAAGCGTGTTTGAACATGCTTCGCGAGATCGGCACCGTTGATCGAATTCCAGAGTTCATCGAACGCTCGAAAGACAAGAATGATAGCTTCCGCCTGATGGGCTTCGGCCACCGGGTTTACAAAAACTATGATCCGCGCGCGACGGTGATGCAGAAGACGGCACATGACGTGCTCGACGAGCTCGGCGTCGATACGCCAATTCTGCGTGTCGCAAAGGAACTCGAACGCCTGGCGCTAGAGGACGACTACTTCCGCGAGAAGAAACTCTATCCAAACGTCGACTTCTATTCTGGCATCATTCTCGATGCGATGGGCTTCCCAACCGAAATGTTTACGGTGCTATTTGCCCTCGCGCGGACAGTCGGATGGGTGTCTCAACTCAATGAGTTCATCGAAGACCCAAGCCAACGCATCGGTCGCCCCCGTCAAATCTATACGGGTGCTGCGATGCGTGACTTCGTGCCAATCAACGAGCGCTAACGACGTCCAAGATCGCTTGAGCTGCGATTTTAGCAGCCGGTTCATCGCGCTCTCCCATTCGGGAGAGCGCTTTGTTTTGAGCCTCAATTTGAGCGTCGCGCGCCCCGCGGTCTTCTAACAACCCGTTCGCGAACGCGGCCATCCGTCCGGGCTCCAATTCAGCTTGTAAAAATTCAGGCGCGATTTCGCTGTCGTCGGCGGCGATGTTCAGCAGTGTGATGTGGTTCGGTTTGTACAAAAAGGTTTTCGCAATGAACCAAGTGAGCGCGCCCGTTTTGTATCCAACCAGGAAAGGTGTGCCTTGGACCGCGAGTTCTGAAGTCACAGTACCAGAACACGCGAGCGCAAAATCAGCCGCAGCCATAATATCTGCTGTGATCTCTTCGGGGTCCGGAAGATACGCCCATTTTTTGATGTCCGGAAATGCCGCGATGAACTGCTCGCGCACGTCTTGAGCCGGCGCGATGGTCACCGTCAGCTCCGGGTTTTCAGACTTCAATAGCCAGGCAGCTTCAACCAAAGCTGGGGCAACCCGGCGGATTTCACTTGGGCGGCTACCCGGCAATACCAAAACGAGCTTGTCGTCTTCAGCGAGGTCCACCTTTTTGCGATAGCGGGCACCATCACCGCGTTCAGTCCGGCTAAGCGCCGGATTTCCCATCACTGTGACAGGCAATCCGTAGGGCTCATAAAACGCCGTCTCCATATGATGGATACAAATGAGATGATCGACATAGGCGGCGAGCTTTTTGGCGCGGCCTGGCCGGGTCGCCCAAACTTGCGGGCCAACCAGTTTGATAATCTTGATTGTCGGCGCGCGGGCGCGAAGGCGCTCGGCAACGCGGACCATAAAGCCCCAGGAATCGACCAGAATGACCGCATCTGGCGCCGCCTCGATAATTGACGCCACGGCCGCATCTGCGAGTTTTAGCACCGTGCCATAGACCTTGAGCCCATCAAAAAGGCCAACAATCGAGAGCGGCGAGACGTCGATTGGTGAGACGATGCCGACCTTAGCAAGCTCTTTCCCGCCAATCCCAAACACTTCAAGATCTGAATGGGTCTTGCGCAAGGCTTCAATCGTTTCGCGCGCGAGGAGGTCTCCAGACGGCTCAGCGGCCACAAAATAGAGACGCGGCGCAGACATCACGGCCAGTCCTTTGGGAACCCAAACAAAAAGAGGCCTAGAGCTTCTGCGCGTTCTTTAACTTGATCGGCATTGAGGATGAGCGCACCTTCGGCTTCAAATCCAATGCCTGCGAGCCCGGCTTCAGACGCACGTTCGATCGTCATCATCCCAATGGTCGGTAAATCTATGCGTCTTTCCTGCGTCGGTTTTGGCCGTTTCACCAGTACGCCGAGCTTCGCGCTCGGCGTTCCGCGAATGTCTTTTGGCAAGTCTGCGCAGCGCCGGAGCATCTCATCGGTACCTTCTTGCGCTTCCACGCAAAGAACAAGATTGTTTGCGACAATCGCGCCCTGCCCGATATCATGCTGGCCAATCACATTGGCGATCTCTGCGGCTTTCTTGAGGTCGGCCATTTGACTTTCGGTTGGTGCCACACCGGCAAAGAGACCGCCTCCGATTGTGAGCGCTTGTGCCGCTTGGTCTGCTCCGATCACTTCAAACCCCTCGCTTTCGAACGCGCTGATCATGAAGCTTAACAGCGCATCATCCCCTTGTTTTGCCGCTGCAAGCGCCTTCGGAAGGAGCGAAATCCCTTTCAGGTCTGGTTTTAACGCTTGGAAGTCGGGGCGTTTGACAATTCCTGCAAAGCAAATTTGTTCACACCCAGCTTGCTTGAAAGCTTTGAACGCTTTGCCGATTTCCGCAATGCCGGCAACGCTTCCAGGATAAGATGCAAGCTTTGGCTCTTCAAACCCCTTCAAACGGATCACGTATACGCCTTGTCCGCGCTCGGTCGCGGCATCGGCCACTTGCACGGGCAATTCGCCAAGTCCCGCAATGATGCCCAGCGGTGCCACAGCGTCTCCTATCGCGGCAAACAGAGTGCGCGCGTTTTGCTGTCGCGAATAAACGTCACAATCTGCATCACTTCAGGGATATCGGCGAAAGCGCTCGCAGTGTCTTCCAAGCGCTCGGAGAACGTCCCCTCCTTGGCGTAGAGCATTCGATAGGCCGAGCGCAGCCCGCGGATCGTGTCTCTCGAGAAGCCCCGCCGCTTCAGCCCCACAACGTTGAGACCGGCAAGGTGAGCATGGTTTCCAACGACTGAGCCAAACGGAATAACGTCCGCCACCAGGATCGCACCGCCCCCGACAAAGGCATGGTCTCCGATCCGGCAGAACTGATGCACAGCCACTGCGCCGCCAAACCAAACCTGTTCGCCAACTGTGACATGACCGCCAATATGCGTGTTATTGGCGATCACACACTTATCGCCGAGCACACAATCATGCGCGGCGTGAGTGTGCGCCATGAAGAGACAGTCGGTACCAACTTTGGTCAGACCGCCATGCTCTGGTGACCCAGTATGAAGGGTTGTGTGCTCGCGCAAAATGGTTCGTGCGCCGACGTCAAGGCGTGACTCTGCGCTCGGTTTATAGCCTAGAACCTGAGGCGGGCCGCCGATCACAGAGCCAGGATAGATCTCAACCGCTTCACCGAGATGCGTGTGTCCAAACACAGTTGCCTTTGGGTGTAGAACGCAATTGTCGCTCAAGACCACGTCAGGCCCGACATAAGCCAGCGCTCCAATTGTCACGTTTTCCCCAATGTTGGCGCCGGGTTCAACAATCGCAGTCGGATGAATCGAGACGGTCATTTTGGCGTCTTCTTAGGGGCAATCTGTTTCTGAATCCAAGCAATCTCGCGCATGTATTGCTTGATAGGTTTGGCGGGAATCCCGCCCCATCGCTCGCCAGCTGGAATATCGCGGAAAATGCCTGATGATGCCGCAAGCTGAGCCCCATCGCCGATCGTCACATGGTCTGCAATCCCAACACGCCCGCCCATAATCACGCCGTCGCCGATCTTGCTTGTCCCTGAAATGCCGGTGAAACTCGCCATCATAGTGTTCCTGCCGACAATCACATTGTGCGCGATTTGAACGAGATTGTCGATTTTGGTGCGCTCACCGATGATTGTGTCACTGAAGGCGCCGCGATCGATACACGTATTTGCACCAATGGTGACATGGTCTTGTATGATGACACGTCCCCATTGCGGGACATCTTCAGCGCCATCGGGGCCAAGTGTGACGCCAAATCCAGCTTCGCCGATTGATGCGCCAGCATGGATGGTCACATCATTGCCGATCAGTGCACAGCGGATGGTGACGTTGGCACTGATCGTGGCACGCGCGCCGATTTGAACGCCAGGGCCGATGACGGCTGACGGGCCTATTCTGGCGCCTTCGCCGATGGCGGCGCCGCGCGCGATGAAGGCCGTCGGCGCAATCTGTGCGGTTTCATGAACGGAAGGGTCCGGACCATCAACCAGCCAGTCCTTGAGTTCAAACAATACCCCGCTCGCAACTTTATGAGCATAGCGAGGCTGTGCGACGACAATCGGTAGTACGCCTGCAGGCAAAGCGTCTACGGCGGCTTCGGTGACAAAGCATGCGGCGGCGTCTTCGCTCACCAATGCGGCTACTTTGCTGCCGCCCTCCACAAAGCAAAGGTCTCCAGCGCGCGCGTCGTCGGCGGCAGAAATACCAGTAATCTCCGGGTCTGAGGAGGTGCTCGCCTCAAGCCCAGACTGGTCTAAGAGCGCGCGCAGAGTGAGCGGGCCTTTATAGTCAAAAAACCTCTGATCGACCGGCATCAGCCCCCCAATGCCACTCGATTACTGAGGCTGTTGTGTTGGAAGTTTCTGGCGGACAACGTCAATGGCGGGTGTGCTCGCATTCAGTTTTGAGATCACACTCGCTGTAACATCAGTTGCGTCATCGACAAAGACAACTTGGCTTTTGTCCAGGATGACATTGGCGCTGCGCTCTGCAACAACCTCGCGAAGCACCGGAATGAGGGCGGTGTTGAAATCGACCAAAGCTTTTCGCTCAGTGAGCGCGAGCTCTTGCGCTGCGATTTGACGATCACGATTAAACTCTCCGGCCTTTCGTGCGTAGGCTTCGACTTCGGCGGTGAGGCCTGCATCTGCGAGGATCGCTTCACGAGTCATCCCTTGCGTACGGGTCTCGAGCGAGGTGCCTTCCGTTCCCAATTGCTGCGCGACCGGCTGCAATTCGCCTTGCATCGTGGTCTCGATGCCTTGGATCTTGGTCCGAATGTCCTGACCGGCGAGGCTTTGACCAAAGATCTGCGTGCGATCAATCACCACGACGGTGGATTGAGCTGTCGCTACAGGGCTGAGCGCCAATGGCGCGGCGAGCATAACGGCAACCGCCGAAAAGATGGGTTTTAGACGAAACATAGGTTTCTCCTGTATCGATATCGATTAGAATCGCGTGGACGTACTGAACCGGAAGGTTTCGGTTCTATCGTAGTCTTCCTTGCGAAGGATTTGTGAAAAGTCGAATTGGATCGGGCCGAACGGTGAATCCCAGCCGACGGAAAGCCCAGCCGTTGCACGCAAACCCAAGCCATCTTTGACTTGGCTCACCGCTGGCGTCCCGGTTGGGAAGCCATTGAAGCCGATCCGGCCAAACGCCCCAATTCCGAGTTCACCAAAGATCGGGTCGGAAATATCTTCATCATCCAATTCGCCCAAAGCCCCTGCTTCAACGAAGAGTTTGGTTTGGATACCGTATTCTTCGGGAAGATAATTCGGGAAGGTCAGTTCACCGGTCGCCTGATAGTAGACTTTACCACCGAGCGCGCGTCCCGGTTTCACATCAATGATATTGCCTTCAGCATCGGCAAGCGTGACGACTTGACGAGGGCCGATACCCGCAACGTCAAATCCTCTGAATGACGTCCCGCCCCGGAAGAAGCGATTGTTGATGAGGATATTACTGTCATCCCCAAATGGCTCGATCATACCGCCTGACAAACGCACGCTGGCCCGCACGCCGGGGAAAATCCCACGATAGGTTGCGCCCGTGATTTCGCTTCGAATGTATTCAACGTCGCCGCCGAGACCAGCAAGATCCTGGCTAAGTGAGAAATCAAACCCTCCGGTTGGCGCAATCGGATCGTTCCGGCGATCCCAATTGAAGGAATAGCCGATTAAAGATGTGATATCTGACCGCTCTGACTGACAGGTCGGATCAGGGTTGGCGACTTGAGGCGAACAAAAGTCAACGAGCTGCTGCCCATCCATGACATCTTCTTGGGTAACCTCTCGGAAAAACCCATCGTCTCCGGGGACAGCGGTCAGAATAATGACGCCGTCCTCGTCAATGATCACATTCTGATCGGCGAGATTGATCTCGTCTGTTTGCAGACGATAGCGCAATCTCAATCCAGTATTCTCACTGACCGGGAATCCAAAGTTTACGCCCGCACCGATCGTATTGGTTTCAAAGAATGAAATATCCAAAAAGTCGGTTCGGGTCGAAAATAGTTCAATTCCTGCCGACAGGTTTCGATCCAAGAAGCGGGGCTCTTGGAAGCGGACATCGATGAATTGCTGGCGCTCAGACGCTGAAATTCGCCCGACAAATGTCTGCCCTCGGCCGCGCAAATTGCGCTGCGTTACGCTGAGATCGAGTAGAAAGGAATCAACAGATGAGAAGCCCGCCGCAAAGGAAAGCTCGCCCGTCGCTGTCTCAGAAACATCAATATCGACGACTGTTCGGTCTGCGCGACTGCCCGCGCGCTCGGAAATCTCGACGTCCTCAAAGTACCCAAGCGCACGCACCCGGTTTCGCGAACGATCGAGGAGGACGCGGTTGAATGCATCGCCTTCGGCAATCCGGAGCTCGCGGCGGATCACACGGTCGAGCGTCTGAGTGTTGCCGTTAATATTGATCCGCTCGATATAGACACGCGGTCCTTCATCAATTGCGAACGTGACGTTGACTTTGCGGGTCTCTGGATCGGCCTCGAGACGCGGCGCAATATCGACGAAAGCATAGCCCGCAATCCCTGCCGCATAGGTCAGCGTGTCGATCGTATCTTCAATCTGATCACCGCGGAACAGGTCGCCGTCTCTGAACCCAACAACGCGCTTAAGCCCTTCCGCGCTCAATTTATCGAGCGCCGTTTCAACTTCGACTTCGCCGAACGTATACTGTTCACCCTCATCGATCGTGTAGGTAATGTAGAAGTCTTCGCGGTCAGGTGTGAGGTCAGCAACAGCGCTAACAACGCGGAAATCATAATAGCCCTTATTCTGATAGAATTCGCGCAGAAGCTCGCGGTCAAACTCTAATCGGCCGGGGTCATAATTATCGTTTGAACTGAAGAATCGCCACCAACGCGATTGTTTGGTCACGATTTCACTGCGCAGTCGACTATCGGAATAAGCCTCGTTGCCGATGAAGTTGATCGAGCGGACGCCTGTGACAGGCCCTTCTTCCATGACAAAGACAAGGTCGACCCGGTTTTGATCAAGCGGTTTATATTGCGGTTCGACCGTTGCAGAAAAACGCCCTGATTGCCGGTAAAGTTCCAGAATGCGTTGAACGTCGGCCTGGACCCGGGCGGCGGTAAAGATTCCGCGGGGCGCTGCCTGAATTTCTTCGCGCAGTTTGTCATCATCCAGCGCACTGTTACCTTCGAAAAGCACGCGGTTGATAATTGGGTTCTCAACAACCCGTACGATTAGATCAGACCCGGCTTTATCGAAACTCGCATCAGCGAACAGACCCGTCGCAAACAAAGTCTTCAAAGATAAATCAATCCGCGCCGGATCGAATGGATCGCCCGGAGACACGAGCAGATAGGACTGAATCGTCCGGTCTTCGATCCGCTGGTTGCCCTCAATACGAATTTGCCGAATGGTTTCAGAAACTTGGGCTTCAGACTGCACCAGAGGCACATCTGTCATCATAATGGCGCTTGATGCCATTAATGCTGCGGCCAGTACTTTACGCATCGATCCCTCGATCCTCCATCGCACAAACGATCACTCGCTTGTTGACCCGTTAAACAGGCCGGTTTCCAGAACATCGCCCCACGTGATGAAAACGAACATGGTCAATAGCAGACCGAGCCCTGCCATCAATGCCATCTCCTGCACCTTTTCAGGCAGAACCTTTCCGGTCACCGCCTCATAGGCATTAAATACGAGATGTCCCCCATCCAAAACTGGCAATGGCAGCAGGTTGAAAAAGCCAATCCCAATCGAAATTAACGCGCATAGCTGCAATACGGACCACGCCAACGCGCTCACACGGCGGGACAAAGGCACAGTTTCTTGTCCCATTGTCCGATTGACGATCCGACGTCCAGCATCGCCAATTGCGACCGGCCCGCTCATCAGCGCCAACGGTTCTTTTCCGGTAATGATCCGGCCCAGCATGTAGACGGTATGGTCCACCGTTTCTTTGGTTTTGACCATGCCTTTGCCGACCGCTTCGATTGGACCGAATTTGCGAAACTCAAACGATTCTGGATCGGCAGCGGGAGCGACCCCAATCGTGCCTTGCGGGACCACTTGTCCGAGCTGGTTTTCACGCACCACGCGGCGCGGCGTTACCACAAGACTGAGCGTTTCGTCACCGCGCTCGATGTCAAAGTCCAGAGGACGCCCAGAGGACATCGTCGTAATCACAATCATATCCGTGATCTCGCGAATTGGTTTTCCGTCGATACGCTTGATGACATCGCCAGCTTGCATGCCAGCTTCGGCCGCAGGCCATCCATCATTCACTTCATAGGCATAGACATCGTACTGCTCGATTCCGCGAAACGCGAAAAAGATCGCAAACAAGAAGACGGCCAGGATGAAGTTTGCGAGCGGGCCCGCAAGCGCGACAACAGAGCGAGCGCCGACGCCCAGTTCTCCATATGGCTTGCCGAGCGGCCCTTGCTCGATTTTACCGACATCTCCGGGCATCTGGCTTTCGCCGACGAACTTTACGAACCCGCCAAGCGGGATCCAATTGACGCGCCAGCGCGTGTTGTTGCGATCGCTACGCTCAAATATGGACTTTCCAAATCCGATCGAGAAACTCTCAACCGCAGCACCATACCAGCGGCCTGCGAGATAGTGTCCCAATTCGTGAATGATCACGACGACGCCGAGCAGGAAGGCGAGGCAAATCAGAAAAATAGGACCTTGCGCCAGAATATCGGTCAAGCTCTCAACTCCTGGCTTTGCACGTCTTTCAATAGCGCGCGGGTTAGTCTTTTGGCCTCTGCCTCAATCTGGAGGATTGCTTCCAAATTTTCGCAATCCTGACAAGCCATTGGCCCTGCTAAAAACTGCTCAAGAGCAGCTTGGACGATCCAGCTTATGTCGAGGAATCGACATTGACCCGCAAGAAAAGCAGCTACAGCACCTTCATTAGCGCAATTTAATACAGTCGGGGCGCCACAACCGGCGCGCAGTGCCGATCGTGTCAGCTCCACCGATGGAAAGTTCTCAGCATCGAGCGCCTCAAAGTCCAAACGACTAAGCGCGATGAGGTCGAGGCGCTTCACGGAGGTGCTTTGACGACGATCTGGCCATGTCAACGCGTGTGCAATCGGGGTCTGCATGTCCGGCGTCCCCATTTGCGCCAGGACCGATCCATCGCGATAGGCAACGGCAGAGTGAATCACCGACTGAGGATGGACCACAACCTCGATTTGATCCTCTGGCATATTAAACAGATATGACGCTTCAATCAGCTCCAAGCCTTTGTTGAAAAGCGTGGCGCTGTCGATCGAAATTTTTTGCCCCATTTCCCATTGCGGATGTGCGAGCGCCATTTCAGGCGTGACCGACTTCAATTGAGCGTCTGACGCCCCTCGAAACGGTCCGCCGGACGCTGTAAGGATCAGCCGCTCAATGTCTTCGCGTCGCTCCATAACCTGGAACATCGCATTGTGCTCTGAGTCTGTCGGCACGATTGCGACTTGGTTCGCCTCAGCGAGGCGATTGAGTAAAGGACCTGCGCAGACCATGCTCTCTTTATTGGCAAGCGCGATTGAGTTGCCGGCCTCAATCGCCGCCAAGGTCGAGGGCAATCCATCAATCCCTACGATCGCAGCCAAAAGGCGATCTACGGGGCGCCGAGCCGCTTCGGTCACGGCGGCTTTTCCGGCCGCGACGCTGATGCCTGTATGCGCCAGTGCATCACGGACATGCGCAAAACGGGTTTCGTCGGCAATCACGACGTGCTTGGGCTGGAAGGCTTTGGCCTGTTCGATGAGGAGATCGGCATTGCGACCGGCGGCCAGCGTATCAATCGTGAAGACGGGTTCGGCCTCCGTCGCATTGGCATGCGCGATCACCGACAGCGCCGACGTTCCAATCGATCCTGTGGAACCGAGTATCGATAGAGTTCTAACGCTCATCCGCTCAGACCTAATACGCGGACCAGCTGAGGTGCAATTAGAAATCCCATACCGACCAAAACACAGACAGCGCCCAATCCATCCACCCGATCGAGCAAGCCCCCATGTCCCGGGACCAATCCGCTTGAATCCTTGATGCCATAACGCCGCTTCAGAGAGCTCTCAAAAAGATCCCCAAACTGTGCCAGAATGGAAACAAGAAACCCCATCAATGCCCAAACCAGCCAGTCTCCCCCTGTGATTCGTGCGGCTAAGAGCCCACAAAGCACACTGAATAGGAGTGCACCAATGGCCCCAGACCAAGTCTTAGACGGCGAGTCTGGATGCAATGGCGGCCCACCAAACCCGCCCCGAAAAGTAGGCTGCGGAATCTGATCCCCAAACGATCCCCATAAAAATCAGGGCCGCGACGGCACCGTTCCAAGGCCCTTCGCGCATCAGGTAAAGCGCAAGCGGCATCGCCATGACGTAGATCAACCCCAAAGCTTCAGCGCTGCGGCGCGTTTTCATGGGATGAACAAGTGTCACCACAAACATGCTCAGCGCTGCGGTCCAAATCGCAAGCCATGGTGCGCTAAACATCAATGGGACGAACGGTAAAATTGCGAGCGTGACAAACCATTTCATTGATGGGGACGCGGTCATCCGAACCCATTCATACGCCATCAGCGCTGCAAAGACCCCGCATGAGGCTGCCAATAGCGAGCCGCCCTGCCAAACAACGTAAAGTCCAAACGGAATGAGGATGGCAGCGGATACAAGTCGCAAACCGAGATCGCCCGGCTGGCCGTCATGTTGCTTCGCAGGCGCCATGTATTAGGCCGCTCCAGACGCCAAGCCACCAAAGCGACGATCGCGCTTATGATAAATCTCGATTGCTTCGCGCAGATGCTGTTCCCCGAAATCAGGCCATAAGACATCCAAGAAAATCAATTCAGAATAGGCGGCTTGCCAGATGAGGAAGTTGCTTAATCGATACTCACCGCTGGTTCGGATGAGAATATCAGGGTCGGGCAATCCACCAGTATCCAAGAACTCTGCGAAACCGGCTTCATCGATCGCATCCGGATCAAGATTGTCCGACACGACTTTCTTCGCCATCGCTTTCGCAGCGCGCAGGAGCTCTTCTCGTCCGCCATAATTAAACGCAATGCAGAGATTGAACTTTCGATTGTCTGCCGTTTCGGCTTCTGCCTGTTTGACCAGCGTGAGGATATCCGGCGGTAAGCCATTTCGCGTCCCGAGGATTTTGACCCGCACACCCTCTTCGACCAAGCGCTTCAAGTCGCGTTTGATATAAGATTTCAACAAGCCAAATAGCGCATTGACCTCAGATACTGGCCGGCGCCAATTTTCGGTCGAGAAGGAATAAACGGTCAGGGTTTTAAGATTGATCTTTTGCGCGGCTTCGACCGTTCGCCGCAACGCTTCTACGCCGCGCTCATGCCCAACCGCGCGCGGCGTTCCGCGTTGGTTCGCCCAGCGACCATTGCCATCCATAATGATCGCAATGTGCTCAGGCGTTCGTGACCCTGTCGGCTGCCCCGATTTAGGGGAAGGAGCTGGCGATAATGCGCTCAAACCTGCATGATCTCCGCTTCTTTGGTTTTCAAAGCCTCATCGACCTTGCCGACATAACTGTCCGTGAGCTTCTGAACTTCATCGGATAATGAGCGATGCTCGTCCTCGCTGATATCGCCGTCCTTTTCCATCTTTTTGAGGCTGTCCATGCCATCACGGCGAACATTACGGACGGCGACGCGCGCAGCTTCCGCATACTTGCCCGCGACTTTTGTAAGCTCAACCCGACGTTCCTCATTCAAGGGGGGAATTGGTATGCGCAATGTTTGTCCGTCGACGACTGGGTTGAGACCAAGCCCCGACTCGCGGATCGCTTTGTCCGTCGCACCGACCAGTCCTTTGTCCCAAACGTTCACAGCGATCATGCGCGCGTCCATAATCGATACGGATCCAACCTGATTGAGCGGCATGTTTGAGCCGTAAGCGGCCACTTGCACAGCATCGAGTAAGTTCACGGAGGCGCGCCCGGTACGCAGCCCTTGCAATTCGGTTTGGAGCGAACCGATGGCGCCGTCCATCCGGCGTTCGAGGTCTTTTTTATCGTAACTCATAGTCTTTCCCTCAAAGTCAGGAGATAACTGTGCTTGGACCTTGTCCGGTAAGCACGTCTTGCAGCGCTCCTTTATTGTGCAAGGAGAAAACCACAATAGGTATGTTTGTGTCACGCATGAGGCTAACTGCGGAT
>JBCBQS010000022.1:0-18295 GCA_039820085.1 Pseudomonadota bacterium
ACTTTCTGGTTCCTCAATCACCAGCCCAAGCTCCATCGGATCATGGTCATGCCATCGGTCAACGCCGTCAGAGACAATGTCAGGCAGCTCGCCGCCCATCAGCATAGCCAGCATTTTAAGATCGCCCTGCGGGTCGTCGCCGCCGCCCTCATAGGTGTTCTTCGAGATCATCACATTGCGAACCAAAGGGTTATACCGCTCGTCTTCGAATTCAGGCGAATAGGCAACGAGCAGAACGTGCGCCGTGCGATTGTCTCTGAGCTCATTGCCAAAAATTTCGACGCGGTCATTGGCTTGGACGATAATGCCAGTTCCAGAGGGCACACTTGCAACGATGTTTCCGGGCGGTGCAAAGTTTCGGGTATTATTGTCGAATATCTGATTGTTGAAGAGACGCGTCGAATGACCGCCAACTTTGGGCAGGTCGGGTAAATCAAAAACAAGCAGTCCGCCCGCATTTTTGGTGACGACATTATTGTAGACGTCGGCGCGCGTGGAGTTCTCGATTTCTATGCCCGCAACATTGAATTCAGCGCGACTTTCACGCACAATGATGTTGTCAGATTGGCCAACATAAATCCCAGCATCTGATGCCCCGCGCACAGTTACACGCTCGACAAGAACATCAGTGCTTTCGACCGGGTACACACCATATGCGCCATTGCTTTCATTAGGGCCCGCCATCCACTCCACGGTGAGGTCGCGATAAATAATCCGATCGGCGCCTTTTGATTTGATCCCGTCGCCCTTCGTGTCGCGCATCGTGAAGCCCTCTACGATGACATCATCAGACGTAATCAACAGCCCCTCGCCCGCACCCACTTGGCCCGAAAAATCAAGAATTGTTTGGTCTTGCCCCGCGCCGCGAAGGGTCACACCATTAACATCTAAAGAAAGGCCATCGACCAGAGTGATCGTTCCAGCAGGCAACTCCACGACGCCGTTTTCTTCCACTTCAATGAGCATGGTTTGCAGAGCGATCGCATCGAGAACGTCGGGAATTTGAGCCTCGTTCGATGAGGCTGGACCCTCGCTTCCTGATCCACATGCACTCAATAAAATGAGCCCGGCAGCCCCGAACACTGCACGTGTCAGCATGACTTTCCTCCCCGTCCGCTGATGTGATGACGCGAGTGTCACCATTTTCGAACAGCCTGACAAGTCCTCGGGCTTTTTCTTGCCAAAGTTAAATGTTCGCATGTGAAGATGGATGATGCGTCTGAAAAATTATCTGCGCTTGACGGAATCGTCATGTGGCATTCATGTAACACCTGTCTATATGATCAGACTGCGTAAAGTGGAGATCCTGATGCACCGAATTATGTCCGCACTCGCGGTGACGGCCCTCACCTGCGCGATCCCCGCCGCCGCTCAAGTGGAAGAGGACGAGATTGTCCGCCTACCCGGACAAGGTGAAGTTCGAGAACCAGGGCTGCGCGAGCGCGCACAAGCTGATCGTTTGAAACCCGGAGCCGGTTTGTTTTTGACCTTTGACGAAGACCAAGATGGTCGAATCAATAGCACGGAAATCGAGACCGGGATCCCCATCGCCTTTAGCGCTGCGGACAAAAATTCCGATGGCTACCTAACAGCGCTCGAACAACAAGATTGGGCGGCCAGCCTCCCAACGCGAGATGACAGTCTTGCCAATCCATTCCGTTTTGATCCCAACCTTGATCGACGTGTAGATCTCGACGAGTTTACGCTCGTGATCAACAATCTCGGTCTAGATTATGCGGACGAAGAAACCGGTGACATTATCGTCGCCGACTTGAAAGCGCCGAAGACGAAGCGGGAACGCCCACGCGATGCGATTGAAGAGATTGTTCGCGATCGGCAAAGTGATCGCTCGCGATCGCGCCGCAATCAAACGGGCAACTAACCTATCCTTAAAGGCGGACGAAGCCGGTCTTAGAAATCGACCGCGCGACCGGCTTTTTCCCAATCGCCATAGCGGACGCGCTCCGCAGCGGGGCCACCTTTTTCGGAAGATCGTTGCGCTTCAAGCTCTTTCTCTATGGCATCTTGTTCAGCGCGGCGTGTAGCCGCCTCTTCCAGCGCGCGCTTTGCCGCTGAGGTCAGGTTTTTGTTCGTGACGTTTTTTTCATCTGACATAAACAAGACTCCCAGTTTCGTTAACTAATACATATATCTTCTGAGCCAAAGAGATATGTCCTCAACTCAAACGTGCAAGGAACTCCCCGCGATGGGCACTGCCAAAACTTTTATGCTTCTCGCTGCGCTCACAGCCCTCTTTATGGCCGTGGGCTATCTGGTTGGCGGACCTATGGGGATGGGCGTCGCCTTTGTGATTGCCGGTGGCCTGAACCTATTCTCTTATTGGAATGCCGATAAAATTGTTTTGCGGATGCAAGGCGCAAGTGAAGTCGATGAGTATGATCGCAACCCGATCGTGCGCACCTTCGTCAATGACACCAAAACGCTAGCAAAGTCTGCCGGTCTTCCAGAACCAAAGATCTACATCATTGATACGCAGCAACCAAATGCATTTGCGACCGGACGGGACCCGCAGAATGCCGCGGTCGCTGCAACGACCGGCCTCCTTAACATTCTTTCCCGCGAAGAGACCGCTGGCGTCATGGCGCACGAACTCGCGCACGTACAGAACCGTGACACGTTGACGATGACAGTGACAGCAACGATCGCTGGCGCGATTGGGATGCTCGCAAACTTCGCTGTGTTCTTTACGAGCCGCGAACGTGGAGGTCTTCTGACAGGTCTCGCCGTCATGATCTTTGCCCCAATGGCCGCGGCCTTGGTTCAAATGGCGATTTCGCGGTCGCGCGAATATGAGGCCGATAAACGCGGCGCCGAGATTTGCGGAAATCCATTATGGCTGGCATCAGCGCTCGCAAAAATTGATCGCGGCGCCCGCGCGACGATCAACCGCCGCGCCGAAGACAATCCAGCCATGGCCCACATGTATATCATGAACCCACTCGCGGGCCGGCGTGGGGACAGCTTGTTCGCGACCCACCCCGCTACACAAAATCGCATTGAAGCGCTGCAACGTCTAGCCGCTGAAATGGGCGTTGAACCCACCCCAACTGAGCCCCGCCGCGCAGCCGGTCCTTGGGGATAAGACCAAGTTTGCCCGAACTGTTTGAGTCCTATTCGTGAGCGGCGCGCTGTCCAGACGCGCGGCGGCTGAGCTGTTAATGACCGTGCTTGAAGAGAGCCGAACGCTCGACGAGGCCTTATCTACAACTGACAGCTTCAACGCGCTTAAAGGTCCAGATCGCGGTTTCGCCCGCGCCATGACAAGCGCAGCCTTGCGTCATTTAGGACGGATTGATGAAGGCCTCGCACCCTTTTTAGACCGCCCCTTGGATACGGCGACACCGCCATCGCGAGCCCTTCTGCGTATTGGCGCCGCCCAAGCCTGGCTCCTCGAAATGCCAGATCATGCAGTGGTCGGCGAAACAGTTGCAGCCGCAAAAACATGGCCCCGTGCCCAACGTGCGACCGGGTTCTTAAACGCCGTGCTGAGAAAAGTCGTGGCGAGTCGCGATGCATTTGATGCGGCGCCGATATCTCACAATTGGCCGGTTTGGCTTCGCACAGCCGCAATTCAGGGTCTTGGGGTCAAAGCGGCTGAGAGTCTGATGCGCGCCCAGACAGAAACGCCAGACACATATCTAACTGCCAAAGACGGCAATGCTCACGCCCTTGCCGAAGTGGTTGGCGGCGAAGTCGTTGCTGATTACTCTGTCAAAGTATCGGGCGCTTCTATCGAGACCCTGCCCGGTTTTGAAGACGGGGATTGGTGGGTCCAAGATATTGCAGCAACGCTCCCAGCGCGATTGCTGAACGTGACCGCGACCGACCGTGTATTCGATATTTGCGCTGCGCCGGGCGGCAAAACGATGCAACTGGCTGCAAGGCGCGCGCATGTCACGGCCATTGACCGCTCCAAACCCAGGCTCAAACGTTTGCGTAAAAACCTTTGGCGAACCGGCTTTCACGGCGAGGTCGAAACTGTGCTTGCGGACGCGATCGAGTGGCAACCGCCTCAGCCCGCAGACAAAATCTTGATTGACGCGCCCTGCTCCGCGCTCGGGACCCTGCGACGCAATCCAGAAGGGGCCTGGATCAAAACCGATGCCGATGTTGCGCGCTTCCCCGGCATCCAAGACCGCCTGCTGCGCAGTGCTATCGATAAAATCAAACCGGGCGGCGTTATTGTGTATTGTGTGTGCTCACCCTTTCCCCATGAAGGCGTCGAAATTGTCGACAAGGTCTTGAAGGAGACAGCGTTATCGCGCGTTCCGATCAATCCTGGCGAGGTCAACGGTTTTGAATCTTCAATAACGGCGGCAGGAGACCTGCTGACGCTTCCCAACGGTGTGTTCACGCATGATGCCTTCTATCTCGCTCGCCTGAAACGCGATTCCTGACAAATTTGTCATGGAATCAGGCGATTTTGCCTCAAACATGCCTTTTCAGGTTCATAAGGAGTTCACTTGGCGTCGCACAAAATAGGCCGAGTCTTATCCCGTGCATAAGGAGCACATCCAATGACACATCAAATCACCGCCCCTCGGGCCCCAATTAAACTCTTTGCTGGCGCTGTTGCAGCGATGACGCTGGCGGTCGCAGGCTGCCAAAGCACCTATGGTGCGAGCACGGTCAGCTCAAGCTCAGTCGGATATGCGATGACGGTCAAGCCAGGTGTCGTGACCAATGTCCGCCCAGTTACGATTAAGCCAGATCGTTCGATCATCGGCACTGCAACAGGTGCTGTGCTTGGCGGTCTTGCAGGCTCTGAGCTTGGCGGCGGCGACAAAGCACAGACGGCTGGCGCAATCGGCGGCGCCGTGCTTGGTGGTATCGCAGGTAACATGATCGGCACCTCTGCAGGAACCAAACAGGGTCTCGCAGCGACGGTTGAGTTCAATGACGGCAATGTCAAAGTCTTCGTTCAGCCTGCGGATACGAACCTCCAACCGGGCCAACGCGTGAATGTCGAGTTTCGCGAAGATGGCGCCTATGTTGTCCCAGTTCAGTACGCCGCTGGATACTAATTGCGCGATCCTGAGAGTGTAAATTTGAATACCGCCATCAGCCTTGTGCTGATGGCGGTTCCGTTTTAGGCGTGCGGCATGAGTGATGTCTTGATTTCCCCGTCGATTTTGTCGGCGGACTTTGCAGAATTAGGGGCCGAGATTCGCAGAATCGATGCGGCGGGCGCCGACATGATTCATGTCGACGTGATGGATGGTCACTTCGTCCCGAATCTGACCTTTGGCCCGCCTGTCATTGGCAAACTCCGGTCGCATTCCGAGAAGCCGTTCGATGTCCATCTGATGATTGCACCGGTCGATCCCTATATTGAGGATTTCGCCAAAGCAGGTGCAGACTATCTTACCGTTCATCCAGAGGCGGGGCCGCATTTACATCGGACCATCCAGGCAATCCGTGCCGCCGGCATGAAGCCTGGAATCGCATTGAACCCTGGCACGCCCGCAGAAGCGGTCGACCCGGTGATCGATGATATCGATCTCATTCTCGTCATGTCGGTGAATCCAGGCTTTGGGGGCCAAAGCTTCATCGAAAGCCAGTTGCGAAAAATCGAGGTCTTGCGCCGTAAGATTGATGATAGCGGTCGTGATATTATTTTGGAAGTGGATGGTGGACTTAACCCGGAAACCGCACCGCGCGCCATCGCCGCAGGGGTCACGGCCATTGTCGCTGGCTCTGCCGTGTTTCGCGGCGGCCCTGACCATTATGCCAAGAACATTTCTGATTTGCGCCTTGGGGCGACCATTTAAGGTCTTTCCTTTAAGATGAGCGATCAATCGTCCTCCACTCCGCTCAAGGCCAAGCGCAGCGACGCAGAAGACGCAGCGATATGGGAGAAGTTTGCCGGACGCCCAGGCGAAGATGCAAAAGTTTCCGCCGTTCATAGACTGCGAATTGCTGGAAATGCGCCGGACGGGTTCGGATTGCATATGCGCCAAATCATTCCGCCGGACGAATTGCGCGGCGAGGTTCTCATGCGCGGCGTCTGGCGAATCGGCATGGATCGTCTCGAAATCACTGACGGGTCAGCCCCTTGGTCGGCTTCAATGCCATCTCGCCACTATGCCAACCGCTTGCATCGGTTTGATTGGCTGCCAGATCTGTTTCAGCAAGGAGACATCGGCGCGGATCGCGCGCGTTTTCTTGTCGATGATTGGATCGAGAATTTTGGGCGGTTTGACGGGTTTTCATGGCGGATGGGCTGTGCCGCGGATCGGGTTTGGAATTGGATGCGTTGCGGCCGGGCTCTGTTTGAAACAGGCATGCCAGAGGCCTGTGAAACTCGACTAGAAGCGCTCGGTCGCCAGGCGAGACATGTCTTGGCGCTCGTCGATACTGAACTTGAGCCCAAAGCGCGCTGGCGCGGAACCGTTTTATCGGTCGCCCACGCGATCTGTCTTGGCCGCGGCAAAGGACTGGATGATGCTGAAATGCGGCTTGAAAGCGAATGCACCGCACAGTTCTTTCCAGATGGCGGCCATGTCAGTCGATCTCCGGCCCAGGCGCTGAGTTGCCTTGCCGATCTGATAACGATCCATGACCTGTTAAGCCGCAGCGAACGAGAGATACCGGATTTTTTGACGCGTTGGATCGCGAGGATTGGCGGCATGGTTGCCTTCTTCAAGGCAGCGGACGGCGCGCTGATGCCCTTCCATGATGGCGATGAGCGCTGGCCTGAAGCTGTAGATGCGGTCCTCGAGCACATGGCTACGCCCCCTCGGCGATTTTCCGTGGCACCAAAATCGGGGTTCCACAAACTGGAAAAGGGGGCCACGGTTCTTGTCTTGGACGCTGGTGCTGCACCGGAACCCCCATTTGGCGACAAAGCTCATGCCGGTGCCCTGGGGTTTGAACTGCATGACGGTCCGGCTCGAATTGTTACATCCTGTGCGTGCAGTCCTGAAATCGATATTGCTTTTCGTGCAGCCGTTCGACGAACCAGTGCGCACTCAACTTTGGTGCTCAATGATGAGGACTCATCTCGATTCACCCCGAACGACGATACAAGGCTCACTTACCCTCTTGGGCCTGACGGGATTTCTGCCAAGCGATTGGAAGAGGATGAGGAAATCTGGTTGGATGCGCAGCATGGCGGCTACAAAAAAAGTTATGGCCTGTTGCACAGAAGACGCTTGTTTATGTCTGGCGATGGGACCCGACTGACCGGTGAAGATTCGCTGGCCAGGCCTGTTTCTGCAGGGGTGACCGAAGATGAGGCAGCAATCATGTACGATCTGCGATTTCATCTTCACCCGACGATTTCGCCATTTATGGCCGGCGATGCCATTGTCTTAGAGAGCAGTTTGGGGTCTAAGTGGCGGTTCAAGACGAGCCATGCATCCGCCGCGCTCGAAGAAACGATCTATCTGGGGAGAGGGATCATCGAGCGGAGCCAGCAAATCGTTTTGAGTGGTAAGGCGTTACCGAATAGTGACGGTTCCGCTCCACCAAATTGTATTCGGTGGGCGTTCTTGAGGGTAAAAGACGCATGAAACCAGAGGTCGAAGCAAAACGCGCCATGGCGCTCACCCTCGGCTTCGATGCCTCCGCGGCTTTCATTTCAATGGCAATCGCAATTTACGTGCGCTGGGCCGCAACGGGAGGGGCGCCGTTCGACCCCTCCTATACGGTATTTGGGGCTGCCGCAGCCTTTGCGATCGCCGCGACTATTTCATTCTTCTTGCTTAAAGTGCACCGCCAGGTTTGGCGGCATTCGGGTTGGCCAGATGCATCGCGGATCATACAAGCCGTTGCGCTCACGGCGCTGATTTTTCTGCCGATTATGTTCCTCTGGACCCGCTTAGTCGGATTTCCGAGATCCAGCCTTCCCCTGGCGCTTTTGATTTGGGTCTCAATCATTTTCTTAGGCCGTATGGCGGCGCTGACCCGGTCAACCCGGCGCCCATTTCAGATATTCCGCGGGATAAGAGAAGACGCGCCGCTTGCGATCTTGGTCGCCAACGCGACTGAAGCGGCCGATGTTTTACGAGATCTTCAAGCCACGAAAGGCGGCGCGCCTGTTCGGATTTTGGGACTGATTGAGGCCGATGGCGCTGAGCCAGGCCGCGCAATCCGAGGCGTTCCTGTTTTTGGCGGACTGAAAGAACTTGGCAAAATGCTGGATCTTTTGACGGTTCGTTATGATCAAACGCCTTGGGTCGCGGTGGCCGGAACAGTGCGTGAGCGCAATACAATGAACCGCGTTCTTGAAGCAACAACGCAACATGGCTCTCAGGTCATGGCACTGGGAGCAAATCGCGAAGGTCTGCATCTGCAAAGTGTTCGTCCGTCAGACTTGCTCGCTCGACCGGTTCGAAAGCTCGATATCGAACCTTTGCATAAATTGCTGGAGGGCAAGCGCGTATTTGTCACCGGCGCTGGCGGAACGATTGGGTCACAGCTCGTCCGTCAATGCGCAGAATTTGGCGTCGAACAAATTACACTGTTCGATGCGTCGGAGTTTAATCTGTATGAGATTGATCTCACGCTGAGAGAGAGCCATCCAAATTTAGACGTCGTCGCCCAGATCGGTGATGTGAGAGACATTAACAGGCTCCGCCAAGTCGTTCGCGAGACGAAACCTGACATCCTGATTCATGCTGCTGCGCTGAAACATGTCCCATTGATGGAAATGAACGCATGCGAGGCCATCCTGACCAATGTTGGCGGTACGATAAATGCCGCCGATGTCGCCGTCGAATGTGGGTTAGAGCGATTCGTGTTCATCTCGACAGACAAAGCGGTAGATCCGGACAATGTCATGGGGGCGACCAAACGATTGGCAGAACTCGCGCTCGCTTATCGGGTGAAAGGAACTCAGCTTGCCGTATCGATGGTCCGATTTGGGAACGTCTTAGGGTCGTCCGGGTCCGTCGTTCCATTGTTCGAGCGACAGATTGCAGCTGGCGGTCCGCTAACACTTACAGATGATCAGGTGTCGCGCTACTTTATGACCGTAGAAGAGGCCGCGTCTTTAGTGCTGCAAGGCGTTGCGCACAATGGCACACCCGGCGAGGCCTCGCTCTATGTTCTGGATATGGGCGATCCAATCCGCATTCGCAAACTGGCAGAAGCGATGATCCGAATGAAGGGCATGGTGCCGTATCAAGATATCAAGATCAAAACGACTGGCCTGAGACCAGGTGAAAAGCTGCACGAAGAACTCACCTATGATGATGAACGACTAATCAGCACGGGCATTAGCGGTCTCAACAAGGTGACGCCTTACACCCGCAAGCAAGAACCGGTTGGTTTTTCGCAGCGGATTGACCGACTGCTGGTGGTCGCAGCAGAACGAGAGTCAGATGATGCGCTTATCCTGCTGGCGCAGCTTGTGCCAGCATATACCGCGCCAACAACCACAGTCGACGTGATGCAGGCCAGTTGACGGCATAGGGACTCGTGCTAGGCGAGCGAGCGATATCAGTCCTTTTTGCCTGAAAGCCGCTTCATGACCCAAACCACTAAGATCCAACGTGCCTTGATTTCGGTTTCCGACAAAGGCGGACTGGTCGAACGAGCTAAAGCTCTGGCCGGTTTTGGCGTCGAACTTATTTCAACTGGTGGCACAGCTCGGGCGTTGAAAGAAGCCGGATTGGACGTGAAGGACGTCGCAGATCTGACCGGCTACCCCGAAATGATGGACGGCCGCGTAAAAACGCTTCACCCCGCCGTGCATGGCGGTCTTCTGTTTTTGCGCGACAATGCAGACCACAAAGCAGACGCGGCACGTCATGGCATCGAGGCCATCGATCTCGTTTACATTAATCTCTATCCGTTCGAGGCGACCGTGGCATCCGGGGCGGGCTTTGAGAATTGCATCGAGAATATCGATATTGGCGGTCCAGCTATGCTACGCGCGGCGGCAAAAAATGGAGATTTTGTTTCTGTCTGCACGGATGGCGGTGATCTCGACAAAGTTTTGGCGGAAATGGCAAGCACGGAGGGGCGTGTTTCACGAAGCACATCCCGCCAACTTGCCGCTAAAACTTATGCGCGAACGGCCGCTTATGATGCGGCCATCTCAAACTGGTATGCGCGGCAATTGCATGAGTCCGCGCCCGATTGGATTGGCGTTGGCGGCAAACTGGAAGAAGCCCTGCGATACGGCGAGAACCCGCACCAAAAAGCCGCGTTTTATACGACGGGTGAGGCACGACCTGGCGTTGCAACGGCGCGCCAAATCCAAGGCAAGGCGCTGTCTTACAATAATATCAATGACACGGACGCGGCGTATGAGTTGATCGGTGAGCTCGGTGATAAACGTCCCGCTGTGGCGATTATCAAACACGCCAATCCCTGTGGTGTGGCGCTGGGAAATACCATCATTGATGCCTACCGCGACGCCTTGGCCTGCGACTCGACATCGGCATTCGGGGGCATCGTTGCCTTGAACCGCCCATTGGATGAAGTCACCGCAAGCGAAATCACATCGATCTTTACAGAAGTGGTGATTGCGCCCGGTGCGGATGAGGCGGCGATAGAGGTTTTCAAGAAAAAGAAGAATCTACGGTTGCTTCTCACAGACGGATTGCCTGACCCCGCCGCACCGGGCCAGTTCATAAAATCGGTCGCCGGCGGCCTTTTGGTTCAAGATCGTGATTTTGGGCGGACTACGAAAGACGACCTTAAGACCGTCACGAAAATCGTTCCGACAGACCAGCAATTAGATGACCTTTTATTCGCGTGGCGTGTCGCAAAGCACGTAAAATCGAACACCATCGTCTATGCCAAAGATCAGGCAACGGTTGGCATTGGCGCGGGGCAAATGAGCCGGATCGACTCAGCGAGAATCGCCGCACGCAAAGCCGAAGATGCGAAAGAAAAAGAAGGGTTTGAGACGCTTCGAACGACGGGCTGCGTCGCCGCTTCGGACGCATTTTTCCCGTTCCCGGACGGCATGCTTGCAGCGGCGGCGGCTGGAGCGAGCGCGATCATCCAACCGGGTGGCTCAATCCGTGATGATGACGTCATTGCTGCTGCCGACGAAGCCGGTCTCGCCATGGTGCTCACGGGTATGCGTCACTTCCGGCATTAAGATTGGCGAAGCCTTAGCGGTCTGCTAGCAAGCGCGCATGAGCTTGCTACCTCCACCATTCGATTCACAAGGCCAACACTGGCTCAATATCCGGGTCTACTACGAAGACACCGATTTTACGGGTATGGTTTATCACGCCAACTATTTGCGGTTTTTTGAGCGCGGTCGGTCTGATTTCCTGCGTGATGCCGGCGTCAGCCATCAAAGTCTGCTGTCCCGCGACACCCCGGCGGCGTTTACGCTCACCAATGTTGAGGTCGACTATAAGCGCGCGGCCAAAGTGGATGACCTTTTGACCATTCGAACGCGTAGCCTCGGCGTCAAAGGCGTGCGGATGTATTTCAATCAGACATGTTTGCGTGATGATGAGGTCATCGCGGAGGGACGCATCACAGCTGTCATGATCCATACCGATGGACGTCCGATGCGCCCGATCCCAGAGATCGTCGCCCAGCTCAAACCGTTTGAGTATCGCCCGGAAGACTAAGGTGTCGGGCAGACGCCATTATTGCGGCTCATGTCATACATGACGTCCTGATAATCATCGCCAACCTGCATGAGCTGCTCTTCGGTGAAGCTATCAATCTCACCTGAGCGGATCATGTCTTCGACCGCTTCCGCCCCGTCTTCAGTGTCGCGATCCGTTCCCGCGCGGGCATTTGCAATTGCCAGAGAAACGTCTTTGTGAACGTCAAGTTTGGCCGCGTCGACGGCGATGGTCGCGCCATAGCAAACGCAAAACCCATCTAGATCCGTGCCAGCTCGTTCATTGATGTCCCGCGCGATGGCCGCGTCGCCCGCAAACACGTCTTGGCAAAGCTGTGTCAAAATTCTCTCATTCGGCGGAGCGCCCCAGCACGCGCCAAGTGCAGCGAGTGCGACGCCGCAAATCATTTTGTGTTTCATGGCTTTCTCCCTCTTGGACAAAAGTCTTGGAAAAAGCCATGAAATGCAAGGTCTTGTTACTGCACCACGTCCTGCCATTCGGCATGCTTCTCAAGTGTCGCTTTGGCAAACGGGCACAGCGGAATGATCTTAAAGCCCTCGGCACGTGCATCCATGACCGCCGCTTCAACCAGCTTTTTGCCGACACCCATACCCCGCATAGAGTCTGGCACACCCGTATGATCAATGATGATCCGTGTGCTGCCCGCACGGGAGTAGGTCATCTCAGCTTCGTCGCCATTGACCATGGTCACGTAACGTCCACCGCTTGGGCCGTCTTCGCGTTTGATTTCAATCTCAGACATAAACGCCTCCTTGTTGGTTGAGCGAGAGATAGGCCGCGTTTGTTGCGACGCCACAGGTGCGGACAAGAATTCACTTATCTCCGATGCGCATGGATCGATGAACAGCGTCACTTGGAAGCTGGCGAGGCATTCAATTAATCGCTAAAGCGGCGCGATGAGATTGCCGCCGAGACCAGATCTGCAATGGAAAGATGACGGCACGCCTGTCGATCCACGAGTCGATGATGTTTATTACTCCGTTGAAGATGGATTGGCTGAAACGCGCACCGTTTTTCTATCAGCATGTGGGCTGCCGGAAGCCTGGCAATCTCAGCCATCCTTCACAATTGCAGAGCTGGGCTTTGGCACGGGCCTAAATTTTTTGGCAGCGTGGCAGCTTTGGCGGGAGACGCGACCAAGCACAGGGTGGCTAAATTTTGTCAGCTTCGAAGGGTTTCCACTGGATGCAGAAGATATTGCACGCGCCATGCAGCCTTGGCCTGAATTATCAGATCTGTCGGCTCGCTTGTGCGCCAAGTGGCCGCCGCGCGCCTATGGGGTTCGCCAGATTGTCTGGCCGGAAGAGCGCCTCACACTCACACTTCATATTGGTTTGATCGAAGCGGCGCTTCCACAAGCACACTTCAAAGCAGATGCTTGGTTTTTGGATGGCTTCAGCCCTGCCAAAAATGCTGCCATGTGGGACGACGTGCTGTGGCCCATGATTGGAGAGCGATCAGCGCCTCATGCACGTGTTGGCACATTCACAGTTGCGGGATCTGTGAGGCGCGGCTTATCGAGCGTCGGATTTGAAGTTGAGAAACGCGCAGGCCACGCCCGCAAACGCGAACGACTGGAAGCAACTTACTCAGTCACGTCCGAACCCGCGTTAAAACTTGTCGACACACCAAAGGTTGCGGTGATCGGAGCCGGGATCGCCGGGGCGAGCCTCGCCTATCGTTTGAAACAGCGCGGTGCAGAGGTCACCGTTTTTGATCGACTGTCGGAGCCTGGCAATGGGACAAGCGGGAATCCACTCGCCCTGATGATGCCGCGCTTGGATGCGGGCGACACTGCACAGGCCCGCTTGCTCATTGACGCATACCTTCACGCACAGACCTTCTACGCGGATATGCCGGGCATCACATATGCCGAGACCCTGCACCGCCCGCGGGACGAGAAAGAGGCGGAGCGGTTTCGAGCCGTTCTTGCGGACCCGCCGCTTGGTCTTGAACAGCTTGAGGCTGTCCGAGGCGATGGCTTGCTTCACAAAAAGAGTCTCATCATTCAACCGAAACCCCTGATCTCACATCTCTTAGACAACCAACGCGTTGAATTGGGATGCGCGCCAAAGATCAATCTTGCTGAGCAAACCATCGACGGAACACCATTCGACGCCATCGTCCTCGCCTCTGGATGGCAGCTGAGCCAATTGGTGCCGGAGCTCGCGATCACAGGTCGCCTGGGTCAAGTCGAGTGGGTTGAAAGCGCGTTAGATACCCCTCCGAGCGCGGTCGCGCAGGGCCACTACGCGCTCACGAATGGTGGCCAAAGACTTTGGGGGGCGACCTTTGCGGATCACAATGGCGGTGAACCAGAGACGAGCCAAATGGCGCGAGATCAGAACTTTGCCGCGCTTGATGGGCTTTCCCCCTATTGGCTCCAAGAAGCCAAACGAGGGCCAACCCACTCGCGTGCAGGCGTTCGGGCAACAACCGCCGACCGGTTACCCCTGATCGGAGCGCTGCCCGATGCGACGCGGATGCAAAACGATCGCCAAACGCTTGAGCGCGCGCAGTGGCGGATTGGTGGCCACGACTATGGCCGGTCCGGTCTGTTCGTGGCCAGCGGTTATGGGTCACGCGGGTTCACCTGGGCCCCTTGGGCTGCCACGATCCTAACCGCCCGCATTTTTGATGATCCCGCACCGGCACGACTCGAAGCCCTATCGGCGGTCGCCCCGAATCGTCAGGTCTTACGTCAGCTGAAACGCGGCAATGCAATCTCCACACAAAAAAACCTGACACCACGCCAATAAATTGGGTGTATACGGACTTTTTCGCCTAGGGTTTGTTCACCGCAGACTTTGACAGCGCTGACTAGCAGTTTTGACAGCGTTTACCGCCACTCAAGGGGTGGTGCTGGCGGAAGGCTTGCAGTTGTATCGGCGACTTCAGGAATCATTCTCAATTTGTGACACTCCTGGGTAGGCGCAGACAATAACTTTCAGGGGAAGAAAACCGTGTCTCAGCAGAACGTAGAGTTAGCAGACCTCGGGATCGAGGCGGAAGAGGTTCGAAAGAACTGGAGCGAAGAACGTCTTTACGAACAAGCGGTCCGAAGCGGCGAAGGGGACGTTGCAAAAGGTGGGGCTTTGCTCGTTAAAACTGGCAAGCACACCGGTCGATCGGCGAAAGACAAATTCACCGTTCGAGACGAAACCACTGAGAGCTCCGTCTGGTGGGACAATAACGCCTCGATGACGCCTGCACACTTTGATGCGCTTTGGGAAGACTTCCAGGCGCACCTCAATGGTAAGACGCTCTACACCCAACAATTGTTTGGCGGCGCAGATCTCGATCACCGCGCCCCGGTTCGGGTCGTCAACGAGTTTGCCTGGCATTCCTTGTTTATCCGTCATCTTTTGCGGATCCCCACAGCGGATGAATATGCCGCGTTTTCGCATGAGTTTACAATCATCAACAGCCCGAGCTTCCGCGCTGATCCAGCCAAGCATGGGACCGTGTCAGACACTGTCATTGCGGTGAACTTCGCGAAGAAACTGGTTTTGATTGGCGGCACGAGCTACGCAGGTGAAACAAAGAAATCTGTCTTCACGATCCTCAATTACATCCTGCCGACCAAAGGCGTGATGCCGATGCATTGCTCGGTCAATGACGGCGGCAATAATGATGCGGCAATCTTCTTCGGCTTGTCCGGGACAGGCAAAACAACGCTTTCTGCTGATGCCAGCCGAACCTTGATCGGGGACGACGAGCATGGCTGGTCGGAAAACGGTTTGTTCAATTTCGAGGGCGGTTGCTACGCGAAAATGATCAATCTTTCGCCGGAGAACGAGCCTGAAATTTATGCGACCACGAGCATGTGGGGCACAGTCCTTGAAAATGTCGTCATGGACCCTGAGACGCGTGAGCTCGATTTCTTCGACAACACATTGGCAGAAAACTCGCGCGGAGCGTATCCAATCTCAGCGATTGAAAACGCGTCACTGAGCGGACGCTGCGGTCAGCCGAAAAACCTGATCATGCTGACCTGTGATGCGTTTGGCGTCATGCCACCAATTGCAAAGCTGACACCTGCTCAAGCAATGTACCACTTCCTGTCTGGCTATACCGCGAAAGTCGCTGGAACCGAAAAAGGCGTCACAGAGCCAACCGCAACGTTCTCAACCTGCTTTGGCGGCCCTTTCATGCCCCGCCATCCAAGCGAATACGGGAAACTTCTCGGTGAATTGATCGACAAGTATAATGTGAACTGCTGGTTGGTCTCTACGGGATGGACGGGCGGCGCGCATGGCGTCGGACACCGCATGCCTATCAAGGCGACACGCACACTCTTGAATGCTGCCCTAGATGGATCGCTCAATGAGGCCGAGTTCCGAGAGGATGAGACCTTTGGCTTTATGGTACCGACCGCTCTTGAAGGTGTGGACGCGACGATCTTGGACCCGCGTGAAACTTGGGATGACCAAGCTGCATATGATGCGCAAGCTGAAAAGCTCGCACAAATGTTCATTGAGAATTTCAAAGTCTACGAAGCGCATGTCGATGCCGACGTAAACGCCGCTGGACCACGCTTGCGGGTACCTGCCTAAGCGAGGCGTCACTTTTCCATATCAATAAAAAAAGCTCCTCTGATCAGAGGAGCTTTTTTTATTGATTGGTGGACCTGAATTGTCAGCATTGACTGAAATCGCAAGCTTGGCAAAATTGATGCTGTGGAGGGACCCGAAGATGCGAATATTGATCGCGCTATGCTTGACCATGCTGCTCACCGCCTTTGCCAATGCCCAAACCAAACGCGCATTTATTGTCGGTGTTCAGAATTATGATGAGCTGACGGATCTTACGAAAACCCTGGCAGACGCTGCAGGATATGCGGATGTGTTCGCCAATCAGCTCGGGTTCGAAGTGACCAAACTCACTGATCCGTCATTCACAGATTTTCTTATCGCATTGTCGGATTTTGAAGCTTCCATCGAAGAAGGCGATGAGATCGTATTTGTGTTTTCCGGTCATGGCTGGTCAGATGGCGCGCGCAATTTTGTCGCCATGCGAGATGCGCCTTTGCGCACAACGGAAGTGGTGCTCGAGCGCCTGACCTTCGATTTGAACGAATCGGTGATCAATAAATTTCGGGCCAAAGACCCAAGCCTCGTGCTGGCGATTGTCGATGCATGCCGTGACAATCCATTCGATCTCGGGACGAAATCCGTCACCAAGGGTTTGGTGCCCCAACAAACCATACCGGGCACGCTTGTCGTTTATGCCGCTGGCGCCAGTCAACGCGCGCTGGACCGACTCGATCCCGAAGACGCCTCGCCTTATTCCGTCTTCACGCGAACCCTATTGCCAAAACTCGAGAACGCTCAAACGCCGCTGATGCGCGCGTTTGACGAAGCCCGGGCGGAAACAGCTCTATTAGCGAATACGATTTCACATGCCCAACGCCCGGCCATCTACTCTGACGTCTCTCTCGATTTTTGCTTTGCGGTCGCTTGTGACTCGGTCGGGGCGGATCAAATTCCGAATACGAAACAGCAAAGAGACAACTTTATAACCGCCCATCACACCGCGCTTTCAGAGTTCATTTTTCAAAGCGAATTCACCCCACCTTTCACACCAGACGACATCACAATCATTATCCAACAAGACATTGATGATGACGGATATGATGACTTTTATGTGCGCGTGGAGCACATTGATTTCTGCGGTTCAGGTGGCTGCATGCATCAACTGATCACCCATTCAGACGGCGCATATACACAAGTCTACGCCAACTCTGGTGGTAGTTTGAACGTTCTGAAAACGCGCCATAATGGACTGCTCGATCTCGCACTCGGCACCGGGTTCACATATGAGCGCGAGCCGGTTTATGAGCTCGTCCGCTACAATGATGATGGTTACACACGTGCGGCAATCGTCATCTGTGAATTGCTCGTCACATATTGCGATTTTGAGGATGCGCTTAGAGGAAATGAAAGCGGGGACAGTTCGTCTCGAATGGTGTTCTTTCCGCCTGAGGAGGGCTCCGACCCAGCAGAAACACTCGCGACGTCTAGAATGTATGAAGGTTTGGCTGTGGCCTATGATTTCGACATGGCCAAACAATTCAACGACGTTGCAGACCATGTCGCGGGCCGCGATGCTTCACGTAACTTTTCACTCATGCACATTTGGAAAGGCACATACGCTGTCGCTCGCCGCGAGCCGCTGCCGCAGGCCGCTCCTATGCGTCAAGAAGAATAACGCTGCCGTTTCGTCCATAGTCGGGTTCTCCGCGCTGGTTGCGGCGCCGGTTCGAAAAGTAATCGGCGTCCATGGCGCATGTATCATGTGCGATCTTATCGACCGCTGCCACGCCTTCGCGCGTCAGAACAGCCTCTACATAACCGGTAAGATCAAAGTGTGAGCGATCATCGCGCCCAGCCACAAACAAACGATCCGTCCACTCCTGCTCGCCGACAAATGTGTCGCGAAATTCCGGGCCAACTTCGTAGCTCGCTTGTTGGATGGCTGGACCGATTGCCGCAACGATCTGGCTTCGCTCCGCGCCGAGGGCCTCCATTGCAGTTAGGGTCTCTTCACAAACCCCCGCGAGCGCGCCTTTCCAGCCTGCGTGCGCCGCACCGATGATCCCCGCCTCAGCGTCGGCGAACAGCACTGGGACACAATCTGCTGACAAGATACAGAGCCCCAGGCCAGGACGGTCTGTCACCATTGCGTCGGCCTGCGGCCGCGTCCGC
>JBCBQS010000023.1:0-18144 GCA_039820085.1 Pseudomonadota bacterium
TTTCTGACTTAGACGGAACGTTGCTCGATCACGACACCTATTCGTTTGAAGCGGCTTTACCCGCCTTATCGATCCTTCGTGAGCACGGCGCCGCTTTGATTTTGGCGAGCAGTAAGACAGCTGCGGAAATCGACACGCTCCGAACCGAGCTGAAATTTGAACACTGCCCAGCGATCGTCGAGAATGGTGCGGGCGTATTAGAGCCGGGTCAAACGGCGAGCGAGTTGGGAGATGGGACCTATCAAGACATCAGAGCGATCTTAAACGAGGTGCCCGAAAGACTGTCTCAAAATTTCGAAGGCTTTGGCGACTGCACCGCGAGCCGCGTGTCGAGCCTCACCGGACTGTCTTTATCCGGCGCTGAGCGGGCCAAATCGCGGGGGTTTTCCGAGCCGGGTTTATGGACAGGGTCGCAAGACGAAAAGCGTGAATTTCTCGACTGGCTCGCGGCAAAGGGACTCACCGCGCGACAGGGCGGTCGGTTTCTGACGATGTCATTCGGTACGACAAAAGCCGATCAATTGTTCAAAATCGCGTCTAGATTTGCGCCAGCGCCGATTTTGGCGCTTGGGGATGCGCCGAATGATATTGAAATGCTTGAGGCCGCCAATTACGCGGTGATCGTAAAGAATGAGCACGGGTCGGGCATAACAGAACTCAAACAAGAAACCACCAAGTCAGTGGTCCGCACCGATGATGAAGGCCCGGCGGGCTGGAACTCAGCTGTCATAGCAACAATCGAACGGCTCGGCTTGGACACCTTCGCAAAATAGGACATCACCAGTGGCAGATTTTCACCAACACGGACGCGTGGCGACGCTCCAAAACTTGCGCACCACACGCACCGAAGAGTTGGAAGCCCAGCTTTCCGAGTTTTGCAAACAGAAGAAAGTCTGGCTGGTTCTTCCATCGCTCTATTCGGAGCTTGAAGGCGAAGCGCTCCCGGCGATTAGAGACTTAATCGCCACCGTTCCTTATATCGACCATGTCGTGATCGGGTTGGATAAAGCCACCGAAACGCAATTTCAAAGCGCGAAAGAGTTCTTTTCATCGCTCCCGCAAGCGCACTCAATTCTATGGAATGATGGCCCGCGCATGAAGGCGATCGATGATGATCTCGCCTCTGCCACGTTGGCGCCGCGGGAAATCGGTAAGGGCCGGAATGTTTGGTATTGTTTCGGTTATACCTTGGCCTGCGGAGAGGCCGATGTTGTGGCCCTGCACGATTGCGATATCCTCACTTATAGCCGCGATATGCTGGCGCGTTTGTTATATCCGGTTTGCCACCCAAATTTCTCCTACCAGTTCTGCAAGGGCTATTATCCACGGCTTGCCAATGGCACGCTCAAAGGGCGCGTGAATCGACTGCTCGTCACCCCGCTTTTACATGCCCTCTCAGAACTGTTCGGCCATTTGGATTATCTCAGCTATTTGAAGAGCTTTCGCTATGCCCTGTCGGGCGAGTTCGCGATGCAAACCAGCATTCTAAAAGACATCCGTGTGCCGTCTGATTGGGGGCTGGAGATCGGGGTCCTGTCCGAAGCCTATCGCAACATCAATGCCCGGCGCGTCTGCCAAGTCGAAATCGCCGACAATTACGATCACAAACACCAACCCCTCTCTGAGAATGATTCGAATGCCGGTCTTTCAAGGATGTCGCGCGACATCAGCAAAGCTCTGTTTCGCAAACTCGCCATCCAAGGCGTCGTTTTCCAGAAAGAGACCTTCCGAACGTTGAAAGCCACGTACTATCGAACCGCACTCGACCTTATCGAAGCCTATGATGCGGTCGCAACGATGAACGGGCTGTCGCTGGATCGCAATTCAGAAGAACGGGCGGTCGAATTGTTCGCAACAAATGTCGCCGAAGCCGGTGCGCAATTCTTGGAAACGCCGGTAGAGACACCGCTCATCCCGAATTGGACACGAATTGAGGCGGCTGATCCAAGCGTCATGGGACGATTGAGAGACGCGGTTCAGGCAGACGCCGCCTAGAGCCTAGAGCCTAGAGCGCGTCCGCGTCACCGATACGATTTGTGATCCAGCGGCATTGATACGGCGCAAAATGAATCTCTTGCCCGAGTGGCTCGATGATATCGCCGCTTAACAGATCGAACCAGTTTTCACCCGAAATCAAATTTAAAGATCGCGCTGGGATGTGCACATCCTGGTCTGAGATATTGTGGATCGCGAAGATCGACTGATCGCGCTCCAAATTCTGGCGCCAGAAGCCGAAAATTTTGTCGCCAAGCTGCATCGTGAATTGGGTCGCGTTCGGATGAAACGCCTTTTGCGCGCGCCTGATCCGGCATCGGCGATTAAGCTCTGTCATGTTTCGAGCATGAATGCTCTCAGGGTCGGCAAGATGCGCTCGCAAGGTTGGATAATTCCAACGGTGTCGATTGATCGCGCGATTGACTCCAGATTTTCGAACCCCTTCCGTGTCGTTCGGTGTTGCGAGCAATGCATGGATGTAAATCGCAGGAATGCCTTCCAAGGCCAAGACAATGGTCTGAGAGCACATGAAGCGATCAAACTGATGCGCATCGCCGGCGGCTTCTCCCTTCATCATATCAAACAGCGTGATATTGAGTTCATAAGCTTTTTCGGATCCATCCGGCATGGTGCGCATATTGATCAGGCCGCCGAATTCTTTGGTTTTTTCCAGCATCAGGTCGATGTCTTCAGGCGGCAGCAAACCTTCTGCCGGGCGCATGCCAATGCCATCATGGCTCGCACTGAAATTCAGATAGGCACAGCCAAGCGGGGCGGGTGGCATCGACATTTGCCACTGATTTAAATACTCAGATGTCCCCGTCAGAAGCGCATGTACGAGGAGCGGCGGTAGCGAGAAATTGTAAATGCTGTGCGCCTCATTCCGCATGCCGAAATAAGAGAGATTTTCTTTGTTCGGAACATTGGTTTCGGTTAGCAGGACGACGGACTCTTGATGATAATCCAGCAAAAGGCGTATCAATTGAATGATCGCGTGCGTTTCGGGCAAATGTACACAATTGGTCCCGACCCGTTTCCAGAGAAACGCCACGGCATCGAGGCGGATCACGCGCACGCCATTCTCAATATGCAGCTTTGTGATCCGTAAGTATTCCAAAAGGACGTCAGGATTGGTGAAATCGACATCGACTTGGTCGTGACTGAATGTGCACCAAACATGCTTTACGCCATTCGCAGTCTCCACTTCTCGCAAAAGCGGGCTGGTGCGCGGGCGAACCACATCGCTGAGATCATCGTTCGGATCACCTTCGACAAAATAGCGGTCATACGGGCTTTGACCTTGGACGTAGGCGCTGAACCATGCGCCCTGCGACGACACATGATTGAGCACCAGGTCGGACATGAGTTTAAACTCCGACGCGATGCGATTGATATCAGCCCAATCGCCAATCACAGGGTTCACCGACGTATAATCGGTCACAGAAAACCCTTCATCAGAAGAAAACGGAAAGAACGGCAAGATGTGCACGCCCGTGAACGCCGGTTTCAGATATCGAGTTAGAAAATCGTATAGCAAATCGAGCGGCTTATGCGTGCCATCAATAATCGAGTGCCCATAGGAGATGAGCAGCACATCATCCTGCGTCCATTGGCCTTGAACGTCGGGATATCGCGGCGTGTCCCTGAGATGAGCGGGGTCGTCGAAGAAGACGTCGAAGATGCGCTTGGACAGCGCTTCAGCGTCTTCATCCGGGTAGAGGAACCCGACAAGTCCTTGCAGTTTCGACAATAAACTCGCGGTCACGCGTCACCTCGTTCGGCTGAGATATTCGCCAGTTCAATAATCATTCCAGAATTGTCAAAGGGGACCGAGCAGTGAGCACCCGTCACGAGCGTCCGTGACTCAGTCCGACATCACTGTTGGCAAGACGTGATGAAATTTCTGCCACTGCGACCCTAAACCTGGCAACGGCTTGGGAGGCTCAGCGCGAGAAACTTGGGGCGACAAACAAGATCGGCATCTCTCGCTCGATCGCGCGCGCTGCAAGATGAGCGCGCTGACGGGTCTCTGGATCGGCGTGCTTAAACAGCGACCGGATCAAGTCCAAGCTGCTGCGATCGCCAAAATATGCAAGAATTGCCAACCCATCTTCGCGAACAGCGGCATCATAATGTTTAAGCGCGGCGCGGGCATGATCGATGGCGAGGGCGGGCGTCGCCAACCAAGCGCCGTTCAGCACCTGGCGCGATCGAAAGTTGATGTGATGCTTCAGCCAATACACGATCAGGCTGAGGGCCACGATCAAGTTAAGACGTGCCAGCTCGGATTTGCGCTCAAGATACTCGACCATCCAGCGCCTATGGCTGCGATGATTCAACGCGCGAGAAATTTCCATCCGGCTGAGCGACCGCTTCGACAACCAGTTCGCGCAGAATATGTCTTGGATGAGCAGTCGAGCCGAGTGCATTTACCGTTCCTTGACCGCCGATCTAAGCGCGCCGCCCATCAGCCGAAGGGCCCGAAGCTGTGTTTTGAAACTTAAAGACAAGACCGGCATACAAGTCTTATTTACATCAACTATGTAAATTCGGCCATCCTCTACATCGCGCAAGACGTCGATACAGCCAAAATCCAGGCCGATTTGACGACAGAATTCGGAAATCTGTTCTTGCTCTTGGCGTGAGAGCACCTCGTCCGCCAGGCACACATCGGTATGCAAATAAGAGGTGCCAAACCGGTTTTCAGGCGATTTGAACTTATGGAACACGACAGGAAGCGCGCCCTTTACGACATTGGTTCGTAGGTCCTCGCTGCGGTGACCGTCGGTCGCGGTTTCAATCAGGCGTTGGTAAACGGCTCCAGCTTCAACCTCTTTGGGCGCAATCGGACACTCAACGATTTTTCCATCGTGCGTTCCGTTCGTGTCGGACTTACAAACCGCGCGCCCGTGATAGGTCAACGGATCGACGGCGAGAGAATATCCAAACACGTTCGCAAATACGCGCGCGACATGGGTTTTCGAGATGTCTTCGATCCGGTCATTGAGGGCCCGCGCACGCTGGTCAGCTGTGAGTTGACGGCCGGCACGGCTATAGGTTTCGTCTTCAAAAACAAAAACCGTATCCGCCTCATCAATATCGGAGATGATTTGCAGGTCACTGACCTGCGTTGCCAGCCAAATATTGTACCAGGGCGGAGCGCTGTGGGGATAGAAAGCAATGGTTTGACGGGCCCGGTCCCGCTTAAAGACGCGCGAGACGCCAACGGTGACCAAATAGGCATAGAGCTGAAGCACTGCAAAAAAACTGCGAAAGAAGGAGCGATCCAACGATAAGCGTACCCGTGGATGCGGAACATGTAGCTTCTTATCCTTGATATGGATCCCTCGAAAATACTCGAGCGAGCGCGACACGGCGGCGAAGGCGGGACGTTGAGCCATATGCGTCAAAAGCCTCGTTAGAATCCTTAGGTAGACCTCACACTAACGCTGACGGCCGCGGTTTTCTAGCTCTGCAATTGACACGATCGGTAAACTAACTGTGTTCGTGCAAGAAAGAGTTGCCGACCTTCATTGAAGGCAGCGCCCGCGCGGCCTGCCTGAAGGAGGTGTAAGAAGAAATGTGTCCTTGAGGCTCACGCTGCTGTGACGCCACCGCGTTCGTTCACCCGCAATCAAATTGGTTGTGTCCTCAATCATTGAGAGGCTGGGACTCTTAATACGATAGTAAATGTCTATTTGAAATCGCTATAGTTGAAAACAAATCCTATCGCATGCGCTCAGAGGGAGCCTTCTCATTCGTGAAATTTTGCTGTCGATCAAGCAATTGGAGCGGCAGCCTTGAACGGTCCTAAC
Source organism: Pseudomonadota bacterium (assembly GCA_039820085.1). Classification (GTDB taxonomy): domain Bacteria; phylum Pseudomonadota; class Alphaproteobacteria; order Caulobacterales; family Hyphomonadaceae; genus Henriciella. Next base: position 5,811 of record JBCBQS010000023.1, read on the forward strand.
GATGCGCAGCCAGGATATCAAAAGGAATACGACCATGAAAATCTCTACCAAAACTATGCTGAGTGGCGTGGCCGGTTTGGCCATCGCAGCAGGCCTGTCTCCAGCAATGGCAGACAATGCAGAAGCTTACGCAGCTGGCATTACAGAAGCAGACGTTGTTGAAGCCCAAACCACTTGGGGCAATGGCATCGTTGCAATCTCAAGCGTTCACGCTGAAGACGGCGACTATAAAGCACGCGCCACAGAGCACATTAACTCGCTCTACGCTTATGGCGAAACAGCCGTGATGTTTAAGCCGACGCTCGCAGCCGACGACCAGTTCCGTGAGACATTTGACGAAGCACTGGCCTATTTCATCGGGAAAGAAGGCACAGAAGACACAGGCTTTGCGATCAAAGGCTGGACCAATGTGCGCTGGGAAAGCAACGGCATCTACACAGATGGCGACTCAGCGACAGCCATGGGCAACTATTACTTCACTGGACCTGATGGATCAGAAACCAAAGTTGAGTACACCTTTGGTTACGTTCTGGACGAAGAAGGTGCGTTGAAAATCAACCTGCACCACTCGTCTTTGCCATACTCAGCTGGCTAATTGAAAGCTGAACCGAAATTAGAAAAGGGGTGGCCATTTCGCCGCCCCTTTTTTTGTCGTCAGCTTTAGGGGGTCACGCTGTTCTGATCCGGCAGGCCGATACAAATCGGCGGCTGAGGCCGCTCCGCACAAAAATCGGGCGCGCCATAGGCTTTCCAATAGTCGAGATATCCAAGGTCCGTGACAATCGCCGCAAAGTCTTCCGTTTGTCGGCCGTCAGGAAACATTGGGTCAAACATCACGACGGAGAGATAAAACCGCCCATTCGCGACCTCGCGCCTGGCAATCTGCTGCCCGATCTCAGCGGCCTCCAAATGGTCAAGTAGCGAATAGGCCAGCCATGCCGGCGCGCCTTGATCATAGGCCGCAGCAATGGCCGAACGAACCTCATTTAACTGGTCCGGGTTTCTATCGCGTTTGGCAACCGTAAAAGCCGCCAGCATATCCCGATTCATTGGCGGTGGGGCCTGCGAAAGCCAGTCCATGGCCGCGTCATAATCACCAGCACGAAGCTTCAGGTGCCATAGCCCATACCACACATCCACCGTCTCAAATCCCATCCCATCCCAAAGGGTTTCCAGCATCCCTTCAGCGAATGACGGATCAAGGCTGACATGGCTGTTCATGGCAAGTCCGGTCATAATCGGCGGTGAGGACGGAGACATTTCTAGCGCTTCCCTCAGCACCGCTTTGGCGGTCTCGATATGTCCTAAATCGCGATGGTGCTCTGCCAGCCACAGCATCAGCATGACATTGTCTGGGTCTTGTAAGAGCGCATCCTCGAAAATTCGTTTGGACTCGGCCCAGTCCGCACGGCGTTGGGCGACAGCCGCCATAACTGAGCGCGCTTCAGCAAGATTTGGATTGAGCCGGACCGCGCGATCCGCTGCGTATAAGGCCTCGTTAAACGCTCGGGTTGAATCGGCTTCATCCGAATAGGACGGTAAGGTCAACCAAGCGCCAGCAAGCGCCTCCCACGCTTCCGCATAATTTTCATCGCGCGCGACGGCCTCTTCGAACAATTTGACCGCCCGCGTATTTGGTTCCTTGCCGCGCTGAAGCCAAAGCGCCCGCCCCCGCTCATAAAGGTCTACGGCCACCGGGTCATTAGATCCTGAGATCACAGCTTGCGGGCCCGGATCTATGCTGCGCCAGCCCACGATCCCGATCAGCCCAAGACAAATCGCTATCGCACCAATGACGGCGAACCGATGATTAAATCGGTGCGAAGAGTTGGGCGCAGGCGCGCCTGCTTCGGTGCGCGAGGCGAGCCAAGCATCCAGTTCACTTGCATGGGCATAAACAGTCGCTTGAGCGGCGTGTTGCTGGCGATGAACGGGGAGTTTCTCTTCTCGTTCCCACCGCCGCGCTGTTCGCTCGCCGCACCCCAAATGGGATGCGATCCGTTTCCAGCCCACAAGACGAGTTTCGCGATCTTGAATCTCTTGAGACGTCATAGTCGGGACTGCGCCTTTTGCCGAAACACTCCGAGAAGCTGAACGCTAGACCAAGTCTGACCCGCGGCCAAGTCCGGCCAAGCCCGGCCAGACGGCGATTCTTAGCGCAGCCGCACTTGTGGACCGCTCACAAGCGCGCCCCATTAATCGCATGTACGCCCCAGATTGGAGACCTTTATGATCTTAAACCGACGCCGATTGATGCAAACGACAGCCGCCGCCCTGACGGTAGGCGCAAGCGTTGCGAAGACGAGTTTCGCCCAAACCCCCAAATCGGCGAGCGATCTGCCGTTCGCATCCGCAAATGAGGCATTGGCGGCATTGCAAAACAAATCGGTCTCATCCCGCGAGCTCACAGAGCTTTGCTTCAATCGGATCGATCAGACGCAAGACAGCGTCAACGCCTTGGCCATTCTTCGCCGAGAAGAGGCCCTCGCAGAAGCCATCCGTGTTGACGAGGCACGCGCAAATGGAGAGACGCTCGGAGCGCTTGCCGGATTGCCCATCACCCTCAAAGAGAGCTTCGATGTCGCTGGACTACAAACAACTTGGGGCAGCCCAGACGCCCCCCGCACGCCGCTGACCGAACACAGCGCCGTCGCTGCAAGACTGATCGCGGCAGACGGAATCATCCTTGGAAAAACCAATGTGTCACTCATGTTGGCAGACTGGGACGGTAATAACCCTGTCTATGGCCAAACCTTAAATCCTTGGAATCTAGATCGGGTTGCGGGCGGCTCGTCGGCCGGGGCCGCAGCAGCGCTGTCAGCGGGCCTCTCTTTCCTAGACGTCGGATCCGACCTTGGGGGATCGATCCGGCAGCCTGCCGCAAATTGCGGGATCTATGGCCACAAGCCGACGGCGGGCATCGTTTCGCAGCGCGGGCATGTCCCATCGATCGCCCCGCCCTTCATGCGCGCAGTGATGGCAGAAATTGATAGCCTAACTGAAATGCCGCGCGCCGGTCCTATGACCCGCTCTGCAGATGACTTAGTGACGGCGCTCAATGTCATCGGTGGGCCGGATGGCGCAGCCTCGAAAGCGCTGTCCTACCGCGTCCCGCAAGCGCGACACAAAGCGCTTAAGGACTTTAAAGTTGGTTTCGCGATGGCGCATCCAGATGGCCCTCTGGATACCGGCTCGGCGGATGTATTGGACTCGCTCATTCAGTCTTTGGATGGCAAGGTTGCATCGTTGAAACAAGGATGGCCAGATGGCGTCGATCCCCGCCGCCAACGCGACTTGCGGCACTATTTCCGCGCAACAATTTCGACCATGATGTCGATGCCGGATGTGATTGCCGAACGCGAGGCGGTCGGATTCGAAGACGGTCCGTCTTGGGAAACCGGCAGCTATGATGGGGCGTTCAACCAGGGCTTTGCCGATCGCCGCGCCGCTTTTGTCAGGATGGAAACGGAACGATTGGCGCTACGGGCAGCTTGGCAACATTACTTCTCCGAGTTTGACGTGTTTTTGATGCCCGTCCAAACGAAGACCGCACGCGTGCCTGGAGGGCTGACCACAGAGGATGCGCTTGAAACCCATCTTTGGGCAGCAGCGGCCACTTTGACGGGCTTGCCCGCGACGGCGGCGCCCGCTGGCATTGCCGCAGTCGGGCTACCCGTCGGTCTACAAATTCTCGGCCCCTACTATGAGGACGCGACGCCGATTTGGTTCGCGAAAGCCCTGGCAGATGCTGGGATCGGCGGATATCAGCGCCCGCCTTTTACGGTCTAGCGGTTCGCTGTCTGAAATTGATCGACCTGATTTAACGTCGACGAAGAAAAGGAAAAGATCATGACCCTTCGATATACGTTTGCGAGCGTCGCAGCGACCCTTCTCGGATGCACGTCTTTCGCGCACGCCCAGGACGCGTCTCTATTAGATGAGTATTTTACTCTGTTTGAGACTCAATCGGCAAACACGCTGCCACTCGCAGAGACTGTGACCTTTGATGGAACAACACTTCCCCAGCCGATTGTCGGACGACCCGCTGTGATTGGGTTTTTGAACCAAATTGTTCCAAGCTTAGGCATCGAAGAGATCGATGTTGTGCAGCGTTTCGAGACGCTGCATGGCGCCTGTGTCGAGCTCGTCTTCCAGTATGAAGCGCGCGATGCTGTCGAATACGCACATTGCTTAGAATTTGAAAATGGTGAGATCACGGCCATTCGCCTCTACTTTGACCCTCGACCATTTCTGAGAGAGTAAATAGCGCCGTTGGTGGCGGAGAGAGAGGGATTCGAACCCTCGGAACGCTTGCGCGCTCAACGGTTTTCGAGACCGTCCCGTTCAGCCACTCCGGCACCTCTCCAGCGCGCTAGGCCCTACGCGGCGCGGGCCAATCGTTCAAGCCCTGCATTTCATGCGCAAATAGGTTTGACTCAGACCCTTGTTTGGTGTTTACCCGCGCCTTCATGTCCGCGCCGACACCGGCAGCGGCCAAAGTTTCATTTTTTGAGTTCTGAGAAGGACGAGCGCCATGTTCGCGGTCATTAAGACAGGTGGCAAACAGTACAAAGTTGCCGAAGGCGATGAAATCGTCATTGAAAAACTCGCCATAGACGCAGGTGAGAGCGTTACATTTGAAGACGTTCTCATGCTGGGCGACGAGAAAAAAGTAACCATTGGTGAGCCCGTGGTGGCAGGGGCAAGCGTGGTTGGCACCGTCGCGGAGCAACGCAAGGGCGCCAAAGTGCTGATTATGAAAAAGCGTCAGCGCAATACCTACCGCCGCAAGAAGGGTCATCGCCAGCTCGAGACCGTTGTGACGATCGAGTCGATCCTCGCAGACGGCAAGAAAGCGCCAGCGAAGAAGAAAGCGGCGCCGAAGAAAGCAGACGCTGCTCCAAAGAAAGAAGCAGCACCAAAAGCTGAAGCGAAAGCACCGGCAGCCAAGAAAGAAGCGGCTGAGAAGAAGCCAGCTGCAAAGAAAGCAGCGCCGAAGAAAGAGGCTGCGCCAGCAGCTGCTGATGACCTGACAAAGATGAAGGGCCTCGGCAAAGTCTTCGCGGGCAAACTCGAAGCAGAAGGCATCACGACATTTGCGCAAATCGCGAAAATGAAGAAAGCCGACATCGACGCCCTGGAAGAGAAAATCGGCGCCGCCGGTAAGTTTGAGAGCAATGACTGGGTCGCCCAGGCGAAAGAGCTCGCGAAAGGTTAAGTTCTCGGCTATAGGCTGAGGCAAGAGATTGGAGACCAGATATGGCTCATAAAAAATCAGGCGGCTCGTCTAAGAACGGACGCGATTCAAATCCTAAGTTCCTGGGCACCAAGAAATATGGTGGCGAACACGTCATCCCAGGAAACATCATTATCCGTCAGCGTGGAACCAAGACCTATCCTGGTCGCGGCGTCGGCATGGGCAAAGACCACACGCTCTATGCGCTCGTAGAGGGCAAAGTCGAGTTTACACGCAAGCGTAATAACCGCCAGTATGTGTCAGTGACACCGCTCGCGGACGCAGCAGAATAGCGCGGTCACGTCCGGCCGCCGAGGAGGTGGCCGAAAAGTTCCGAAGGGAGGCAGGCCACTGCCTCCCTTTTTCTTTGCCTCCCGAATGGAGACCTGAAATGGGTGGATCATTCGAGTTCAAATCCGAGCGGTTTTTGATGCGACCGCCGCGACCAAAAGATGCCAGGCAAATCGCCTGTTGCGTGAATGACCGTGATATGGCGCGCAACCTCGCCCGCTTACCGCATCCATATGCGCCGCAAGATGCACTGGATTGGATTGCCTATGCCGAAAAGGCGCGCGCGCAAGGCACAGAGTATGCCTTCGTGATTACCCATGAAGAGGCCGGCGTGATTGGATCGGTTGGCTTTAACCGCACCAAAGGAGAGGCTTGGGAAATCGGCTATTGGGTCGACCGGGCCGTGCAGGGCAAAGGCGTGGCGACTGAAGCTACAAGCGCCTTGCTCGCTTGGGGGGAAGCAACGTTTGGAGTCACGCAATTCATCGCGGGTCACTTCCAAGATAATCCAGCATCGGGCCGTGTTCTAGAAAAGCTGGGCTTTGTCCGTGTCGGCGAAAAGCAGCTCTACAGCCTCGCGCGTGGTGGCAAAGACGCCGCTTGGCGCTATGCATTAAGGGCGACGCCTGAAATGGCGATGGGCACTGCCCATTAGTCGTGTTCGCGCATTAGGGAGCGGGAAATGGCCAATCCAGTGATTTTGAAGACTCCGCGTTTGATCTTGCGTCCGCCCATGACCTCAGACGCAGCGCAGATCGCAACCTGCCTCAATGATCGAGAGGTGGCTTGGAATCTTGGCCGTGTCCCACACCCTTATCTCGCCACGGACGCGGAAGCCTGGCTTCGCGACGTGCCGGAAAAGTGGATCAAGGGCGAGGCCTACACATTCGCGGTGACCCATTTGAAGGACGAGATGGTGGGTTGCGTCAGTCTGCGCCGGCTTCCCATGGACGTCTGGGAGTTTGGCTATTGGCTGGCAAAACCCTTATGGGGGTTAGGTCTCACCAGTGAGGCGGCGATTGCGGTGCTCGATTACGCCGAAGATCGCTTGGGCCTTGAGCAGTTTTCATCGGGCCATTTTATAGACAATCCAGCCTCGGGTCGGATCCTGACCAAACTCGGGTTCGAACCGGTTGGCGAAACTGTCTTGTTTGGGATGGCGCGCGGGACAGAGGCCCCTTGCATTCGTTATACGCGCGGCACTGACCCAGACCTGGCCTTGCGTCTCGTCGCACATTAGCCAACAAGAGCGACTATGAAATTCCTCGACCAGACCAAAATCTACGTCAAAGCTGGCCATGGTGGGAATGGGTGCGCCTCTTTCCGCCGCGAAGCCTACGTCGAATTCGGTGGCCCGGACGGCGGCGATGGCGGCCGCGGAGGACATGTCTATGTTGAAGCGGTCGAAGGCTTGAACACTCTGATCGACTATCGCTACCAGCAGCATCATAAAGCTGAGCGCGGCGGCCACGGCATGGGCAAGCAGCGCCATGGCCGCGGCGGGACGGACAAGACGATAAAAGTGCCCGTCGGCACACAAGTCTATGAGGAAGATCGCGAGACTCTCATCGCCGACCTTACGGAAGTTGGGGACCGCGTCATGGTCGCAAAAGGCGGCAATGGGGGATGGGGGAATTTGCGCTTCAAATCCTCAACCAACCAAGCGCCGCGCCGTTCCAACCCCGGCGAGGCCGGCGAAGAGTTCGTCCTGTGGCTGCGCCTTAAACTGATCGCGGATGCAGGCCTGTTGGGATTGCCGAATGCCGGAAAATCAACCTTTTTGAGCCGGGCCACAGCAGCGAAGCCAAAGATTGCCGACTATCCCTTCACCACGCTTCATCCGGGATTGGGAATTGTCGATCTTGGACCAGGCTCCCGCTTTGTCCTGGCCGACATTCCTGGCCTGGTTGAAGGGGCGGCCGATGGCGTTGGGCTCGGACATCGATTTCTTGGTCATGTCGAAAGGTGTAAAGTGCTGTTACACCTCGTCGATTGCAGCCAAGACAATCCTGACGAGGCCTATCGCACCATCCGTGCCGAATTAGAGGCCTATGACCCGGAGCTTGCGGCGAAACCAGAAATCGTCGCCCTCTCCAAGATCGATATCCTGGATGACGAGTTGATTGATGAACAGTCTAAGCTATTGGAAGCGGCCTGTGGTCATACCCCACTTCGGCTCTCTGCAGTGACGGGTGAGGGCGTCAAACCCGCACTCGGTTTGATGCTGAAAGCGCTCGGGCAAATCGTTGAGCCGGTGACAGGAGAGCCCGAAGATGATGCCGAGTGGAGCCCGCTCGGATGACACGCGCGGAGCCGCTCAATTTGCTGCACCAGGCCAAACGGGTTGTGGTCAAAATCGGATCTGCCTTGATCGCAGAGAACGGTCTTGCGCGACAAAGCTGGCTCGACGGACTGGCGGAAGACGTGCAAGCCCGGCGCGCAAGCGGCCAGGACGTCATCTTGGTTTCATCCGGGGCGATTGCTTTAGGTCGCAACCGACTAGGATCGAACCGACCACGAAAACTCGAGGAAAAACAAGCGGCTGCCGCACTTGGTCAACCCATGCTGATGACCGCAATGACACAAGCGTTCGCGCCCTATAACCTGCCCGTTGCGCAAGCTTTGCTGACCCTTGAGGATACAGAAAACCGGCGCCGATGGCTGAATGCGCGGGCGACGCTGGACACACTTTTGAGTGCCGGAACCGTTCCAGTCATCAATGAGAATGACTCGGTAGCCACGGATGAGATCCGCTATGGCGACAATGATCGACTGGCCGCACGGGTCGCGCAAATGATGGGGGCAGACGTGCTGATCCTGCTCTCAGATGTCGACGGCCTCTACACGGCAGACCCACGCCTTGCCTCCGACGCAGAACATTTACCTGTGCTCGAATCCCTGACCGACGCGCATATCGCGATGGCCGGTGACAGCAATCGCGAGTCCGATGTCGGCAGCGGCGGCATGGCCACCAAACTTGCTGCCGCCCGCATCGCCCAAAGTGCGGGGTGCGCCACGGTTATCACGCTTGGCACGAGAGAACGGCCTTTATCCGCACTCTTGGCTGGCGCACGTGCCAGTTGGATCCTGTCGGATACGACGCCCGACAAGGCCCGCGAGGCATGGCTGAAAGGTCATCTCTCTCCAGAAGGGGCCGTCATCATTGATGATGGGGCGGCTGCGGCCCTCCGGTCAGGCGCGAGTCTCTTGCCGGTTGGCGTTGTGTCTATGCAGGGCCCGTTTCCACGCGGAGCTGCGGTGAGCATTCAAGACACATCCGGTCGCGTCATCGCCAAAGGGATTACAGCTTATGCCTCTGAAGATGTTGGACGGATCGCTGGGCTGCATTCAGACCAAATCGAACAAGAGCTTGGCTTTCGGGGACGTCCCGCCGTGGTGCACCGAAACGATCTGGTGCTTGAACGCTAACGCTTGACTTCTTGGGCCAAGGTCGGCCCATTGCCCCTCATGCAAGACTCGCCGAGCACATCGAAACGGATTGGGCTAATCTTAGGCCCATCAGCTGCTTTAGTCATGCTATTGCTCGGCGTTCCGGAAGGACTGACCTTCTCGGCATGGGCGGTTGGCGCATTGATGATCTGGATGGCGGTTTGGTGGGCGACGGAACCCATCCCGATCCCAGTGACATCCTTGCTTCCGCTGGTCGTCATTCCCCTGATTGGTGCTGGCTCTGCGCGCGAGGCTGCCGCCGGTTATTCAAGCCCAATCGTCATGCTTTTGCTCGGCGGTTTTATTATCGCGCTAGGGATTGAACGATGGGGACTCCATAAGCGGATCGCGCTGAATATTGTTTCGCTCGTAGGATCACATCCCTCCGCATTGATCTTTGGATTCATGATCGCAACCGCGCTTCTATCCATGTGGATTTCAAACACTGCGACGACGCTGATGATGGTCCCGATCGCCATTTCGGCAGCCGCAGCGCTGAAAGACGACAGTGGAAAATTCGTCACCGCATTGCTCTTAGGGGTTTGCTATGCCGCTTCGATTGGCGGTGTCGCCACACCCATCGGGACGCCGACCAATCTGATCGCGATTGACTGGCTGGTCGAGAATACAGGCGCGGCGATTGGATTTGTTCAGTGGATGGCTTTTGGTATCCCGGCCTTGGTGCTGCTGGTTCCGATCGCTTGGTGGTCGGTGACCCGAGGCTTGCCGCATCTCGGAGATGGGGCGGCGGCCATGCGACAGGTGAAAGATCAACGCCGCGATCTTGGTGCGGTCACGGCGCCAGAGGCGCGCGCAGCCATCATCTTTGGCATTGTCGCTTTGTTTTGGGTCGCCCGTGTTCCGGCGCAAGCGATCGCGCGTAACAATGGTTGGGACGTGCCTTGGCTATTTGCAGTAACCGATATGGGGATCGCCGTGGCGGGTGCCATCACAATGTTTCTTATCCCAGCAGGGGCTGGGAAGGGGCGCGCCATCCTCAACTGGCAAGAAGCGGTTAAGTTGCCATGGGGTGTGCTCATCCTGTTTGGCGGCGGTATCAGTCTCGGCCAAGCTGTGACCCGGACAGGATTATCGACCTTCATTGGCGAACAGCTCACCGCCTTGGCGGTTTTGCCGCCGATTGTCTTCATTGCCGCTGTTGTCGCTTTGGTCATCTTTTTAACCGAGCTGACCAGCAATGTGGCGACAATGACGACGCTCGCGCCAATCCTCGGCGCGCTTGCCGCTGCGATTGGCGCCGCACCGGCAAGCCTACTCGCACCTGCAGCCGTTGCAGCGAGCTGCGCCTTCATGCTCCCCGTCGCCACGGCGCCGAACGCGATTATTTATGCAACGAATAAAGTCCCAATCGGGCATATGATCCAACGCGGGCTGCGCGTGAATGTCATCGGAATTGTGATCATTACGGGTATAGGATACTGGCTCGCGCCTTTGGTGCTCTAAGCGCTATTTGCAAGCGCAGGCCGCGTCTTCCGCAAGCTCACCAAAGCCATCTTGAAACAAGGCTTCAACCGCATCCAAAGCCGATGGCGCGTCATCACCATCAGCGCTCAAAGTGACCGAACTGCCGAGCCCGGCGCCCAAGCATAAAAGATCCATAATCGATCGCGCATCCGCGCTCTCACCTTCGAAACTGACCGTGACGATTGCAGGCAAAGTGAGCGCAAGTTCAGCAAGTTTCGCAGAGGCGCGCGCATGCAAGCCCTTACGGTTTACGATTTCGACTTGGCGGCTCTGTTCGCTCATTTTGTTCGACTCATGACTTGCGAGCCAATCCGAATGTAACGCTTTCCAGCATCACTTGCGGCCTGGACGGCTTCTTGAAGCGTTAAATCTGAACGAATCTGCGCCAAATGGATCAACATGGGCAGGTTTACACCGCCAATGACATCGACTTTGCCGCTGGCGAGATTCGAAAGGGCAAGATTCGAAGGCGTTCCGCCAAACATGTCAGTAAGGATGATGACGCCTTTGCCGGTATTACAGGCTTTGACGCGCTCGCGAATTTCATCACGGCGGTCGTCAATATCGTCTTCGGCTTCGATCGAGAGCGCCTCAAATGCGTCTTGAGGTCCGACCACGTGTTCGGCTGCGCGCACCAATTCCTGCGCAAGTTTTCCGTGACTGACAACAACGATTCCGATCATGGGACCGTTCCAATTACTCAAACGACATGGAGAAGCTGACACCACAAAGGTTAAGGTCAAGTCAGTTTTTCAGAATCAGCCACAGCGAGCGCCCGGCTGTGTTCAAGCAGTCACGACGCGTTTTCGGTCTGAGCAGCAAAGAAATCTGCGTAAAACGCATCGCTTTCCTCGCTCAAAAGACCAACTTCAACGTCAACGCCATCGCCTTGCAGCCGGTCATTTCCACCCTTTCCGAGCGGGTGTGGATCGAGGCTCGCGACAACAACGCGGGCAATTCCAGCATCGATGAGGCGCTCTGAACAAGATGGCTCATCGGTCGAGCGCTGGCGGCAAGGCTCGAGCGTAACATAGGCCGTCCCGCCTTTGGCCGCGCCCTCATCAAGCTGTGACAGCGCCAATTGCTCAGCATGAGGGCGACCGCCATCACCGGTTGCCGCTTCGCTGATTTTGTCACCATTTCGGTCCAAGATCACACACCCGACGCTCGGGTTAGACGCCGTTCGCCCCTGCTGCAGGCGGGCCAATTCAAGCGCGCGGCGCATATGAGTGGTGTTTGTGCTCATTCAAATAAAACCGTTTTCATATCGTTCAGAAACACTCAACCTTCAGCATGAGCGGTAACCGCTCGCGCCAAAACCCGTGCTTCAATATCTTTGCCAAGGTCTGCCATACGTTCCGCTGTTCGTCGATGGTCTATAGGGATCACATCAGCAATAATGCCGCCCTCCTCGGGCGCGACAGCCCGCAAGATAAAGCGATGTTCACTCATGGAAGTTCGGGAAGCTCCTTTGCCCGCTCTGCATCCAAATAACGCGCGGCTTTAGGGACAAGATCGCGATCCAAATCGAGCAGCAACGGATTTCCTGTTGGGATCTCAACCCCTGTAATCGTGTCATCGGCGACGCGGAACAGGTGCTTAACGAGCGCACGCAACGAGTTTCCGTGAGCCGAAATGATGGTGTCTTTGCCCTCAGAAAGAACCGGCACGATGGCGCTCTTCCAATATGGAAGCACGCGTTCGAGTGTCAGCTTCAGGCTCTCGGCCACGGGCACAGGGACGCCGTCATAGCGCGGGTCTGATCCTAAGTGATATGGACTATCGGTCTCCAAAGGCGGGGGTGGAATATCGTACGATCTCCGCCAGACATGAACCTGATCGGCGCCATGCTTTTCGGCTGTCTCTGCTTTG